>NYTE01000022.1 GCA_002683335.1 Halieaceae bacterium
TAATGCTCTTCGACTTGTTCTTGGAGTTCATGAACACATTTTCCAACATGCCATTCATACCGTCGTACAGCGTGAGTGACTTACGGTCGCCGAGCAAATCAGGGCGTCCTGCGATCGCTGGATTCATCCGCTCAACGGTACGATCGTCGATCGGCAGCACGTTGTACCGCTCGGCCTCTTCCATGAAAGTGGCTTCCATCGCCGCCACACGCTCAGGGTACTGATCCGCTAGGTTATTCACCAAGCTGAAGTCTTCCTTCGCGTTGTAAAGCTCCCAAACGTCATCCTCAAGCGGCTTCTGTTTACCCGTCTGCCACGGTGCTCGGTGCAACACGCGGGCAAACCAACCATCTTGATACAACGCTCGGTTACCGAACATTTCAAAGTACTGGAGTGTGTGCTGCTCAGGGGCATCAGCGTCATTCAAGCTAAACATGAGGCTGGTGCCGGCCATGGGTTCCTGAACCGTTCCATTCACGCTTGTGGGCTCGGGCAGATTGGCAGCCTCAAGAATGGTTGGCGCGATATCGATCACATGAGAAAACTGGTTGCGAATCTCGCCCTGACTGTCGATACCGTCAGGCCAGTGAACGATCATGCCGTTGCGGGTGCCGCCAAAGTCCGAGGCAACCTGCTTGGTCCACTTAAACGGTGCATCAAAGGCCACCGCCCAACCTGCTGACATATGGGGAAAAGTATATTCGCCGCCCCACTCGTCAAGACGCGGCAAAAGATCTTCGACCTTTTCCTGCACCTGATTGAAGTAGGTCATCTCGTTATACATACCGATGAAACCACCCTCGGCGCTGGTGCCGTTGTCACCCGCAATGTAAATGATGATGGTGTTGTCTAACTCGCCAATATCCTCCACTGCATCAACCAGCCGGCCGATATTCACGTCTGTGTGCTCCATGAATCCGGCAAAGACCTCGGCCTGACGCGCAAAGAGCTTNCGNTGATCTTCAGGNAGNTCTTCCCAAGCACTCAAATCCTCTGGGCGACCGGCCAGCTCAGTCGTTTCAGGAATGATGCCCATCTCTTTTTGCTTAGCNACGGTCTCGGCACGGACCTGATCCCAGCCCTGATCGAACTGACCTTTGTACTTATCTGCCCACTCTTTAGGTACATGGTGCGGCGCGTGGACTGCGCCGGTTGCGAAGTACATATAAAAGGGCTTGTCGGGCGTCATAGANTGCTGCGCCTTCATCCAGCCAATCGCNTGATCNGTCATGTCGTCNGTAAAGTGATANCCCGGNACGTGGGGCGGGTTCACNCGNGTCACACCATCGTAAACCAGCGGGTACCACTGATCGGTCTCACCCCCAATAAAGCCATAAAACTTGTCGAAGCCTGAATGCGTTGGCCANCGATCAAACGGACCGGAGACNCTGGTTTCCCAGGCGGCGGTCTCGTGCCACTTACCAAAGGCGCCCGTGCTGTAACCATTGAGGCGCATCATCTCGGCCACTGGCGCAACTCGGTTAGGAATTTTTCCGGTGTTCCCCGGAAACCCTGTCGCGCTCTCCATGATGGAGCCGGTATTGGTCTGGTGNTGGTTGCGACCGGTCTTCANTGCGTTCCGCGTGGGNGAGCAGAGCGCCGTCGTGTGAAAGTTGTTGTAGCGCAAGCCGCCCGCGGCCAAGCGATCCATCGTCGGCGTATTAATNGGTCCACCAAACGGGGTGGTCGCACCAAAGCCCACGTCATCAATCAGCACAATAATAACGTTNGGTGCGCCATCGGGCGCCTTAACTGAGAACAACGGCGGTGCCTCAACACCGCGAACGTCAAGCTCCTTAAACTTGGGCGCATCAGGCTCCGCAATGGGGAGATGCGTGCGATCCATCTCGAAGGCTTGCGCTCCGACTCCCGCAGTGACAAACGAAATGCCCAGCCACCAACTCTTGGCTATCCTCACATGCTTCCTCATATTCTCTGTTACCCCTTCATCACTCGTTGATTGGTATCTCAATACAATCTGGCTCGGTAGCGCTATCACTCCACGCTGCCAAGGACGCTCATCATGCCGACTTTTCAATTAGTAAACAAATGTTAGCCCAAGAAAGGCTGTCAGGTGAAATGGACAGGCCGAAAATCGGGCGAAGACGCCCAAATTGTCACCTTTTGCACAAAAGGCATTGCTTATTGCGCCTCGAGCGGCAAGAAATGAGGGCGCACTGAGGGACTGCATCGAGGGTGATCACCCCCGCAAGCCTGCTTCGATAACGCGGTTGCAACGCTCANCCACCGNGCACTCACGTCGGTTGACNCGGNGATGANNGCNNATAACTNAACTAGCGAANGGCTTGGCGTGGCGTACTGCCCTGCGCCAGGTTCTGCATCGCCACCGCGCCAAGCTCGTAGCTCTTCAGTCGCTGCTCGGGGTCAAAAATGGACGAGACCAGCATCAGTTCATCCGCCCCCGTCTGGGCAATAAAATCGCCGATCTGAGACTGTACGGTGTCCAACGTGCCAACCGCTGAGCACTGGCCAATCGCTTCAACCATCTGCCGTTCAGCCGGCGAAAGGCTCGCTTCAAACCCCTCGATGGGGGCTGGCATTGGACCCGGCGCACCCCGCCTGAGATTGACGAAAGACTGGAGTGAGGACGAGCGTAAAAAATGGGCGTGCTCATCGGTGTCTGCCGCACACAGATTAAAACCCAGCATGACGTAAGGTGCCTTAAGGGTGTCTGAGGGCTTGAATTGTTCGCGATAGGTTTGAATCGCTGCGCTCAGCTGGCTGGGCGCAAAATGTGAGGCAAAGGCAAACGGCATGCCGAGGGCAGCGGCGAGTTGCGCGCCAAATAAGCTCGACCCCAAAATCCAGATCGGCACTTCGGTGCCGGCCCCTGGCGTTGCGCTCACGCGTTGCCCTGGCTGGACCGGCTTGAGGTAATGCTGAAGCTCCATCACGTCTCGGGGAAAGTCCTCGACGCTGCCGGCAAGATTGCGGCGCAAGGCCTGCATGGTCACGCCATCGGTGCCCGGTGCGCGGCCAATCCCGAGATCAATTCGATTGGGGTATAAGGTGGCCAAAGTGCCAAACTGTTCTGCCACCATCAGGGGAGCATGATTGGGCAGCATGATGCCGCCCGACCCCACACGAATGGTCTTAGTGGCCGATGCCAAATGTCCGATCACCACCGCGGTGGCCGAGCTCGCGATGCCGGGCATGTTGTGGTGTTCGGCGACCCAGTACCGATGATAACCCCAGGATTCGGCCTTGATCGCGAGCTGTTTACTGCGCTCGAGCGCACAGGCTGCGTCGCTGCCAAGCGTGATGGGAACAAGGTCGAGAATGCTGTAGTGGGCCATAAGTCAGAGCTGCTAATGATGACCCAACCAGTATGCCAGAGTATCGACCGCGGTAACCGGTGAGAGGGTGTTGATCGCAAGAGGCATGCGGGCGGTCTGGGCGTCACGCCCCTTCAGAGACCGCCACCCTGAAATCAGTAACCTGCCGACTGATCGATGACGGACTCACCCATCGCTCATTTCAGCAGCGGCCATTATGGTCGCGCGTCGTCTGGATACCGGCCCACTGCCCAACGCTCTTCAGTGCCGCAAGGTCTGCACATGACCTACCGCGCACTGTCTTATTTGTTTACCCGCACTTGAAATGACCACTGGTCAGCTATATAGTTGACCAGTGGTCACTTAAAGGTTGCGGAAGGTGAAGCCACACCGAGCAGGCGACCGAACAACAAGGCAGGCGGGAGACACTGATGAGCGCAGCGATTTCGATTAACCAGAGAGCGAGAAGCGCAGAACAGAAGGCACTGCGGCGACAAGCCGTACTGGAAGCCGCTGAAACCTACTTTCAAGAAGTGGGCTATGAAGCATTTTCGATGGCGCAACTCGGCAAGAGAAGCGGCGTCGCCAAGGGCACGCTCTACCTGTACTTCGACACCAGAGAAGCGCTGTTCCTAACCCTCTACGAGCAAAGCTTAATGCGATGGAGTCGAGGCTTCATCGATGCGCTATCGGACGACATCACCAGTGAGGCGTATGCCAANCTGCTCTANCGCACGGCACTCGCCGATGGCGTCTTCTTACCNTTACTCATCAGACTCGAACATGTCATTGAGCACAATGTTGCGATCCCGCGGCTGATCGAATCAAAACGAATCTTCATCGAGCAGGTGGAGGGCGTTGCGAAACGCTCCGCGACAGCGCTCCAGTTGAGCGCTGCACAAGCGGTTGAGGTCGTCAAAACAATGGGGGTGCTATTGATCGGTGCGACGCAAACCGATCAGAGCCCGTCACTGGCTGACGAGGCACTGCCCACCGATGTGCANAATCTGATCGCCAGTTTTTCGTCTGAACCGCTTTTTATTAAAAATGCCGTTCGCATCATAGAGGGCATCCGNGCGGAAGCCTNATCCAANCCCTAAACGAATTCAACACAGCAANCGCGTCGGCAAATCGCAGCAGATTGCCGGACAGACACTGCAGCGCAAACTCGGAGAGACGCTATGGGCATGACCGAACACGACAACATCACACCGGTGACCGAACAAAATCTCAATGCATTGGTCGAACGACAGCGAAGTCATTTTCGCGCCGAGGGCGAAGTCACNTATGCGACACGCATTGACCGCCTCAAAAGACTCAAGGCGCTGATCATTGAAAACAAAACCGCCTTCGCGGCCACCACCAAACGTGAGTTCAACGANGCTCGCTCCTACGAGTTCAGCTTGTTTTCAGAGTTCGCATCAAAGGTCGAGGCCATCGACTATTCGATGAAACATTTGAAAGCGTGGATGAAACCTGAAAAGCGAAGCGCNAATAAACCCATGAACTTTTTGGGCGGGAAGAGCCAAGTCCGATACTACCCAAAGGGGGTTGTTGGCATCATTTCTCCTTGGAATTTGCCCTTTGGCCTCACCGTTGCCCCATTGACGAGTGCGCTGGCTGCCGGTAACCGAGCCATGCTAAAACCCTCTGAGTTCGTGCCTGAAACAGCGGCATTGTTTGCCGAGGTGATACCCCGCTATTTCGCCGAAGAGGAAGTCGCGGTTGTGACCGGGGGCGCCGCTATCAGCCAACAATTTGCGGAGCTGCCTTTCGATCACTTGCTGTTCACGGGCTCTACTCGNATCGGTGCAAAAGTGATGCAGTCTGCGTCAAAGAACTTGGTACCGGTGACACTAGAGCTGGGGGGCAAGTCGCCTGTCGTCATTGGTCGCAGCGCCAAGCTTGAGCTCGCGGGAACACGCCTGACATTCGGCAAGCTATTAAATGGTGGGCAACTCTGCCTCTCTCCCGACTACGTCTTGGTACCCGAAGAGCTCGAAGAGCAGCTGATCGCACGGGTGATTCAGGAGACGCAGTCGATGTATCCGAACATCACCGAGAATTCCGATTATGCCGGCGTTTTTGACGAAAGACACTTTGCCAGATTGCAGGGCTACATTGATGACGCAGTAGCAAAGGGCGCTAAGCTCACCATCGTCGGNGCTGACAAGACCCGNGCGTCCGAANACAACCGTCGCATGCCGNTGCACATTCTGCAGAACGTGACGGANGACATGCAGGTCATGCACGAGGAGATTTTTGGTCCCNTTCTNCCGNTCATGACCTATACCGATATCACCGAAGTGCCAGACAAAATTGAACCCCGTCGGAACCCCCTTGCCCTGTATTACTTCGGCAAAGATAAAGCTGAACAGGAGTACTTGCTCAATCACGTACCNAGTGGNGGTGCCTGNATCAACGANATTACGNTGCANTACGTGCAAGAGGATCTGCCCTTTGGCGGAGTNGGNGCCTCTGGAATGGGCGCNTACCACGGTCCCGANGGCTTTANAAATATGAGCCACGGCCGCGCGATTTACAGTCAAACGATGATCGACATTTTGCCCATCGTNGGCGCGCGCCCACCCTTTGGGAAAAAGTTTCGAAAAAACATCAGCAAAATCTTGGGTGCTATCTGAGGGTAAACAACAAGCGCCTTAGCGTCCGCTTCAAGGTCGAACCTGGATCCCAAAAATACTGATCGAGCTTCCTGACACCCTGGCTAGTGGTCAAAACAATGCCGACCAAATCGCCACAGCGTGCCAGGAAGCCGAGCAGCAAACATCAACATCGTATTAGGAGCGTTATCGTGACAATGAATCGCCAATGGCTACTAGCAGAGCGNCCATCGGGAATGGTGGGGCCGCACAATTTTGAGTACGCCGAGACCCCCATTCCAGAGCCCAAAAATGATGAAGTGCTGGTCAAGAATCTCTTTTTGTCCTTTGACCCCGCACAGCGAAACTGGATGGTGGACCGAAAAGCGTACTTACCGCCCGTGGCCATCGGCGCTCCCATGCGAGCCGGCTCTGTTGGGCAGGTGGTTGATTCGCGACACGCCGACTACCAAGTAGGTGACCTCGTACAAACGACCGGCTATTGGCAGGATTATGTCGTCGCAGCACCCGGTGAAGGCCCNATGGGCCTGGTGAANTTGCCACCNGGGGTNTCGCCAGAAATGATGCTGTCTGTTCTCGGTATTACTGGGCTCACGGCGTACTTTGGTCTGCTGGAGGTGGGTCAGCCTAAGGCCGGTGACACCGTACTGGTATCTGGCGCTGCCGGTTCCACCGGTTCCTTTGTCGGTCAGATTGCAAAACTCAAAGGGTGCCGTGTGGTCGGCATTGCTGGCGGCCCCGACAAGTGTCGGTGGTTAAAAGAGACTGCCGGCTTTGACGCCGTCATCGACTATAAAAATGAAGATGTCAGCGCGCAAATTGCGCACCATTGTCCCGATAATTGGGACGTGTTCTTCGACAACGTCGGCGGCTCTATCCTAGAGGCAGCGCTAGACCACGTGAATCTTCGCGCCCGAGTTGTTTTATGCGGGAGCATCTCTGCCTACAACGCAACCACGCCCGCGCCCGGCCCCGCCAATTTATCGAACCTGACCATTAACCGAGCAAAAATGGAAGGTTTCATCATTTTGGATTACATGCCGCGAGCGATGGAAGCCGTTCAAGAGTTAATGGCCTGGGTCTCATCGGGCCAACTCATTTATCAGGTCGACGTGCAGGAAGGGTTTGACAATATTCCCGCCACCCTGCAGCGGCTTTACACCGGGCAAAACCTCGGCAAGCAGCTGCTCAAAATTGACTAGCGGCGATCACAACGGGAATACCTATGACACACATCACACCCAAGCAGCGCGACGAGTTACCGGAGTTAGCATCGATGTTGGACATGGTAGAGGCCTCGATGGGCTTCTTGCCGACCTCCATGATGACCATGGCGCATTGGCCAGAGCTGACCCAGGCCTTTGGGGGTCTCGGCGCAACGATTCTGCACAGCGGTGAAGTCGATCCTGGCCTGAAGCAAATGATTGCGTTTGCCGTCAGCAACGCTGCCGGCTGTCGATATTGCCAAGCGCACACGGCTCAGGCGGCACAACAGCACCATGTCAGCGCAGAAAAAATACAAGCAGTGTTCGAGTTTGAAAGCAGCGACTTATTTTCCGCTCAAGAAAAAGCTGCGCTGCGCGTTGCCGTGCATGCCGGCATGGTACCCAATGCGGTGGAAGCCGAGCACATGAGTGAATTGTCAAAACACTTTAGCGACCAGCAAGCGATCGAGGTCGTGGCCGTGATATCGATGTTTGGTTTTTTGAATCGTTGGAACGACACCATGGCAACCACCTTAGAAAGTGCTCCCAAGCACTTTGCGTCGGACCAGCTCAGCTCGCACGGCTGGGTTGCAGGCAAACACGAATAGCCACCGCCAAGAGACCGCTTTTTATGAAATTACTGACATTCAAACAGCACGGTTCAGACTATCTAGGCGCGTTAACTGATGCCGGCGTATTCAATCTGAGTGCGGCCGCAGAGGGAGACAGTGCTTTTTCCTCCATGCAACACTTTATCGAGGCGGGCCAACCCGCCCTTGATCGCGCCTATGCACTGCTGGCATCGANCTCAGCTTTCATACCCGCAGAGCAGGTGGAGTGGCTCGCACCGCTCCCGTTACCCGCACAAATACGTGACTGTTTGGGCTTTGAGGAACATTTAAAAAATTCTTATAAAAGCGCCATTAAACTGAGTGCAATGGCGGCGGATGATCCGATTAAAGCGGAGCAAGAGCTGCAAGCCAGTGGTCGATTTACCGTGCCCGAAGTGTGGTACCAGCAACCCCTCTACTACAAAGGCAACCGCTTTTGCGTGGCACCAAGCGGCAAAGACATTGTGTGGCCGGCGTACTCAGAGGTGATGGATTTTGAACTAGAGCTGGCCTGCATCATTGGCAAAAAAGGCAAAGACATCCGTCACGCTGACGCGGAAGACCACGTATTTGGGTACACCATTTACAACGACTTCTCGGCACGAGACACGCAGATGCAAGAGTCTGCAGGGCCGTTAGGACCCGCTAAAAGCAAAGACTTCGACGACTCAATTNTTCTNGGNCCNGTGATCGTCACCGCAGATGAGCTCGTGGATCCTTACCGCTTGCGCATGCAAGCTCGGATCAATGGAGAGACGTGGTGCGATAACAACAGCAGCACCATTCACTGGAAATTCTCCGACATGATCGCCCACATCAGCAAAAGCGAGACCCTTCACCCCGGTGAGGTCATTGGCTCAGGCACGGTGGGTTTTGGCTGTGGTCTAGAACACCTGCGTTTTCTCAACGATGGCGACGTGGTGGAGCTCGAAATTGAGCACATCGGCGTCATTTCAAACAAAGTCGTGAGGCGGTAGCACACGTGAATAATCAAACCAGTCAGACACTCAGTGAGCACAACAACGGCAATGAGTTTTCTCGCCATTGGCTATTGGTCTTGGTCTGTGCCGTCGGCATCGGCGTGGGGGTNTCTGCACTGCCCTTCTATACTCAGGGCATATTCATCGAAGCGTGGATTGCCGACTTTGGTTGGACCCGCGCTCAAGCCTCTCTTGGCATTTTAGGATCCACGCTAGCGCTCGCTGCAGTCTTGCCTTTTATTGGCTTAATCGTTGACCGCTATGGCCTGGTCAGACCCGTCATGGTGTCTCTACTAGGTCTTGCCGTGGCCTACGTCTTACTGGGCCTATTTGTGCAATCCATTGCAACCTTTGTCGCGCTGGCAATGCTGCAAGCCGTCCTCGGCAGTGCGTCGTCGCCATTGGCCTACACACGCGCCATCAACAGCGTCTTTGACAAACAACGTGGTCTGGCGCTTGGCATTGCGTTGTCGGGCGCCGGTGTGGCGGCAACGTTTGGCCCGACCTTAATCAGTAGCGCCGTCACCGCATTGGGTTGGCGAGGCGCCTACTTCGTCATGGCCGGCTTTACGCTGGCGGTGGGAACCGTCATCGTCGTCGTGTTATCTCGTCTCAATGGCGCGAAAACCACGGTCAGCGTTGATCCAGAAGCGGCGCGTCAAGCGTTCGCTACTGCNAAGGCCAGCCGCACTTACTGGACCATTATGGGCGCTATCTTTTGCCTGTCTCTGGGGCTAGGCGGCTTGATGGTTCATTTTATTCCCGTTCTGCTCGAGGTCGGTTTCACCAATAGCGGTGCAGCTAAAGTCGCGGGCGTCATTGGTATTGCGGTGGTACTGGGCCGACTCCTGGTGGGGTTTGCGGTTGATCGCCTATTTGCGCCGCGGGTGGCCATTGCGATTCTGCTTGCCTGTATGGCTGGGGTGTTAGCACTGGCGAGCCTGGGATCCGTTGTCGCGGTGCCAGCCGCATTCGTCATCGGCTTTTCAGTCGGCGCCGAAGTGGATCTGATCGGCTATCTGGTTGCACGATATTTTGGCATGCACGCCTACGGACAAATTTACGGCAGGCAATACGCCGGGTTCTTAGTTGCAACAGGACTGGGTCCAGTGATTTTCGGGGCCATTCGTGACGCCTCAAATAGCTATACGCCCTCGTTGTGCGTCGCCGCTGTCTTCATCCTCGCATCGGTCACTTTGTTCGCCAAGCTGCCACGATTTCAACCAACGCCTTGAGGATAACCGAGCGGTTTATTCACTCATCACCCCACGACCCATGCGCAGCGCCAATAAACGCTGATGGAGCACTCAAATGAAAACGCTTAATTTCTACGATCGACTGAACGCCGCCACGCTGCTGTTGGTNTCACCCGAGTGGCGGAGCGTCAAAGCAGCCCGTAAGGCAGCGGTNTCCTTTGAAACGCCGGATATCACGATGCCAACNGAAACTCGGACGATAGCGGGCCGCCGTATCCGCCTTGCTGAAGCCGGGCCCATCGATGCTCCGCTNGTTGTATTACTCAGTCCATTCCCCGAAAGCATCCTAAGCTTTGCCGGTTCCTGGCAAGCACTGACTGAGAAATGTCGGGTCATCGCCATCGATCTGCCCGGGTTTGGCGCGTCTGAAGGTGACCGAAGGGATATGTCACCCACCGCACAGGGCGCTCATCTGGCTGCCATCTTCGATGAACTCGATCTGCACGATATCCATCTTGTCGGGCCCGACGTGGGCATGGGCGCGGCACTGGCCTACGTGCTCAACCACACCCATCGGGTAAAAAGTTTGCTGATTGGGCATGGCGTTGGTGCGCCCGGACCGTTCAAGCTGGCATTTATGATTAACATGCTGGCCAAGTTTGGTGTCATGCGCTTCTCAACGGGTTTGTTGGGTGCCGGGCCACTCATTGCGTTNTCGTCAACGCTGGGTGCCATCCGTCATCGGGCCAACCCGCGGCAAATCGATGATTACAAAAGGGCTTACTCGGGGCGCACNGCNGANGTGGTTTNTTGGTTTNAGGANTTTCGGTCGAAAGCGTCAGCGCTGGCGGCTAGAGTAAAAGAAATCGAAATACCGACCTTAATTTTCTGGGGCGAGCAGGATGTGTTATTTGACCCCAGCAATGCGACACATCTCGATGCCGCCATGCCACGGAGCACCTTGCAAATGTTGCCTGAAGCAGGTCATCTCGCGTGGGCCGATCAACCCGAATTATTCGCCAACATGATTATCGATTGGGCAGAAACTGCTCATCAATAAATACCGCGTGGTCAGACATGATAGGGCTTAAGCAACTCAGCGACACACTCCTCAATGAGGCCAGCTCCCTCGCTCAGCTGCGGGACGCNCTCAACGCGTTTACACANCGCTGCAGTGACGTNGGNGGNATCTTNCCCGACCGCAGCTTTAACGCCTGGGCNGGCGATGCATTGCTAAAGAACGGCGTCGCCATCAGTCCAGCGGCGGCGGCCCATTGTGTCAACGATACTCAACGCAGCGTTGTCTTTATCCGGGCTGTTTACGCGGCAATCAAAGCTGCTCAAGCGCGCTTCGCACAGGGGCCCGTTGAAATCTTGTACGCGGGTTGCGGTCCATTCGCCACCTTANTGCTGCCNNTANTGGGNCGATTTGAGGCCGGTGANCTCACGGTGCACTTGCTGGACATTCANCAACGATCACTCGATAGCGTCGGCTTACTCATCANTGATTTTGGCCTGCAGGCGCATCACATCAGNTGCANNCAGGGNGATGCCTGNGATTANCAACACCCGANTNACCCCCANGTGATCATTGCNGAAACCATGCAAAAATCACTCGAGCAAGAGCCCCAGTTTGCCGTCACCGCTAACCTCGCGCCTCAGTTACACCCGCAGGGAATCTTTATTCCCCAACAGGTCGAGGTGGACCTGTGCCTAGCCAGACTTAACGAGGAGAGAGCTGCGGTAAAGCGCGGCGATACCCTCGACTCAGACGCCTTGATAGCCGACGGTAAACGACATCGACTCGCCACTGCGCTGTGCTTAATACCCGAACAGGCAGCGACACTGCAGCAACAGGCGTCTAGAAATAGCGCCGGCCTGCTCGAACTGAACCCGATACATGTCACCATGCCTGTCACGGCCGATCTAACTGATTTTGATCCGGTGCTGTTTACCCGCGTTCAGGCGTTTGAACAGCATCAATTAATCGATTATGAATCGGAAATCACCCTGCCATTGCGTTGCACTGAACTGACACCATTGCGGGCAGGCGAGCACTTTAAGCTGAGTTTTCAACTCGGCAATTATCCNAANTTTGCTATCACCCCAGTGGATGGTGGCGATGATTCTGTTGACTCACGNGCCCCGCTCACCCCTTAACAACGAGGAATGACACACGATGTCCGTTTACATTATCGCCCGATTTAAAATACACGATCGCA
>NYTE01000003.1 GCA_002683335.1 Halieaceae bacterium
AAACGCGGGTTGAAAGTCCGTCAAAAGAAGCTCCTATTGAGTTGTGAGTGCATTCGTAAATAAGCGGGCCAGAGCCGAAATGGTAGCACCGCAGTTTAAGAAAAAAACCATCTTGCTTGCTTATTTTATGGGTGCTCGCTAGGCTNTGGCCTGATTNTNNNTTTCNCTTTTGAGGTCANCATGAGCCACGGTAACAAACAACAATGGATTTTGGCCAAACGCCCNNAGGGCATGCCGGACCCATCGGAAGTCGTCTTGCAAGAAGCCGCCATNCCCGAGACNCCACCGGGCATGTTGTTGGTCAAGAANCACTATATCTCTCTTGACCCTGCCATACGCTTTTGGATGTCAGACATCCCCAACTATCTACCACCAATCCCGATCGGAGATCCAGTGCGCTCGACAGTTGCAGGTGAAGTCATTGAAAGTGGGAGCGACCAGTTCAAACCCGGTGACCGTGTCTTTGGTCTGGGGGGCTGGGAGACCCACAGCACTATCCCCGCAGAGTTTTGCACTAAAGTCGCCAAAGACAGTGAATTCCCGCTGCACTACTACACCAACATGCTGGGTGCTGTTGGCCTGACGCCTTATTTTGCCATTGCGGAGGTGGGAGCTGCGAAAGCCGNACAGACGATGCTTATGAGCGCGGCAGCCGGGGCGGTGGGATCTATCGGCGGTCAAATCGCCAAACTGATGGGCCTGAAGGTTGTCGGCATCGCCGGCACAGACGAGAAATGCCGCTGGGTGGTTGATGAGCTCGGCTTCGATGACTGCATCAACTATCGAACAACGCAGGACATGGAGTCGGCTATCGGGGCTGCGTGCCCAGAGGGTGTCGACTTTTATTTCGACAATGTCGGCGGCGAAATCCTCGACGCAGCGCTAATGAATATGAATAAAGATTCTACACTGCTTTTCTGCGGCACCATTAGCACCTATAACGCTACCGGTCCTGTGCCCGGGCCCTACAACTATTGGCAGATACTGGCACGCACCATCACAGTAAAAGGCTATCTAGTCAGCGATCATTACCATCGTATCGAAGAAGGACAGGCGGTATTGAGCAAGTGGCTCAAGGAAGACAAACTTAAGTTCCGTGAGCACATCAATGAAGGCATAGAGAACTGTCTGGACACCTACAACTTGCTGTTCACGGGCGGCAANGAAGGGAAATTAATGCTGAAAATTTGAGCGCGTCGTAGCGGCTCAGCTCAAAAGAAACGTCAAAAAAGGGCCCCTGAGGGGCCCTTTTTTGTCTACACGGTCCGGTCGTTCAGAGCTCCGGTCTAGGAGCGCTCTCGTCTCCATCGCTGTACCACTTAACCCAACGGTGAAAGTACTGGTTACCGCGTTCATTGCGGCCAAAAAGCACACTCTTCATTAGCCCGGTTTCGAGGCCTTTCTGTAGTTTCAACCCAACGTTGTAGTCTTCCTCCTGCACCACATTGCGGAGCCAATCTGCCATCTCATCACGCGCGGCGACATCCTCTTCGT
This sequence comes from Halieaceae bacterium, assembly GCA_002683335.1. Taxonomy (GTDB): domain Bacteria; phylum Pseudomonadota; class Gammaproteobacteria; order Pseudomonadales; family Halieaceae; genus Luminiphilus. The sequence goes on from NYTE01000003.1 coordinate 1,495, forward strand.
TCGCAGGCGGAGTCGGGTGCAGAAAATGCAGAATGGTCGTATTTTCCATGGGACCGGGCCCCGGAATCATCTGGGCCACTTGTGTAATTTCGGGTGCAATGAAGATCGAAACATTAGGGAAAAAGAGTCTAATAAAGTCGTACCCCTTAGTCTCATGTTGCCAGAGGTCGTTGCGATCAACATCACCCAACTCCATCACATTCTTCGCTGCAAAACCGACCAATTGGTGCGGTCCATGCGCGTCATATTCCATGATGTTGTTGAACGTTCTGGGCTCAATGGTTTCCGGGTGCGCCGCCTTAAAGTGGTAGCCCTCGAGATAGCCGTCATAAGCGACCTTCCAGTTAGGGCCATGGATGATGCGCTTGCCCACATAAGTCCAGTTATCCATCCCCTTGGCGGCTACGTCGTCCATCATCTCCCCAAGATANGACCGGATATCGACATCGCTCTCTGGATCTAAAACCGCAAAGATCAATCCACCTTCCTCATGGCTCGGGAACGCCACTAAATCGCGAGCACCTTTGCAAACCTCGCCAAACTTGGGTGCGTCAGCAATGGCTCGCAGGGAGCCATCCGATTTAAAGGTCCACCCATGGTAGGGGCAGCTGAATAACTTTTGCCTTCCGCCAGACTCAGACGTGAGCCTCATACCACGATGGGTGCAGACGTTCATCAGGACCTTTGCGCTGCCATCAGCCTGTCGGGTAATCAGGAGCGGGATACCGAGAATATCTAACGCCCTGAAGTCGCCCGCTTCTGGGATTTCCTNGCTGACACCGACCAAAATAGGTTGGCGCTTGAAGATAGAGTCCATCTCCTGCTGCCATTGCTCTGCGTCGGTGTATTCGGTAGACGGCACTTCCATCGTGTCATCGGCCCAGTCGGTTGTGCCATTAGCGACATGATCGATCAGACGTCCCGCCATACGGCTGTATTGAAGCTTTGTGTCTATTGTCATCTCTGCATTCTCCTGCGCTGTCGCTAATCCGGCATCACCAGATCACCCACGGCGGCGACCTCGTAGCGACGCACTTCCATATCCAGTATCTCAAGCGATGCACAGGCCTCGAGAAAAGCGCCAACNTGAGCGGTCTTCAAGTGTGCATCAAGGTCTGCCTGCGACGCCCATTGCTCAGAAATCCAAACCACGCAGGGGTCAGTCACATCCACCGCAATACCATACCACTGACATCCGGGTTCCTGCCGCGTGCCGGCTACCACNGCCTCCGCCGCTCGAGCGTATCCCTCTGCACTATCGGCACTGAGNTGAATCCTGACAATCANGCTGANTGTACTCATATCACTTCCCCCATAAATGCCGGCTCAAACTAGGTTTCAACAAAGAAAAAGTCAAGCGTGCTTGCTTTTTTATACTGCTCTACCTACCCTTATATCGCTCAGCGACATGAGCACGAAATCTAGATTTCAAATAACTGTTTATTGCAGCGCCAAGCAAATTCAATGCTAGGTTAGGCACTCTCATCAGCACAACAGGTTATGCGTGACACTGCAGGCTGCATCCTTGAGGACACTCACTGTGACAAATCGACTCCAAGATAAAGTTGCTCTGATAACCGGTGGCACAAACGGTATTGGCAAAGCGGCGGTCTATGGCATGACTGAAGAAGGTGCCAGCGTGGTGTTCACAGGCAACAATACCGACGCGGGTGACGACATTGCCAAGGAGACCGGGGCGATCTTCGTTCAGCATGCAGTGCAGGATGTTGAAGGCTGGGAGAGAGTGAAGGCAGCCATCCGCGATCACCATGGTCGGCTGGATGTGACGTTCTCCAACGCTGGGACCAATGCCGGTGACAGCGACATCGAGACCGTAGCAGTCGAGGCTTGGAAGAACCTGCTTGATGTCAANCTAACCGGCATGATGCTGGCCATTAANGCCAGTATTGAGTTGATGAAGCACAATCCCGGCGAGGGCGGCGGATCCATTGTACTGAATAGCTCAATCAACGGTATTCTCGCCCTGTCGGGCGACGTAGCTTACTCCACAACAAAAGGCGCCCTACGCTTACTAGCCAAATCTACCGCCGTGCACTTAGCCAAAACCGGAACCGGCATCCGCTGTAACTCAATTCATCCCGGTGTCATTGAAACGCCCCTGATTCAGGGGGCGATTGACGGCGCTCCAGATCCTGGAGCGGCGCGGAGTATGCTAGAGGGCATCGCGCCGGTCGGCCGGCTAGGCAGCATGCAAGAGATTGTTTCTTTGGTGATCTACCTCGCCTCCGATGACGCGCAATTTGTTACCGGTTCCGAAATTGTGATCGATGGTGGCTCTACGGCAGGACTCCCTGGNGTATAAGCGCCGCTGCCGAGCAATGCTCACTCGCCGTGAAGCACGGTGAAGACCCGCCGACTGAATTGCCACTGCCCGTCCACCTTCACACACTCATCGTCGTACTGCCCGCGCGGACGCAACTCAGTGCCATCTTGGGTCACCGCCACCTCGTCGGTGTAGCTGCGCATCGTGGCCCGGTCACCCTCGACGCTGATCGAACCGGGCATGGCCATCATGTTGACGAAGGGGAACATCTTCATCGCTTCGAGCCAAGCGCCAACTATTGTCTCGCGACCTTTCAGACCATCCATTCCCAAATGAGGCAGTTCCCACACCGCATCTGCGGCCCAGGTGGCGCCCCAGATGTCGGCATCGCGCTGGTTCACTCCTTCGCAATAGCGCTCTAGTAGCGCACGAATGGCAAGCCGGTCCTGATATTGGTCACTCATTTCTTGGCACCTCTTATTGGTTACTCTCAGTTATTGGTTGATGAGACCGCCGTCAATCACCATTTGCGCTCCGGTCATATAAGTCGACAAATCTGACACCAGAAACAGTGCCGCATCGGCAATCGTCTGGGGTGGCCCCATATAACCCATCGGCACCGCGGCATTAAGTTTCACGTACTCCTCAGGGTTGTCCACGGATGAACGCCTCTGCATGTTGGTGTCGATCAACCCGGGGTGAATCGTGTTGCAGCGAATNCCCTCTGCAGCGGTNTCNGCAGCGATGGTTTTGGTNAAGCCAATCACACCACCCTTGGCCGCNGCATANGCNCTACACGCNGGCACACCCACCAANGCCGCCACGGANGACATATTNATGATGGAGCCCTTTACCCCNGTCTCGCGCATCACCGCTACGGCCTTCTGCGTGCCNAGAAAAACGCTGGTCATGTTGACCAACATCTGTCGGTTNTAGTCTGCCAGNGTCANCTCGGGCAAGGTCTTTANAATGGCGATGCCCGCATTATTGATCAGTGCATCNAGCCGGNCGTGCTCAGCTTGGATTNGTGCCAGCGTGCCGTCCCACCCCGCCTCATCGGTCACGTCCTGCTCCCAGGCCTGTGCATGTCCTCCCGCAGCAACAATCTCTGCTGCGGTCCTAGCAGCGCCATCAGCATCGATATCGGTCACTACGACGATGGCACCTTCCGCAGCCAACTTGTGCGCAATGGCGTGCCCTAACCCAGGATTGGATGCACCACCCGTTACCAGACACACTTTGCCATCAACCATGCCCATGATCTTCTCCTTGACTTTTTGTTTTCAAATAATTGCTTACTCACTTAAATCCACCCGACTCACGCTACGGATTGTCGGCATCTTCAAAGTAAATACGCTCGAGATGATCTGTCACTGTGTCAATCATGCGTCGGGCTCGCTGCTCGCGATGCGACGAGCGATAAGCTACGCCCATACCCTGCATCACAAATTGCACCAGATCGTGCGCTGCCTGCAACGATTTGACCTGTTTCCAATGTGGGAACACAGATCGCACCGTCTTCAAAAATTCACGTTCAAAATCCTGTTCCACTTCACCAACAGCTTTTGCCAACTCCTGATCGGTGCGTGCCGCAGACAGTAATTCCTGATAGGCGACAAAGGACGGCAAATTGACGTACTTCCACGCCGACTCTACCGATGTTCGGATCGCTTTCCGCGTCATTTTCTGATCAGGCGAATCGATATCTGTCATCAAGGCGCGATATTCGTTGATTCGTCGAACGTGCAGATAGCCCACAACCGCGTTCATCACCGCCGAGCGGGAGGGAAAATGATGCATCATCGCGCCACGCGAGACACTCGCCTCTTCTGCAATCATGGCTGTGGTGGTGCGGGCATAGCCGTATTCCACGAAGCAACGCACTGCGGCTTCCAAAATAGCCTGCCGCGTTAGCGCACTTTTTTCCGCTTGCCAACCCTCGCCGATCTGCGCCCCGCTGACCGTCTTCATTGTCTGCGACCTTGCTCTCCCAGCCATCTTGTTACCGCCAGCTTTTCTTCCGCTCATGGGGATCCCTTGTATCGACGATGATTACACAGCTGAGCGCCATTTCAGCAAACAATCCAGCTTGCTTTTTTTATGGGCAGTATCCTAGACTGATTTCGCAACGACAACCACCGGGACCACACCCATAAGCCACCACTGAATTCCCGGTGTACTAACAGCTATGAGGAGTCCTGATGTCTGGAGCCAAGCCGCTGCATCCCGGCCTATTCACCTGGCCTGACCAGAATCCGAGTCTTCTGGGAAGTCTCTGCCTCGATTGCGGTGAACACGCGTTCCCAAGTCAGCGCTCTTGCAGAGCTTGTTCCGGACAAAATACCCGAGACGCGGAACTGGGCAATGCTGGTACCCTGTGGACTTGGACTATTCAGTCGTTTATGCCTAAAACACCATATCTTACCGACGAAACCCCTGAAACCTTTCGCCCTTATGGTGTTGGCTACGTCGAATTACCCTGCGGACTCAAAGTGGAGAGCCGACTGAGGGAAAATACACCCGACCAGCTTCGGATCGGTATGCCAATGCAATTGGAGATTATCTCGGTGCGCAAAGATGAGAAAGGCGATGAGCTAGTAACTTTCCAATTTTGTGCGGCAAAGGAGACGCATTGATGGATGTTGCAATCGTAGGGTTAGGTCTACACCCGTTTGGAAGAACCGCCGCGATGTCGGGTCTCGAACAAGGTGCTGCCGCCGTCAGAACAGCGCTCGCTGACGCAGGTACCGATTTTAAAACCATGCAATTTGCCTTCGGCGGTAGCCAAGACGGCGGCAATGCCGACTCGCTAGTCAATCTACTCGGGCTGACGGGACTTCAGTTCACCAATGTCGCCAACGGATGCGCCACCGGGGGGAGCTCCCTTAACGCCGCCTATTCGGCAATTAAGAGCGGTCAGTACGACGTAGGCTTGGTGGTGGGCTTTGATAAACATGATCGAGGTGCCTTCAACCCCAAACCGGCTGAATGGGGTCTAGATGATTGGTATGGTGAGACCGGGCTCATGCTTACTACGCAGTACTTTGGTATGAAGATCCAGCGCTATATGCATGACTATGGCATTTCACGAGATACGTTGATCCGTGTTGCCGAAAAAGCCTTCCGTAACGGTGCGCTCACCCCCACTGCCTGGCGCCAGACCGCGCTGTCGTGGGAGGAGATCGAAAATGCCCCAATGGTCAGTGAACCGCTGAATAAATATATGTTTTGTTCGCCTGCCGAGGGTGGCTGCGCTCTGGTGGTCTGCCGCGCCGACATGGCACCGCAATTCCACTCCAACCCGATTTACCTAAAAACTGCGGTCGTGCGCTCGCGGAACTACGGCAGCTTTGAAGTGTTCAGTCCATCGCAGCCGCCCGAAGTAGCCGCATCGCCAACGGTGACTGCCTCGCAAACCGCGTTCGAGTTGGCCTCAGTGGGTCCCGAGGATATCGACGTCGCACAACTTCAGGATACAGAGGTAGGGGCTGAGATTATGCACATGGCTGAGAACGGATTTTGTGCCCACGGCGAGCAGGAACAGTGGCTTGCGGAGGGCATAACGGAGATTACCGGCCGGCTGCCCGTTAATACCGATGGCGGCTGTCTCGCCAATGGTGAGCCAGTCGGAGCTTCGGGCCTGCGGCAGGTACATGAGATCTGTGTGCAGCTCCGGGGAGAAGGAGGCGCCCGACAGGTAGCTGACCAGCCCAAAGTTGGCTATACCCACGTGTATGGCGCACCGGGCATTAGTGGTGTCAACATTCTGACTCGATAAAACCCACGACACAGGGTCGCGGGTACCAAAGCAGCATTTAAAGGAATAGACGATGGCAAATGCAGAGCACAAGCAACAAGGAGACGGAGGCCGGTTTGTCGGCACCACTTGGCAGGATCTGCTTGATCTGGAAACCGTCGATGTCCCCGAGTACCTCCGAATTCAGAATAATCCTGACATGGGCGACGAAGATCTGTCAGTCGACCGCTACATCAGTCAGGCGTTCTTCGATAAAGAAAAAGAAGAGATGTGGCCGCATGTCTGGCAAATGGCATGCCGGGAAGAGGAAATTCCCGAACCCGGTGATCACCATGTCTACTGGATCATCGACCGCAGTGTGATCGTCACCCGAACACCCTCTGGCGAGATCAAGGGCTTCATTAACTCATGCCGACATCGCGGGCGATGCCTGCGCGACGAGTCGGGATATGTTGATAAATTCCGCTGTCCCTTCCACGGCGCCACCTGGGATCTGGACGGACAGTTCAAAGGCATTCCCAATCAGTGGGACTTCGAACATATCGAAGGCCGCGACATGAGCCTGCCACAGGTCAAGGTCGCTACATGGGGCGGTTTCGTGTTCATCAATTTTGATCAGGATGCACCGCCCCTCGAGGACTATATGGAAGTCCTGCCCGATCACTTCAAGCGCTTTCCGCTCGAAGAGTATTTCACGGGCGTGCACGTACAACGCGTGATGAACTGCAACTGGAAAGTGGGTGCCGAGGCCTTCATGGAGTCCTGGCACACCGTGGAAACCCACAAACAAATCCTGACCTTCACCGGCGATGCCAACTCTCAGTACGACTGCTGGGGAGACAACGTCAGTCGATCGGTGACCCCTATGGGAGTCGCGAGCCCGCACCTGAGCGATGTCTCGGAAGAAACTATCACCCGCGACATCCTCAAGCTATCGGGCCGCATGGCGACGGACAGTGACGAAGGTGTCGACATGAAAGACGGCCAAAGTGCGCGCGAGTACGTAGCAGAGATGAATCAGGAGATGTTTGAAGAGGCGGCCGGGGAGCAATTCGATGACCCCACTATGGCCGAGCTTCAGGATGCGATCCTTTACAGCTTGTTCCCAAACTTCCAAGTATGGATCGGCTACGGCGGCAACATCGTGTATCGCTTCTTACCCAATGGAAACGACCCTGACAGCTGTATCTTCGACGTGCGCATTCTGTTGCGTTACCCCAGAGGTAGCGAGCGCCCAGCCACAGTGCCCTGCACGGTAATACCTGCGGATCAACCCTTTGCATCCCACGAAGCGCTGGGGTCACTTGGCGGCGTCTTTGATCAAGATGACGCCAACCTGCCAGCGGTGCAGAGAGGCATGAAAAATTCAGCGACCGGAAAGGTCATCCTAGCAAGCTATCAAGAAAGCCGGATCCGTCATTTGCATCAGACGATCGACAAATACCTGAGCTAGGTTTTAAAGCAAAATGGGCTTCTAAACCAAGCTCAAAAGCCATCGGCAACGGGTCGGTTGCGGCCCATAACACCTTGCAACGACCCATGATGCCCCAGCATGGGCTTCAGATGTTTCTATTCGCCTTGACTGTAATACGCCCACGCGTCCGAGATGGGTTTGGCGTCGAAATAATAGGGACGGATCTCGCACACTTTATCACCCCTCAAACGAAAGACTTCGGCGAGCTGTGCCGGCGCCAAATCGGGGTTCTCGAAACGGAAGGAGATCAAGTTAACAACGTAATCACCTCCAACCGTCATACCCTCGGGCTCAAGATCCGCCACTTTCAGCGTGCCGAAAACGTGAGAGTAAAGCTCTCTCAGCGCAGTTTTTCCTCGATACTCACCCGCCATCGGTAAGTCGTCGGCCTCACGAATAAAAAAATCATCCGTTAACAGTAATTCCACCGCATCAAAATCACCCGCACCTGATTTGGCATATAGCGACTCGACCAATGCCAGCTTTTCCTCATTTGTCATTGTCTTCCCCTAGTCTGCATTAAATGTTGTCCCGTTGACCCAACGCCTAGGCGACACCCACTTCGGACCGTCCTCTTTTTTTAGCTTTCATGGGCATAGCGCTGGATAACGCGCTTCCCCAAGGCCATCTGATGCACTTCATCCGGCCCATCCGCCTGTCGGCACCAACGCGCATAGTTAAATTGTTCCGCCATACACCAATCTTCTGTCAGTCCTCCAGCACCGTGCATTTGCATGCAGCGATCGATAATTGCCTGAATCATCAGCGGCACACTTATTTTGGTGGCTGAAATCAACTCTATCGAGGGCTTCACGCCGTGCTGATCAATGTGCCAACAGGTCTTATGTACCAATAATCGCGCCATTTCCAGCTCGGCATAGCTCTTGGCGATATTCTCGCGAATCGACTGATGCTGACTCAGTTTCCTACCAAAAGTCTCTCGATCCTCGACCCGCTGGCAGGCCAATTCCAATGACCGTTGGCCGGCACCAATCAAACGCATACAGTGGTGCATCCGCCCCGGCGCAAGCCGACTTTGGGCAATTTCGAAGCCCCTGCCCTCACCCAGCAGAAGATTCTCCACGGGTACGCGGACATCGGTGAAGATGACCTCTGCATGACCGATTGGCGCATCGTCGTACCCCAAGGTGGTCAGTGGGCGCAAAACCTCGACCCCGGCCGTGTTTTTAGGCACCAGAATCTGCGTTTGTTGCAGGTGTCGATTCGGATTCTCCGCGTCACTCTTGCCCATCACGATAAAAATTGCGCAGCGCTCATAGGGTGCACCGGTGATGAACCATTTATGGCCATTCAGGACCCACTCGTCGCCATCGCGACGGATATCGAGCTGGATATTGGTCGCATCGCTTGAGGCAACCTGCGGCTCAGTCATGGCGTAGGAGGAACGAATCTCACCTGCCAGTAGCGGCTGCAACCAGGCAGCCTTCTGTGCTTCGGTGCCGAACTTCATCAGCACCTCCATATTGCCGGTGTCTGGCGCATTGCAGTTGAAGACCTCTGGACACCAGATCACGCGCCCCATTTCTTCAGCCAGTGGCGCGTAGTCGAGGAAACTCATGCCACCGTGATCGCTATATTCCGCGTACTCAGGCGGTACAAACAAATTCCAGAGCCCCGCGCTGCGGGCTTTATCCTTTAAATCCTCTACCAGCGGCATGGACGCGAAACGATTCTCGGCACTATGCAGCGCCTCACGGTGCGCAGTCTCTGCCGAATAGATGTGTTCTGCCATGAACGCTTTAAGCTCACCGAGAATCTTCGCGCTCTTTTCACTGGGGACGATCATGATCCACCTCTTTGCCACTAACAGGTTTGATGACTTCTCTCGCGCACCGAAATCCCAAGAGCCGGACCTGACCGACCAACGAATACGATAAACAAGCAAGTTGGTTTGTTTTTAGCTTCAGGCATACTATATAGTCATCGCAAGCAGACAGAAACTCCAGAATGCCCATCGAAGCCACCGAGCTTGGCCTAGGCCAAATCTATGGGACCGCTCAGCAGGGGCATAACAAAGTAAAACACACATATAGGAATAGCGTCGCAGGGAAACCATGGACCTGATTACCGATACGACCTACCGAAACGTGACCTTGGCGCAAGTCGCCGCGGCGCGCGCAACAGAGCGCCCCAATGAGACCGCGCTGCGCTTTGACTCTGGCCACACTTTAAGCTTTGCAGAAGCTTGGCGACAAGCCAATGCGCTGGCAATTCAGATTCAGCGACTTGGGGTAACTGCGGGCACCACGCTTACCTTTCAATTACCCAATGTTCCCGAATCCGTCCCGGTTGCCATTGCGGCTTCCATCTGTGGACTGGTCATAAATCCGGTAGTCCCTATCTATCGCGGCAAAGAACTGGGATTTATCCTGAATGATGCCAAAAGCGAGATACTGTTCATTCCACACCGTATCCGTGGCTTCGACTATGTCGATATGATCACTTCACTGAGGCCGTCACTGCCGCATCTCCGGCACGTGATCTGTTGCGGCGCCGAGGAGGACTTATCTGATGACGTCCTCAGATATGAAACGCTTATGACAGACGCCCCATCGGATCTCGCCGTAGTCACCGATGTAGACCCGAACGACACCAAGGTAATCTTGTACACGTCGGGCACCACCGGTAATCCCAAAGCCGTCCGGCACAGCCACAACACGCTGGCAAAAGCACTGGATAACGGCGTAAACGCGTGGCAACTAGGTGAGGATGACATGATGCTCATGCCCTCACCTGTGACCCACGTGACAGGCTATGTGAACGGTATCGAGCTGCCTTTCTTCACCGAGTGCAAGGTCTTACTCATGGAAAGCTGGGTTGTCGATAAAGCCATCCCATTGATAGAACGCTATGGGGCGACGAGTTGCGTGAGTGCAACCCCATTTTTACGCGAACTGGTTGACGCTTGCAGAGACCAAAGGAAAACGCTCCCGGGATTTCGGATCTTCGCTTGTGGCGGTGCTGCTGTCCCTGCAGCACTCATTTATGAGGCCAATGAGGTGCTCGCTGATTGTCGGGCAGTGAGGGTCTATGGCTCGACGGAGGTCCCCCTGGTAACAGTGGGCTTTATAAAAGAGGACGAGACCCAACTGGCGGCTGAAACCGACGGCAAAGTCTGCAATTACGATGTGCGGATTTGCAATGACGACGGCGTGGATGTAGGTCTCAATACAGAGGGTGAAATTTGGGTTCGCGGACCAGCCATGATGCAGGGGTACCGAGAAACATCGCAAAATGAAGCGGCTTTCTCCGAAGATGGTTTCTTCAAGACCGGCGATATCGGGCAGTTCTTGGATACACATGCCATCGTGATCACGGACCGCAAGAAAGACATTATCATTCGCGGGGGCGAAAACTTGTCGGCCCGCGAGATCGAAGAGGCGGTCATGCAACACCCGGATGTGATGGAGGCCGCGGCGGTATCAGCACCCCATCATCGCCTCGGGGAAGGTGTCGCGATATTCATTACGCTATACGAGGGGGGGACTGCCCCAACGCTGGAGGCCCTCGCGACACTGTGCAGCCAGCTTCAGTTGGCCAAGCAAAAGTGGCCTCAGTGGCTGGGTGTTACTCCGGAAATGCCCAAGACCCCCTCAGGTAAAATCCAAAAATCCGTGCTGCGCCAATCGTTGCAAGATCAGGGCGTATTGCTAGGCTAGGTGCGAATCAGCGAGGACTCAAGACGTGAATGCATCCAACCCATATCCTGGCGATTACAGCGCCTTCAGAGAGACAGTTCGCGAATTTCTCACAGCCGGTCTCACGCCAGAGTTGGCGCGTGCAGGCGAGCGCACCACCAGCGTTTTCTCTGACTTTGAGGCCGGCCGCCAGTGGCAGAGCATTCTGCACGCGAAAGGCTGGGGTGCCCCAGAGTGGCCACTGGAGTACGGCGGGACGGGCTGGGATATACAGCAACGTTATATTTTTCTTGAGGAATGTAGACTAGCGAATGCACCCAATCCAGTGATGATGGGCGTGCAGATGCTTGGGCCGATGCTAATGCATTTTGGAACCGAGGCTCAGAAGAGCGCCTATTTACCGGGCATCATCTCGGGAGATGACGTGTGGTGTCAGGGATATTCAGAGCCGGGGTCTGGGTCAGACCTCGCCTCACTGAAGACAACGGCCAATCGTGACGGCGACGAGTACGTGGTGAATGGCACCAAAATCTGGACCAGTATGGCGCATTACGCCAACTGGATTTTTTGCCTGGTTCGCACAGACAAAAGTGTCAAACCTCAAGCCGGCATCAGTTTTTTATTGATTGATATGGCGACTCCCGGCATCACGGTAACCCCCTTCTCAAGCCTCGATGGCGAAATTGAACAGTGCCAGGTGTTCTTTGAAGATGCCCGGGTTCCCGTCAGCAACCTGTTAGGCGAGGAAAATCAGGGCTGGACCGTCGCCAAATATCTACTTGAATTCGAACGAGGTGGGCAACACTTCACCATTGATCTCAAGAAGCAGCTTCGAAAATTACGACGTCTAATCGGCAGCGAAGCCAATGCGGCAGCAGAAGACCCCACCTTTGTGTACCGAATAGCCGAGACCGAAATCGATGTACTGGCTCTGGAACAAACAGAGCTGCGCATTAAAGGCACCGTAGCCGCTGGCGAGCATCCGGGTGCCCTCTCCTCCCTCGTCAAAGTGTCGGGCACAGAGCTTGGCCAACAATGTGCAGAGCTACTGATAGAGGCGGCAGGTCAGGGCGCAATGCCATGGCAAAGCGAGGTGTTGTCGCCGGAATACGAAGGACCCACTGCCGCACCCGAGGAGTGTGTCACCACTATGGCCGAATATATCAACAGTCGGTCGACCACGATCTATGGCGGTACCGCAGAAATACAGCGCGGCATCATTGCCAAGCATGTTCTTGGCCTATAAACGGAATAACTGAGGATGACCGAAGACCAGACCTTATTGCACGATGCCTCTGACCGGTATCTGCGCGACAGTTATGACTTCAACGCACGGCGAGAGCGGATCGCGCTGGGCGTCTACACCGACCCTCAGCATTGGCGGGCATTCGCGGAGATGGGATGGCTTGCGCTTCCGGTACCTGAAATCCTCGATGGCTTGGGATTGGGGACCCGCGAGTGTGCGATTCTGGCTGAGCTCTGCGGCCAATATCTCATCACCGAGCCGCTCATTGACGTACTCGCTGCCGTCAGCGCCCTGATTGCGCCAAGCCCGCATGCAGAGCGCTGGCTAGGTCACGTGGTTGGGGGCGAACTCATCACCGTAGCAGCAATCGATGAGGGCGCCGGTCAGCGCAGCAAAAAACCCTCCACCAAACTCACCCAAGTCGACTCCGGCTGGCGACTGACAGGCTCCAAGCAATGGATCAACGCAGGACCATCAGCGACGCATTTTATTGTTCTGGCCACGGTTGAGGAGGGGTTCGCGTGGGTCATCTGCCCTCGCGATGCGGCGGGCGTAAATTGTGAGGATTTTCCAACCCATGATGGCCGCGGTGGGACCAACTGCGCATTCAACACCGAGATTGAGGAGAACCAGATACTGCTCTCGGGTGAGCCGGCACAAGCAGCTTTGGACGCATATCGGGAACTGGCGATGATACTGAGCAGCGCAGAAACACTGGGCGCCGCCAATGCCGCGCTGGATACCACCGTGGAATACACCAAGCAGCGTGTTCAATTTGGTCAACCGCTATCGTCTTTTCAGGCCTTACAACACCGCATGGCCAATATGCTCATTCAAATAGAACTGACGCGCTCTTTGGTCTATGCCGCCTGCGACGCTGCAGATGGGGATACTCCAGATCAATCCCGCTTTGCTCGCGCTGCAAAAGTCAAAGCCAGTTCAGTAGGGCGTAAAGTGTCACAAGAGGCGATTCAGCTTCACGGCGGCATCGCCACCACGGATGAGTATATTGTTGGGCACTTTTTCAAGCGCATCACTGCGCTCGATAGCTGGGTCTGTTCACGGGGCGAAGCACTTAAAGAATTTATGGCAGTAAGCGGTTAAGCTCTGACTACACCCTCGAAATATTGATGATCAACCAAGGAGAAAAATAATGGATCTGCAACTCAAAGATAAAGTCGCACTGATCACCGGTTCAACCAAGGGCATTGGTCGCGCGATTGCCGAAACACTCGCCGACGAAGGATGCCATGTCGGCATTTGCGCGCGTAATCAGGCCGAAGTTGATGAGACCATTACCGCGCTCACCGCTAAAGGTGTAAAGGCCTGTGGCAGCGTAGTAGACGTTACCGATGCCGCATCACTTGAGACGTGGATCAATCACTGTGCTGACACGCTGGGTGGTATCGATATTTTTGTGCCCAATGTTTCTGCGGGGGGGGCGGATAACTCGGAGTCGGGTTGGCGAGCCAATTTCGAAGCCGATATGTTGGCTACCTGGCGCGGTGTTGAGCTGACGCAACCGCATCTGGCGAAGTCGGGACAAGGTGCCATCGTGATCATCTCGACAACCGCTGCTGTCGAGGCGTTTGCAGGACCTAGCCCCTACGGTGCTATTAAAGCTGGCTTGCTGAATTACTCGAGCAATCTGTCCCAATCTCTGGCCGCATCCGGCATCCGCGTAAATGCCGTGAGTCCGGGCCCGATTTATTTCGAAGGTGGCGCTTGGGAACAGATCAAGACCCACATGGCCGACTTCTATAATGCAACCGTTGCCAACATTCCGATGGGCCGAATGGGAACTAACTACGAAGTCGCTGACACTGTCGCCTTTCTGGTCAGCCCGCGCTCTGCATTCACCACCGGCGCAAATGTCATTGTGGATGGTGGTTTCACCAAGCGTGTTCAGTTCTAAACGCCGCGCTGTAGCGAGCCCCGGTAAATACCGGGGTTTCCGCCAGGTTTAGTCTGTCTGCGTTATGAGGCGATCCAAATCCCGCAAGGTGGCGATCAAATTGGCGATAGGCAGCTGGCGCTTACCCAGGGTCTCCTCGGCCATCGGTGCAATGGCTGAACGCTCGGGTAACGCGGATCCCCTTTCGAGCACTTGATATAGAGTCGGTAAAAAAATGAATTGGAGCCACTGCTCGAATGCCAGCGTATCTATCGCGAATGGCTGCTCCGACTGAAGAGCGTGGAGCGCAGGTGGCTCAGCCGCCCAAAGATTGAGTTGGCGCAGGCTGGCCTCGACATCAATCAGTCGCTCTGCGATCACGCTACGCGGCGAGTCAAGCGGCATCGCGCAGTATCGTGTGCATATCGCCAATCATCACGACCTCCATATCTATTGCCTGACTCATCGTCATGTTAGCTGTTGCCCTCTAGCTCAAAGGTAAAAGCGGGCAGGGTTTCCAGTATCGTTCGCCCATACCGCCGTCTCAGCAAACGCCTATCGAGCAATGTGATGCGCCCTTCGTCCTCTTCGGTGCGTTGCAGTCGCCCGCTGGCCTGCACCAATTTTTGTGCAGCATCAGGGACACTGATTTCCATAAAAGGATCCCGTCCCTGCGCTTGCAGTAACTCTGAATGAGATGCCGCGATCGGATCGTCCGGTACGGCGAAGGGCAACTTGGCGATCACAACATGACGACAATAAGCGCCTGGCAGGTCAATTCCCTCAAAAAAACTGGCCAACCCAAAGATGGCGGAGGGTATTCCCGCATCGATATGACCCCGATGCTGCTCCAGAAGACGGCTCTTGCTCATGTAATCCTGCACCAGTGCTTCATGCGGAATCACTTCCTTAATTCCCTCGAGCACGCTTTCCATTTGCCGCCGCGACGTAAACAACAGCAAAACACCCAAGTCGTGTTGAATCAAATTCGGAATGCACTGAATCAGCTCATCAGTGTGCGCATCAACCTGACCGGGATCAGATTTCATGGCGGGCACACAGAATATCGCTCTTGATGCATCAAAAGGGCTGGTGACCTTTTTCCATCTCGCCGAATCGGGCACACCCGAGCGCTCCTGAAAGCGATCGAATGTACCGAGTGCCGTTAGGGTGGCGGACGTAATTACAGCGCCCGCCACCCGCTCCCAAAGCGCCTCACGTAACAGTTTACCTGGCAGAATAGGGCTGGCCTGGCATTCAACAGAAAGCAAGCTCCCGCGATGCTGAATCCATCTTGCCCAGCCGTCGCCCGCTTGGCCTTCTCGCGGGGCATCACTGAACGCTTCCCACAACGCCACCTGCTGCTCCGCCCGAGCGACCAGGCCTTGCACATTGACCAAGTCAGCATCAGCATCCTGCGGCGCGGCACCAGGAGGGCTATCACGCCTGTTTTCCAAGCCCGCTTCCAGACGAGATGCCTCACGGTGAAGTTGACGCCACTGCTCGGCGAGCGCTGCCGAGTACTCTCCCAGCGTTTCGGGTATTCGCCCGTACTCAAACCGATGTTCTGCTCTCTCCAGTACCCCCTCAGGAAAATGGTCCCACAACAGCTGTGTCACCTCTTCAGTGCGTTGCAGGAGGTCCTCAAGCAATGACGAAATTAACGGCGATAACCGCGCATCCAGGCCCGCTCTCTCCCATTCCGACGCAGATTGGCAAATCCATCGATCACTGTCCCTGAGTCCCTGTAACGTTGAACCTGCATGAAAACGCAGCGCAAAATGATTTAGGCATTTCGCTGGAAGCTGATGCCCCTCATCAAAAATATATAGACTGTCCTCTGGCTCCGGCAGTATCACACCGCCTCCGAGTCGCAGATCCGACAAGACAAGATCGTGATTTGTGATAACAATATCGGCTTCTTCAAGTCCTTCTCGCGCTTTGAAAAAAGCACACTGCCCAACATGGGGGCAACGGCGGCCCGTACACTGGTTTTGATCCGTTGACACCACACGCTTAGTCGCGGCTTCTAACCCCCCGGGCCAATTATCAAAATCTCCATCCCACCGCCCCGCCGTCAGTGCCGCCAACATGTCCTCGAGTATGGGTGAAATCTCTTGATAATCAGGTGTAGAAAATTCATCCGGATAGAGCGGAATCAAGGGCTCGCTATCCGATCCGGACAGCTGATGATCCAGTTTTAAAAGACAGACATAACGACCTCTGCCCTTGGCCAACGCAGCCTGAAATTTAAGCCCACTGTGGCGCATTAGATCAGGCAGATCGCGCAGTAACAGTTGCTCCTGCAACGCGACTGTCGCCGAGGCCACCACAACCCGCTTGCCACGCGCGCGTGCAATGGGGAGCGTCGCCACAAGATAGGCAATGGTCTTGCCCGTCCCCGTGCCCGCTTCGACCACTGCAATGGGGGTCTCTGCCTCGGGGTCGCCGAGCGCATTCGCGACCTCCGCAATCATCTGGCGCTGCCCCCATCGGGGTTTTAGTTCAAGCGCATCAGTAAGGTGCTGATATGCGGTGCGGATGTTGTCCTGCAACATCTCCTCAATCACATTGGATTACCTGGCTTAGGGTCGACCTCTGCGTCCGGCACGGTAATATCCAGTGCGCGGCTTACCGGATTGGCATACATGGTGAGAAACCACTGCTGATGCTCATCTGGAATCGCATTAAATCGCGCCCGGAAATCCGCTTCGCTGATAGAGCCCGCGTCATACTGAAGATCATGGGGCAGCGCTGCCCCATGAAGCCACTGCCAAGCCCAAATATTCGTTTGATATAGCCGATAGTGCTCAACCATTTGCTGGTCGATTGCTTTAACTGCCTCAGCCACGCTCAGTTGCGTTTCAAGAGGCGTTCCGAAGTGCAGGTGAACACAACCTTTTTGCCCAATGATGCCAGTAGCGATAGACGTAATGTCCTCGAACTCCGATTTGGTGTAACCCACACCTGCATTCAGTTCAGCTGCTTTCATTGCATCGCAAGGATCCAGCTCATAGGAGATGACCAAAGGCACGATTTTTAACATGTCAAGAATCGACTCTGGCGATTCCTCGCGGTCTCTGGATAGCGTCAACATTTTGATAACCGCAGGCTCCGTTAAATCACGGCCATCCTTTGCCCTGCCCTCTCGGTGAGCAATCCAGATAGGGTTGTCGCTGATCTCTACTGACTCTCGAATATAGGCTGACAGAAGCTTCGCTGCAGCGAGGAGTGCGCGCGGACCCGGCAGATTACGTTTGACGATAAAGCTTCTGTTCAAACGCATCAGATCTGCTATCCAGGGTTTGGAAAGCAAGTTATCGCCAATCGCGACAGAAAGTGTTCTGACTGTAGATCTGTGCAGAGCATAGTTTGCATAGGCAGGATCCATCACGATATCGCGATGATTCCCTACATAGACGCGCGGCATCCTGAGATCCAGTTCAGTCATGCCACTTGCGGAGAATCGAGAAGTTTTCTTGATCATGCGCGACAGATTTGGCGCGATTACATTTTGTAAGTCCTCTACGGTGCTTAGGCGCCGCGCCACAACCAACAGCCAGATCCGCGCAAACGCGCTTGCCACGGCTAAAGATAACCGTGACAAGCGCGGGAACTTCCACAGTGCGACCGTCTCAGCAAGCTCTCCATTACGCGCCAGGCGCCCGATAACTTTAGGTGCCTCAGTGTTGGAATAGGGTCTGATCTCCGAGAACGGATCCTCAATGGGAGACGACGATTCCTCTGTCATAGGTTACTTACCTCGAGACGCCACGATATTGTGCCGCCGTCAGACGGTTTCTGGTACCCTTCGCTCGGTTGCAGAACCTACCCTTCAGAGAGGGCAAATGGAAGCTTCAAGTTCATTTTTGATCACACTAGGCACCGCCGCGCTATTGGTCAGTTGGGTGTTACTGTTGATCGTTTCGTGGAAGGAGGAATTTACCTGGGGTATGTGCTCCCTCCTGCTACCTCCTGTGGGCTACGGGTACGCCTTTTTCCGCCTGGACAAGGCAAGTTCGGTCATCGCCTTCGCCGCCGCCGGTTGGATAATGATCTGGCTGGGCTGGTAAAAGGGTAAAACACCGCAAACGCGAGTATCATCTGGCTTCGCCGGTTGACATTGATACCGGTATCCCAGATGATTCGCGACCTTTTAAAAGCCCTATGGAGCACAGCGGTGGCCAATTCACCCCAAGCCAAAAAGCGCGCCCGTCAGAACGACAAGCGTAGAGTACACAACGCCAGCCTGAGATCATTGGTTCGCACCAAGATCAAACAGGTAGTGGCCGCAGTCGACACAGGTAACGCAGACGACGCCAAGGCCGCCTATGAATCGGCCGTGCCGGTTATCGACAGAATGGCGAATCGCGGCATCATCAAAAAGAATAAAGCTGCTCGTCATAAAAGCCGGTTGAACGCTCGCGTCAAGGCGCTTGTCAACTGATGATCGATCGGGGGTCACGGTGCCCCCAAGTATTGATCCAATACCTTCCCTATTTCCCTGCTGATGACGCCTTTTAAGGGCTTCATCATCCCGCCCAGTCGCACGGACCCTTCAACGGTGCCCGCATCAAGGGTCACATGACCCCCATAACCCTTGCCCTTAAAGGTTACGCGATCCGTGCTCCGTTTCACCGTCGCATTAAGCGTTTCCACCAGATACTCGACCAACGCCGACATCACCACCTCCCGCTCTTCAGAGGAGAGGCTGTGAGTTCGGGACAAGCGAATATCGGACATACAGAAAGCGAATTGGGGTTAATCCTGATTCGAGCTATCCTACACCTCCCTTTTACGCAGCGTGATCGATAAATGCCCCCCCCCGACAACAGCAGTCGCCGTTTCCTTTTTGACGAAGCCGACGTTCGCGGGGAATCGGTACGACTGGGAGCTGCGTTGACGGAGATGCTAAGTCATCAACCTTATAGCGAGAGTGTTAAGTGCCTTTTGGGCGAGTTTGCCTCCGCAGTCGTGCTGATCAGCAACAATCTGAAATACGCCGGACGGATTATCCTGCAAGCTAAAAGCGACAGCGGCCTCTCGCTCGCAATGGTGGAATGCTCTAGCGAGCGCCATATACGCGGTATTGCCCGAGGTGATATCGGCAGAGAAGCGCCTGAACCCATGGACCACCTTCTCGGGGGCCAGCTCGCTATCACCATCGAACGAGAGCCTGACCAAAGATATCAAGGCATTATCAGCCTTGAAGGACACTCCCTCGCGCAGGCGTTGGAAAAGTACTTCGCTCAAAGCGAGCAACTGGGGGCACGATTTTGGCTGGCATCAAATGGCGATCAAAGTGCAGGGTTAATGTTGCAACAGCTGCCGATTCAGGTAGAGGCGAATACTGATCGGCATGAGCAGTGGTCGACGCTGTGCCTTCTCGCTGAAACTGTGACCGCGCAAGAGTTGCTTAGCTCACCTTCCGAAGAGCTGCTTTTCAAGCTATTTCATCAGGAGAAGGTAACGGTATACCCGCCGGCACCCATTTTGTTTAAATGTCGGTGCAGCCAGGAACGAAGCGCCAGCACTGTTGCGATGCTACCCGAAGCGGAGCAGGCAGAAATCTTATCAGAACAGGGAAAAATCGTGCTGACGTGTGAGCTTTGTGGCGCGACTTATCAATTTGATCAGATCATACTCAACCCGGACAATAAGAGGCACACGTTGCACTGAACACAAATTCAAGCCGGCTAAAAACCGGAGGGCAGAACGCAAGGCCCACCACCTAATTAAAAAAGCACAAGCAGATAACTGCACATCGCACTCACTATGGACTTCAACATGAACGAAGCAGTACCTTCCAACCCCACAACGCATCAAGACCTCGCACCCACTGAACTGATTGAGATGGCGCTTGCACGAAGTGAGGGAATCCTCTCTGACACAGGCGCCTTGCGGGTGGTAACTGGTGCCAGAACGGGCCGATCTCCAGCCGATCGCTTTGTGGTTAAAGAACCATCCAGCGAAGATGCCATTGACTGGGGCGGCGTGAATCGTCCCTTTGATGAGGATCGTTTTGACGCGCTTTGGGAGCGCGTTACGTCACACGCGAACGAATCAGAAACCTGGATCCAACATCTTCATGTGGGTGAGGATAGCGATCATTACCTGCCGGTGAGAGTGACTACCACTACCGCCTGGCAATCGCTGTTTGGTCGCAACATGTTCATCAGGCCAGACATCTATAACCCAGCCAAAAAACCAGAGTGGAAAATATTGAACGTCGCCGATTTTGTCTGTGATCCGGAGCGCGATGGTACGCATTCCGACGCGACGGTTATTATTCATTTTGGTCAGAGAAAAGTGTTGATAGCGGGGATGCGCTACGCCGGGGAAATGAAAAAAGCCATGTTTTCGGTACAAAACTTTCTGCTGCCCGAGAAAGACGTTATGCCAATGCACTGTTCCGCCAACATTGGTGAGGACGGCGACACCACGCTGTTTTTTGGTTTGTCAGGCACAGGCAAAACCACTCTCTCGGCCGACCCCGAGCGTTACCTTATCGGTGACGACGAACACGGATGGTGTAAGGGCTCGGTCTTCAATATAGAGGGTGGTTGTTATGCCAAAACGATCGACCTAAGCCAGAAAAATGAACCGGTCATCTGGAATGCCATTCGCACAGGCGCGATTGTAGAAAATGTCATACTGAATGAGCAGGGAAAAGCTGACTATGCTGACACCCAATTGACCGAAAATGGGCGCTGTTGCTACCCCTTGGAGCATGTCGACAAGCGATCACCCAGCAACGCAGGCGGCGAACCCAAGTGTGTCATTTTCCTAACTTGTGATGTTTTTGGCGTCTTGCCGCCAGTCTCTATATTGTCCAAAGAGGCCGCGGCATTTCATTTCTTATCCGGTTACACCGCGCGAGTAGGATCAACAGAAGTTGGCGCGGCAGCAGGCATAAATCCTACTTTTTCAACCTGCTTTGGTGCCCCTTTCATGCCGAGGCCCGCAGGAGATTACGCGGAGCTACTCATAAAACGAATTGAAGATTTCGACAGTCAGGTCTACCTCATCAACACCGGGTGGTCCGGGGGCTCAGGAGCGCCAGGCGGCACAGGGTCTCGGTTTCCAATACCGGTGACCCGCGCGGTAGTGAAAGCAGCACAAGACGGTATCTTAATTGGCACGGAAATGCGCTATCTGAAGAGGCTCAACCTCCACTATCCGGCTAGCATCCCCGGTGTCGATCAGCAATATGTCGATCCCAAAGCGGGCTGGGGGGATGACGAAGCCTATGAAGCACAAGCCGCACAGCTTGCCGAGCTTTTTGTGAACAACATTACGCAATTTGATGTGAGCGACGCCATCGTCAGCGCAGGACCCAAAGTTGCGTAACCCATTGTCACCACTCTCTCTGGAACAATAATCCGCGGCGTGAGAGATCGCTGAATTAGCGGGGCGCAACCGGCTTAAAGAGCAGGGCCCTCAAGCTGATCTGGCGAATGGACACGCCCAAAAACGCGCTCCCTAACGGCGCTCACATCCTGAGCAATGAGATACAGGGTAGGGACGAGGACTAGCGTCACTCCCGTGGCGAACAAGACGCCAAAGGACAGCGACGTCACCATAGGGATCAAGAACTGCGCCTGTACACTGGTCTCAGACATAATGGGCAGCAGGCCAACAAATGTGGTCAGAGAAGTCAGAATAATCGGCCGAAAACGATCCTCTCCGGCCTGCAGGAGCGCGGAAACCAATTCCTGACCCTCGTCGCGCAAGCGGTTGATGCGATCGATCAACACCAAATTGTCATTGACCACAACACCGGCGCACGCGGTGACCCCCAAAATAGAAAACAAGCTGACTTGCCATCCCAGGATCATGTGCCCGAATATCGCCCCCATGATACCGAAAGGCACTGCGGTAAGAACCAAAACGGGCTGCCAATATGAACGAAAGACGACCGCCATCAAGGCATAAATAATCACCATCGCCAGCCCCATTAGTCTCACAGTGGCCTGTCGGAATTCGATTTCTTCCTGTAACTCGCCATCCAAATTAACAAATAGCTCGGGGAACTGTTGCTGCCATTTAGGAAGAAAATCCTTGAAGATCGACTCGACAATGGCTCTGGGGGCTGGACCATCCGCCTCGACGTCTGCAGCAACCTCTAGCGTGCGCAGCCGGTCCAGACGCTCCAGCTTCTGGTATCCCGGCTCGATCCGATAGCTGGCAACTACCTCGAACGGAACTTCGCCACTGCCGGGCGCACGAATGTACATATCATTAAGGTTGGCAATTGCCAGACGCTCCGATTCAGGATACCGCACCATTACCTTAACATCCTCCCTGCTGCGGGGGATCCGTTGTGCCTCAGCGCCATAAAATGCCTGCCTCACCTGCCTAGCGACGTCAGCCAGCGATATTCCTAAGGTCTCGGCGGCGGGTTTCAGCTCAAGAACCAGCTCGTCTCGAGGGCTGTCAAAGCTATCAGACACATCAAAAACCCCGGGATAGGAAAGCAGCGCCTCCCTGATGTCGGCCGATATCGCCTCGAGATCCTTAACATTACGCGACGCCAACACGAGGCGGATAGGCTTGCCAGGATCGCGAATGGTGTAATCCATCCGCACCTCCTTGGCTTCAGCCAACGCTCCGGAATCTTTCCTGAGCTGCTTGGCAATCGCCTCGGTATCGACTCCCTCATATATTGTCTGAATATAAACCTCTACCGAGTTCCCATCTGCACGACCGAAAATACCACCGACAGCAGGAATCTCCTGATACTTCGGACGCGCATTCCACTCGGTCTTTAGAGATTCAGCCGCGCCGACTACCCGCGCCATAATCCGCTCGGATGCAGAAAAAGAGCCACCCTCGGGCATCGTGATCTCGACCTCCACGAAATCAGAATTAATGCGCGGAAAAAAAGCAGACCGCAGCCAGCCTCCCCCGTACAACGCCAGACTGAAACTCAGCATCACCAAAAAGAATCCAGCCACGTATAAGTGTCGCTTCAGCGTCCATGCCAAAAAGGGACGATAGCGGTGTTTGGCCACAAACATCAGCCAATCTGCACAACGATGCCGATACACATCCATCTGCTTGAGAAACACCAAGTTTGTGGGCTTCTCCGGACCGAGGGTTGAGAGATGCGCGGGCAGAATCCAGAGACACTCAATCAGCGAGAACGTCAGGACCAGTAATACGACAATCGGAATCCCTTTGGCGGCGTGAGCCCACTCGCCTGGCATGAATAACATTGGCGCGAAAAACACCATTGTGCTGATCACCGCGAACGATACGGGTTTGAAAACCTCCCTGACGCCGGAGAGTGCTGCGGTATTACCCGACAGACCTGTCATTTGTGCGGTGTGGATAGATTCTCCGACGATAATGGCATCATCCACGACGATGCCAAGCACAAGCAAAAACGCGAACAGCGAAATCATGTTCAGCCCTACGCCCATGTAAGGCAGGAGCAAGAATGCGCCAAGAAAAGCCACCGCAATGCCCACCGATACCCAAATTGCCACCGCGGGCCTCAGAAATAACACCAGGACCAAAAACACCAGCACCAGTCCACCAAAACCGTTTTTTAGCAACGTCTCCACCCGGCCCTTAAACGGCACTGCTGCATCACGCCAAAAAGTCAGTGTCGCGCCGTCTGGCAGATTCGGGGCTTGCTGAGAAACCCAATCAGCGATCACGCGGGACGACTGCACCACGTCCGGATGCGTGGTGACATAGGCAAAGAGTGCATGACCCGGCATGCCATTAAATCGACTCAGCGTATCGGTATCCTCAAAGGCATCTTGGATCGAGGCTATCTCCCCGAGGTAGATCTGAGTACCGTCACGTGCAGTCACCACCACAATCCGCTCAAAGTCCGAGCGGTCGTAGGCCTGCCCCCTCGTTTGGACACGAATATCCCCGTCCTGACCCTTAATCGCCCCGGCGGGCAAATTCAGCGAGGCAGATTGAATTGCCGTAACAACATCATCAAAAGACAGGTTGAAGCGTCTAAGGTCGGTCTCGGAGACATTGACCGAGACTTCGTAGCGGCGGGGAGACACGAGATCAACAACCGAGATCCAAGGTTGCCGCGCGAGGTCGTCGCGCAGCGTCTCGCCAAGCTCCTTCAACTCCCACTCGTCCAATTCTCCCGCCAACTGCACAATCCCTAAGAGGTGCCGGTAAACCAGCTCGGTCACCACAGGGCGCTCCGCGTCATTTGGGAAGGTGGTAATCGCGTCTACTCGCGTTTTGATCTCGTTAGTCAGACGTTGCGTCGGAAAATCAGGAAGCGCCTCGACCACGACTTGGCCCAGACCATCTGAAGCTGTAGACCGAATCTCTTTGATTCCGTCAAGATCGTGAATAGCCTCCTCGACACGAACACATATTTGTTCTTCAACTTCCCTTGGACTCGCACCGGGAAAGGGCATCGAGATACTGATACGATCAATAACTGGGGTGGGGAAAAACTGTTTGTCTAAGCCGGGAATGCTATAGAGGCCTCCTATCACCAACACCACCATCAATAGGTTGGCGGCGATCGGATTGGATACGAACCAGCCCAGCAGACCAGGTTTATCAGCCACTGGTCGGCCTCATTGCAGTCACTTCGATCGCAGAGCCGGATGCTAAAAGGCTGCTCTGTTCTGCGACGATCTGGACTCCGGCCGCAACGCCGCGTACCCACACCCGGTCTTGCTCCCGACGGAGCAATTCAACTGAGAGACGCTCTAACCGGCTATTCTCATTTACCCAGAGCACCGTGTTATCGCCGCGCAGCGCCGTTGCAGGCAGTTCAACTGCTTGTTGAATGGGCTTACCGCTGATACTGGCTTCCACAAACAATCCAGGAGTCAACGGTGGCCTCCGCGATCCACTGTTAACAAAAGGATCGCTGACCTCCGCAATCGCGAAAGTGACCCGGCTGTCTCTATCTATGCTGGCCTCGACCCGCGCTATCTGACCCTGCCACTGCCAGCGCTCACCGCCAAACCGTGCGCTTAGGACAACCTCGGGATAAGCCTCTAAGGTGGTCTCAAAAAGTGGCAGCTCCAGCAGAGCCAGCTGTGAGTCACTGATAGGCAAATGAATCTCTACCCGATCCGTGGCGTAGACGTGCGCCAGTGCGGTGCCCGGCGCGACAAATTGCCCAAGGTCAGCCGATTTCTTCTCCAGGCGCCCATCGAATGGCGCGCGAACAGTCGTGCGCTCTAGCGCGAGTTTGGCCGCAGCCACATCAGCTTTAGCCGCCACCAATGATGCCTCAGCGGCCCGCAACTGCGGCTTGCGCAGGAACAGATCGTTTGCCTCGCTGGTGCCCAAATCACGCCACTCGCGCTGCGCCTGCAAATTCCGACCACGCTCCTCAGCCACCCGTTGGGCAGCGGCAGCCTCCTGCGCCTCGGCGCGCGCAATCGTGAATTGATGGTCTGCTTTTTCTAACTCAAGAAGAATGTCGCCCGCTTTAAAAAAGCGACCATCGAGAAACCGATCACTAACGGTCTCAACTTTACCGCTCACCTGTGCCACGAGAACGACACGTCGGACAGGTTCTACGGTGCCCTGAGTCCTTACCGCGATATTGTGTTCGGAGGGTTCAGCCACGATAATCTCCACCAGAGGCCGACGGGGCTCTGGTAGTTGAGTGGGTTGCGTAGCGGGCTTGCCAACCAGCACAAGGAAACACAGCGCCAGACCCGCTCCGGTGAAAAACACCGAACCGAATAATCTCCGGCGGGTCATGCGGCTACCCGTGGCGCGGGTGTCAATCATCGCTAAATCACTCATCTCCATGGGGGTAGTGGATTTGGGGCGGTGCCCGCGCCTGTCAACGTGCGGCCCGCCAGTCCAACTCGAGCGCTATCTGCCGCCCATTAATTGGTTATGCCAATTCCTCGGCGAGCACAGTGTAACTTTGTACGACCCAAAGGGGTATTTGAGCCTTTGTGCAAAGCTACCAAAGGGCCTTTGCAAAACGTCTGTTCACTTTGTCTGCACAGCGTCCATAAGACGCATTATTGCCGCCGCGATGGCTTCGGGTACCTCTTCCTGGAGGAAATGCCCTGCCTCAGTCTCAGTGACAGGTGCAGCTGGAAACAATTCCTGCATGACGGGAAGGGCCTTGGCCAAAATGGGGTCGTTCATTCCCCATACCAGCTCAACCGGGATATCGAGTCCGGTCACATAGTGTTCAATGTCTCTCAATGCCGGCGCACTGGCATGGTCAGGTCCGTCCGGCACCATTCGCATGAGCGCCAGTGTCGCTTTCGCGTTACCGCTGTCCTGCAGTGGACGACGATAAAGATCGAGGACGTCAGGCGGCATAGTTGTTGGATCACCCTGAACCCTGCCCAGACGCTGGAAAAAAAACGAAGACATCACCTCGACCACAAACTCCCCGACCAAGGGTGTTTTGACTAGAGCATGGGCTCTACTCAGATCAATGGGTACTCGAGGCGCGCTAAACCCGGTATTCATGACCACTGCACCTTTCAACACCCCGGGTGACAGTGACAAAGCACCCATTCCCACGGGCCCACCCCAATCCTGACCCACGTATATGGCCTCGGTCAGGTCAAGCATCGTCAACAGCTTCTTCATCCAGTGCATGTGATTGTCGAGGGTATGTTCACTCGCCGGGATCTTGGTGGAGAAACCGAGCCCCACCATGGTGGGCATAATGACTCTGACACGATCCAGAGGCAGCGACTCAACGACCTTGCGATAGAGCAAACCGGTTGTCGGATTCCCGTGTTGAAGGTAGACCGGATACCCCTGACCAACCTCGAGAACATGAATCTTGATCCCTGGTTCAACTTCGATGAAATAACTTTTGTAGGCATCACTCACCACAGCGGCCACATAATCTGGCAGCGGGAATGCCTCGAACTCGCCCTCCTCTAGTTTAACTGTCCCCTCGCCATGCGGGATGATGCGCTCGCCATCGCGCAGCAACACAAAGATAGCCACCAAGAGTAACGCGGCGAGGACCGCCGCTACTTTTGACATTACTCCCATAGCTGGCACCTCGTGAAGATTTAATAAATTGGCGTTTCTTATGTCACATTATTTTAGCCTGTGAGAAATTACCACGCCTACAAAAGTTTTTAGAGGGCGGATTCTAATTTTCGACGCCACACTTCGTTCTGTGTCCAGATATCTCGATAAGGAGAAGAAACATGGCAGAACCCAAAACCAAAGCAACGGCAAAGAAAGCAGCGGCAAAGAAAACATCCGCCAAGGCCAAAAAGGCGCCCATTAAGGCCAAAAAAGCTCCGGCGAAGAAAAAACCGGCTGCAAAATCCCGGGCCAAGGCAAGCACCAAGGCAAAGACTCGTGCACGACCCAAGGCCATTGACACTGGCCGTAATGCCCTACTCGCTGGTCTGGGCGTCTACGGTAAGGCCTACGATCAGTTACTCGAGCAGTTCTCTAGCCTGCAGGAACAGGTGGATGAAGCGCAAAGCCGACTGACTGAGCGCCGCAAGCAAGCGGAAGATCTCTACAACTCACTGGTCAAACGCGGCACAGCAGTGGAGAAAGATGCGCTGAAGGCCCTCGCTGATCTTGAGCTGGATTCTCTGGCAGACCGCTCCAAGCTCGAAGCTCAGATGAAGAAAGCCAAGTCCCGCTTTGAAGACCTGAGAACAAAGTTCGGCAAAGCGGCTTAAGTAACGATCCGGTCCGGATTATTTATGGGGGAGCTTATGCTCCCCTTTCTTATGACTTCGACTTGCTGATGATCCTGGCTATCGCGGCGTCACGCTCGGTAAAGCAGCGCTCCTCTACCCTAACTGTTACCCAGATGATCATTCCCAGTCCTTAAATCAACAGTTTGCACGGGAGTTCTCGGCGCCTCATCGCGTTACAATCCGTGGGCATGAAAACAGCACAACGCATTCTCCTGACCGCAACACGCCTGTTCAATGAACAGGGTGAGCGCAACGTTACGGCCAATGATATTGCGTTGGAGCTGGATATCAGCCCAGGCAACCTTTACTACCACTTCAAGGGAAAAGACGGGATCGTTTCGGCACTTTTCGCCGATTACTATAGGGAGTTGGCAAGTTTGCTGGCCGCTCCTCTGATCGACGACAATTTTTTAGATCAAAGTAATCCGCTGGAACGCGGTTGGCTCTTTTTGACCGTGCTACTAGAGGTGATGTACCAGCATCGCTTCCTGTATCTCAATCAGAGTGATCTGATGCAGCGGTACCCAAAGATAGACCGGGGTATGCGTCGCCTAATGGCTCTAAAAAAGCGTGCAGCGGCTCAGTTGGCAACAGACCTACTCGCGTCAGCCGACACGATCCCGCCAACCGCCAGGCCGGAATACATCGCCGACAGCATGGCGATGACGCTGATGTACTGGTTGAGCTTCGAGCAATTTGCGGGCGGATCGCTGAGTGCTCAACAATCGATTCACCGGGCGGTGCTACAGGTACTTTCGCACTGTGCCCCGTATTTAGGTGAAAAACAGGGCGATTTTTTTGCAGAATGTGAACTAATCAATACTCGATTGCTCGAAAAACCGCCTTCATGAGGTACTATTCAGCCTGTATTTGCGCAGATCCTGTCTTGACTGACGCATGTGCATACACGTGCCGATAAACCACACTGAAAAGATGGAGTGAAAACATGACTATTGCCGTAGGAGATTGCATCCCCGATTGCGCCCTGTCCGTCATGGGTAGTGAGGGTCCAGCGCCGGTTTCCACCGCAGACCTATTCAATAACAACAAGATCCTTATGTTTGCCGTGCCTGGAGCGTTCACTCCAGGGTGTTCGATGACACATTTGCCCGGCTATGTTGTCAACGCGGACAAAATCAAGGAAATGGGTATCGACGGAATCATTTGCCTGTCAGTCAATGACGCCTTCGTAATGCACGCTTGGGGTGAGGCACAAAATGCCAATGACTCTATTGTGATGCTTGCTGATGGCAACGGAGAGTTCACTCAGGCGCTCGGCTTGGAAATGGACGCAACCGGCTTTGGTATGGCGATGCGTAGCCAGCGTTACGCCCTAATCGCCGAAGACGGCAAGATCACACACCTTAACGTCGAAGATGGGCCGGGTGTAGACGTCAGCTCTGCCGAATCGATGATGGCGCTTCTCTGACGAAATCTGCTCACCACTACGCAACGGGCTCCCGCTCGTTTCGTAGTGTCGTCTCCAGTGACACTTACCTGGCCGCGCATTACGATGCAGACATCTTGGCCCCCGTAGCCCTTTAGCCTGAGCGCAGTCAGGTCAGTCTGACCCACAGCGTTGTAGCGATAATCACCGCACCGATCAGATTCAGGAATAACCCCTCTCTTACCATTTTCTGAATGGGAAGCTCTCCCGTGCCGAAAATCACGGCATTAGGAGCAGTGGCGACGGGCAACATAAAGGCACAGCTTGCACTCATAGCGGCCGGCACCATCAACCATAGCGGGTCAATCCTCACCGAAATCGCGACTGCCGCCAGCACGGGCATCAACAACGCTGTCGTTGCCGTATTGGAGGTGGCTTCGGTGAGGAAAGTGACCACCAGCGCCATGACCAACATTGTCACGAAAATCGGCAGCATGGCGAGCTGCGTCAGTGCCTCTCCTACTTCAGCACTCAAGCCTGAAGCAACAAAACCGCGGGCTAAACAGATACCACCGCCGAAAAGCAACAGAACACCCCAAGGAATCGCACTTGCCTGGTGCCACTCGATGAGTGGCGCGCCCTCTTTATCGCGGACAACAAATAATGCCAGCACAGCGATTAACGCCACAGACGCGTCATTTGCAGCAGGCAAATGCAACCACTGTTGCCAACCCCCAAAAGGCTCCGCTCGCGTTATCCAAGCGAGGGCTGTGAGAGAAAAAATAATGAGAACACGCCTTTCCGCGCTTCGCCAAGGACCCACCACCGGCAAGGTAACGTTGAGTTCGGCGGGAAGGTCTCGAGTGACCCACCACCATGCCGATGGCAGTAATAGAGCAACAACTGGCAGCCCCCATGACATCCACTGACCAAAGCTAATAACCTCGTTGGTCGTTGACTCGTAGACTTGGACAAAAATTAAATTTGGCGGCGTGCCAATAGGCGTTCCCAAACCACCAATACTGCAAGACCAAGCCAGCCCCAACAGTAGGGGAACTGCCAGACGCTGACGATCAGAACAGGACGCCAACACCGCCAGCGCCACAGGCATTAGCATCAATGCGGATGCGGTATTGGAAATCCACATGCTCAGCGCGGCGCCCGCCAACATAAAGCCCAAAACCAAGCGGCGAGGATTGTGTCCGCCAACCAGATGCACCACTGTCAGGGCGACGCGATGGTGCGCACCCGTGCTCTCCATCCCTCGTGACAGCAAAAAGCCACCCATCAATAAGATAATGAGCGGCGAACCCACTGACGCACCCACCTGATCAACCGTCAAGATGCCAGCAGCCGGCAAGACTGCAATGGGCAGTAACGATGTTACGGGAATTGGAATAGGCTCAAAGATCCACCACACCACACACAGCCATCCGAGCACGGCGGTGATGACAATATCCGGGTTGTGGTCATATGACAGGAGAATCAGGCTGAGTAAAAAGCCCGTGATCACGCCCGGCCAAACCGTTCGCCTCGGATCAAGGTAGGTCATTATATTCATCTACTGTATGCTCCCCCACCCTGCGCCCTTGTGTAAACTCCCCGCATGTCACTAATTTCCCGCTCGCAACTGATCGACGGATTCGGTCGAAAGATCTCGTATCTGCGACTGTCCATTACCGATCGATGTGATTTCCGATGCCAATACTGCATGGCGGAAACGATGCAATTTCTTCCTCGCTCTGAGGTGCTCACAATCGAGGAGTTACTGCGAGTCGCTCGTATCTTCACGGAGCTAGGTGTTCGCAAAATCCGAGTAACAGGCGGTGAACCACTGGTGCGGAAAGGTGCTGCTGATCTGTTCATGGGTCTGGGGGCGCTCCCCGGCCTCAAAACACTCGCCGTGACCACGAATGGCAGTCAACTCCCCAGCACCGCTCAATCGCTGAAAGACGCGGGAGTGCGATCACTTAATATTAGCCTAGATAGTCTGCATCCGGCGCGCTTTAGAGACATTACTCGGGTAGGAGATTTACAGGTCGTATTACGAGGTATTGATGCAGCGGTGGCGGCAGGATTCGAACGTATCCGTCTCAATGCCGTAGTGTTAGACGGCCTAAACCGGGATGAGGTGTTATCCCTCACCCAATTTGCCATTGAAAAGCGCATTCATATTGCCTTTATCGAAGAAATGCCACTGGGTCAGGTAACCGTGGGTGGCAAAGCTTTGGCTTATGTGTCCTCGGAGACCTTGCTAAAAGAGCTGGGTAATCACTACTTGCTGGAACCACTAGCCAGCGACGATATCGCAGGCCCCTCCAGAGACTTCCGTATCAGTGGCACCCAAACCGAGCTGGGATTCATTTCCCCTCATAGTCACAATTTCTGCAGTAGCTGTAATCGGCTGCGCATCAGCGCCGAAGGCCGTCTTCTGATGTGCCTTGGCAATGAAGAATCGATTGATTTGCGCGCCTTATTGCGATCAGGGTATTCCGATGAGCGGATCAAAAGCACTATTATTGAGAGTCTCGTATTGAAACCCGAGCGGCATGTCTTCGACCGTCCTGAAGAACCGCAAATCGTTCGCTTTATGAACGCTACTGGCGGCTGACGCCACGAATCTGAGAAAACACTGTGCCTAACTCTGATTACCCAGCCCTTGGTGACATAGGCGCCATTCAGACTGCATTCGAGGCAGCGGGCTATATCTGTACAACGCGTATCGCCACCGTCGTGAAGTTGGCGGCGGCGCTGGAGAAACCTGTTCTAATCGAGGGTCCACCTGGGGTCGGTAAAACTGAGCTGGCCAAAACCTGCGCAGAAGTGGTGAATCGACCACTGGTAAGACTCCAATGCTATGAGGGACTTGACGAAAGCAAAGCGCTTTACGAATGGAAATATGGCAAGCAATTACTGTACACACAGCTTTTGAAAGAGCAGCTGGGTGATATCCTTGATGGTGCGAAGGGACTAACAGAATCAATGAATCGTCTGCATCAATTTGGCGACGTGTTTTATTCGGAAGCCTTTCTTGAGCCTCGCCCACTACTGAAGGCCATGGAAAGCGACAAGGGCAGTGTCTTGCTTATCGACGAGATCGACAAAGCCGATTTTGAGTTTGAGTCACTGTTGCTCGAAGTGCTGTCTGATTTTCAGGTATCCATCCCGGAGTTGGGAACCATTAATGCACAATCTAAACCTCTCGTTTTTCTGACCAGCAACGACACACGAGACCTCTCAGATGCACTCAAGCGGCGCTGCCTGCACTTACATATTCCGTTCCCCTCGGTGGAACTTGAGGCGAGAATCGTCGCGAGTAGAGTACCGGATCTCAGTCAATCTCTGACGGATCAGCTGGTCCGCTTTGTCCATGCCATTCGTTCCCTGGATTTAAAGAAAGCGCCTGCCATATCGGAAACCATTGATTGGGCGAAAAGTCTCATACTGCTGCATGCCAACGACCTCGAGGGAAATTTGGTGCTCGACACACTGAATGTGTTGCTCAAGTACGAGGAAGATATCAAGATCGCTGAAAGTCAGCTTCCTAAATTGATGGCGACTATCACAGCTTAGGCAACATCAGTGAGTAATCCCTACAGTCCCACTACCCCACAAAGCACCAGTAGCGACCAGTTACTGGCTTTCATGCAGTTCCTGCGTGGCAAAAAAATTCCTGTCTCGCCCGCTGATACTCTCGACGCTATTGAAGCGGCGGAACTGCTCGGCTATACCGACAGAACGCTGCTGAAGAACGGTTTGGCGGCAACACTCGCTAAATCAAGTCACGAACTCATTGCATTCGAGAGCGCATTCGACGACTACTTTAAGATAGCCTCAAACACCTCGCCCACTGATGCCATCGCGACGGATGATCAGTTAGCAAAGCCGGTCAGTGAGGGGACCCCGGCACACCCCGAAGAGATCGCATCCCCTCATGATGTCGCCGACCCACTGGAGGGTTTGCGAGGGAACACCCTATTCGACGCGCTTGAATCAAGAGACGAGAGTGCTTTGTCCGTGGCAATTGAGACGGCAGCAGCGGACGTTAGGGTTGAGGAAATTTCTCTGTTTACCCAACGGGGGCAATACGTCAGAAAGATGCTCGACGCATTAGGTGAAGAGGCACTTCGTGCTGCCGCGATTGAATTTGAGCAGAGTGAGCCTGCGGCATTTGAAGCGGTTCAGGCACTGCGAGAACAGCTGCGGGAACGCGTCAGAGACAGGGTGGAGCGTGCCTATCTGATCCACGCCAGCGCACAAACGGAAGACCTCTTAGATGAGTCACTGTCCAAACTGAAGCTGGGAAACATCGACCACAGTCAAATGGCGCGCCTAAAACGCCTTATAGAGCGTATGGCGCGAAAACTGGCAGCGCGCCACGGCAGGAGAAGGCGCCGGTACCGGCGGGGCAAACTTCACGTGGGGGAGACGGTCAGAAAATCCGTTGCCACTGACGGCATTCCTTTTCATCCCAGGTGGCGCAAAATCGAAAGAAAACGTCCGCAAATAATGGCGATTTGCGATGTCAGTGGTTCGGTTGCCGCTTATGCCAAATTTCTGCTGATGTTTATTTACGCGCTGCAGGACGTGCTCCCTCGCACGAGAAGCTTTGCCTTTTCCGCGGCATTGGGCGAGGTGAGTGACTTGTTTAATACGCTACCTGTGGAAGAGGCAATCGAAAGGGTCAATCTAAAGTATGGCGGGGCGACCGACTACGGCCGCGCGCTGGACGATTTCAGTGAGCTGGCGCTGGCCGAGGTGAATCACGCCACCACGCTGATTATTCTCGGCGATGCTCGGAATAATCAGGCTGATCCTAGGCTGGATCTTCTTTCAGAAATGAAAGCAAGAGCCAAACAATTGATCTGGTTAAACCCCGAATCTACTCGCTTGTGGGGCACCGGAGATTCGGAAATGTTGCGAGTAAGACGACACTGCCACGTCGTTAAGGAGTGCAATAACCTCAANCAACTGGCTCGCATTATTGATCAATTACTATCTGATAGACGCTAGGCCCGGTACCTATCATCCTGCTCACCAAACAGCATTAGTCCTCTAATTTAAATGAAGGAACATTCCTACCCGGCGCTGGGTCTGCCGCCAATTTNAGCTTCAANCGCAAATTGTTTTCAGAATAAGCATTGCGAAGAGCGNCCTGCTCAGAAATCACACCCGACTGACACAGCTTCAANAGCGCCATATCAAAGGTCTTCATGCCACGATCCTTTGATTTCTCCGTGATCTCTTTNAATCNATGGATATCCCNGCGCAAAATCAACTCCTTCACAATGGGAGATCCCAGCATCACCTAAACGGCGGCGCTCNCACCACCCTGACTATTGNGAATCAATCTCTGTGACACGAATGCCTGCATATTCAATGACAAATCCATGAGCAACTGTTGCCGTTTCTCATCCGGAAAAAAATTTACAATACGGTCCAGCGCCTGATTGGCATTATTNGCGTGTAATGTCGAAATACACAGGAGACCAGTTTCAGCAAATGCGAGCGNATGCTCCATNGTTNCTTGCTCCCGTATCTCGCCAATCAAAACGACATCGGGAGCCTGACGAAGTGTATTTTTCAGTGCGTTGTGCCAGTTGCGGGTATCTACACCTANGTCCCGCTGATTGATAATCGATTTCTTATGCTCTTGAACAAACCCCAGCGGATCCTCAATAGTGACGATATGTCCACTCGCCTGGCGATTACGATAGTCGATCATGGCAGCGAGCGAAGNGGATTTTCCTGAACCTGTGGCGCCAACAAAAAGGATTAAGCCGCGCTTTTGCATGATGAGCTCCGTCAAGATCTCAGGTNGCCCAAGTTCATGCCACTGCGGGATTTTAGAGACGACANAATGCAAAACAATACTGACTTCAGCACGTTGCCTGAAGATATTGACCCGAAATCGTCCTATCCCCGGCATAAGCAGCACCAGATTCATTTCTAATTCTCGCGCAAACTCCTCACGCTGAGTGTCATCCATGACCTCGTCAGCAATCGCAGCGACTTCACCAGGCGCCAACACATCAGGCGCAATCGTCTTGAGCTCTCCTGGAAACTTGGCGCATGGGGGTGCACCGGCAGCTAAAAAAGATCAGAGNCTTTGCCCTGAGCAAGAATTTTTAACCATTGATGGATTCGCATCGATAACGCACCTCCCTGTGCTTACGTCGAAGGACTTCGCTAAATAATCTACAACACGTCTCGCCTCTGTACGATGCGGCATTCGCACCGTACACTCCGCATCAATTTAACCCCTGACGCACGCTCTCGCCTAGCGCCATTGACGTCAATTCATTACATGGGAGGAGAACCGTGTCGAACCGTGCTTCGACTTTCCGTCGGGTGTTAGCAGAAGAACCTTCGTTGCTTCATCAGATCCGACGAGGAGTAGAAAAGGAAAGCCTTCGTGTTGCGGCAAGTCAGGCGACTCTGGCTCAAACGCCGCACCCCGCTGCGCTTGGCTCTGCTCTCACGCACCCTTACATCACCACAGACTATTCAGAAGCGCTGCTGGAATTCATCACNCCTGTTTCNTCCTCCATATCGGCTACTGAACAGGCGCTAGCCAATTTACACCGCTTTACCGCGCAGCAGCTCCAGGACGAGTTTCTGTGGAATGCAAGCATGCCCTGTATTGTTAACGGTGACGCCGGTATTCCTATCGCNTCTTTTGGTCAATCCAACGTTGGTCTAATGAAGCGGGTATATCGAAACGGGTTGAGCGTNCGTTATGGCCGCAGAATGCAAGCTATCGCGGGAATTCATTACAACTTTTCATTACCTGATGCTTTTTGGGACACCGCAAGGTCGGCACTTGGGAACCGAAGCGATGCCACGCAATTTCAAACCGAGGGCTACCTGAGCCTCATCCGCAATTTTTTCTCGCGCGTTTGGCTTTTACTCTACTTACTAGGGACCTCTCCTACCGTTTGTGCAAGCTTCATTCAGGGCAATCGCTCGCACCCCCTCAAACCTATGGGAGAGGATCATCATAGTTACTACTTGCCCTTTGCCACCTCGTTACGCATGGGCGATCTGGGGTACACCAGCAATGCGCAAGCGAGCATGAATGTCTGTTACAACGACCTCGACCAGTACATATCCACACTCAGAGAAGCAATCCTGACCCCCCATCCACCCTACGAATCTTTTGCTCAAATGGAAAACGGCGAGTCGGCGCAACTGAATACGTCGTTACTCCAAATTGAGAATGAATATTACAGCCCGATTCGTCCCAAACGCGTGACGAACAGCGGCGAAGCTCCTNTCGTCGCTTTAGCACATCGCGGCGTAGAGTACGTCGAAGTGCGGTGCGTGGATATCAATCCTTTCGTGCCCTTTGGCATTGATGCAAACACCATGCGTCTATTGGATTTGTTCCTGTTGGCTTGTCTGATTGACGACAGCCCACTGTGCGATGAGTCGGGGCAAAAGAGAAATGCCATCAACCTGCAGCGGATGATCAACAGTGGTCGGGAGCCTGGCCTCACACTTTTATCTCAAGATGGGAGTGAAAAGCCGCTCGCTGAGCTGGCACAACCTGTTATGGCCCGAATGGCAGAAATTGCAGCGTGGTACGACGCGCTTGATACAACTGGGACTTATCAAGAAGTGGTTAATGACGCACAGCAAAAACTGTTAGATCCGAATCTGACGCTTTCCTCGCGCATGCTGAGAGAAATGGAAGAGAGTGGTCAAAGCTTTTGGCAACTGGCGCAGCGGTACTCACGTCAGTGGCATGCTGAACATCTCGCGCATTCGCTTGAGCCATCTACGCTGGCGCAGCTGCGCGATGAGGCCCGCGGCTCCCTGAGCCGCCAGCGGGAGATAGAGGACCAGGATACGCAAAGCTTTGAGGATTATTTGGCCGAGTTCTATCGGCAGTACATGAAAGTCTGACGTTTCCTCAAGGACACTCAAAAATGAAAAAGCGCTCCTAGGAGCGCTTTCTGTNGCCACTTGGGTACCCTCACAGCGTTGTGAGCGCGTTGTACACCTTAGAGCGCGATATCAACAGCGTATGAAACGACAAATTTGATCTGATCGTTATCGTATCCACCCTCTGCAGCACCGCCTTTTACATCAGTATCCGAAATCATAAAAGTAAAGCCGCCCTTTGAGACCGTTACGTTATAATCGTAATAGCCTTCGGCATTGCCGTTAAAAGCTTCAGCAAAATCGCCATCGTGATGTCCCACGTGCAGGCCAATACCGACACCGTCGCCGACTTCAAAACCATAGTCCAGTGAGAGGTAATAGGCCTCGCCGAACCCAAAATCCTGCCCCTCAGCCTCGTCTGCTTCGGTATTGGCCAGCACGTTAAACTTTGCACTGAAACCACCAATACCCGCGCCCACATAAACCTCGCCAAAGTCGAAGTTAGCTTCTTTGTCGTAGTTGTAATAGAGGTAACCAACGTCCCAGCTAACCGCGCCGGTATCAAAAGCAAACCCTGCGTATACGTCGTGCTCGTAAGAGTAAACATCTGATGGGCCATAGTTCACATTGGAAGCCCAGGTGCCAATATAAAAGCCGCTGTCCGAGGCATAATCAATTCCGCCCTGCACAGCCGCTTCATTCTCTGTCTGGGTAAGCCCTCGCCAGATGTAATTACTGGTCATCGAAGCATTTGCGGACCATTCCCCAGCGTGGGTGGTCGGTACGAACGCACAGGCGAGAGCGGTGGGCAGCAGAATTGCGCTGAATTTGGTGCGGGAAGTGATGTTTCTCATGGTAGTTCCTCGTGATGTCATAAAAGTGGACCTGCACAGTAGATAACGGACCTGGAACCACTGTGTCAGCAAACCTTCGGTCACCGGATACTTTGCAAAAGACGGGCCAAAATCTATAAGCTCATGTTATTGGGCTTTTTTTTGTTTATTTCATGGACTCAAAAATCTGAAACACGGCCTGTCAGTCACTTTACGAGCAGCGCACGCGCCAAATGAGTGCGCGGTCGCACAAAGTTAGCGCAGCAGTGTTGACCCTCACCATTTGAAGCGGCACCTAGTCGCGTAAAAGAATTATGTCGTGAACCAAATCTAATCCAGTGCCTTGTCAAACGACGTAAAGTCAATTGGATCTTCATGAGGTTACGCGCATGCCCCACCGTTCTTACTTGGCCCATGGCCTGGCTGTTTGTTTAGTTTTACTCGCCCCCGTTGTGTCAGCGAATACGGTGGATTGCGAAGCAATCGCCGCCGAGACGGTATCGGAACTAAAAGCAGGTGCAGCGCAGTGGTGGTCAGAAGACACGGCGAGGATGGCAGGTATGGCGGCGGCATCTGCATGCTTCAAGACACAGGCAGGCATCTTCCAACCAAACAATAGCGAGGAGCCAGAGCCTTCGGACACCGATGAGGAAGCAGCAGCGTTTATGGGCCTAGAGGTGCGTCCCTTGAGCGGGCCGCCCAGTCGCAAACCGTACGAACGCACTCGAGACTGAAGTGTTGCCGCGCTACCGTTGCCAATTGCTGATATCGCAGCTGAAGGCCGCCGGTAGCACGCGGCGTGCAAGCAGGCCGTTGATGATATTAGCGGCCGTAAAAATCGGCTCCCGGAGGAGCCGCGATGACGGTTTGAAGGGGAGGGGTGAAGCATCTTGCTTCGCCTCGTCGATTAGATCACCCTGGCGCGTCTTCCTCCCGGCCGGGCAATTAGGGCTCTTCGCTAGGCACCACTGCAATTAATTCAACATCGAAAAGCAATGTAGCATTGGGACCGATCATTTGGCCGGCGCCGCCCTCACCATAGCCGAGCTCGGGCGGAATAATAAACTTGAACTTCGCGCCAGGTTTCATCAGTTGCAAGCCTTCTGTCCAACCCGGAATCACCTGGGTGAGGCCAAAAGTGACTGTTTGGCCCCGCTCAAAGCTACTATCAAAAACCGTGCCGTCAATCAGGCGCCCTTCGTAGTGCACTTCCACTGAATCAGCGGCAACTGGGCTTTCGCCCTCTCCCGTCTCCAAAACGATGTACTGCAAGCCAGATTCGGTGGTTTGCACTTCGCCTTTTGCGCTCAAGTCTTCCATATACGCTCTTCCCGCCTCCAGATTGGACTGTGCTACCGCAGTACGCTCTGCCTCCGCTTCTGCCTGACGGCGCTCCTGAAAAGCGGTCATCTCTGCATTAATTTCTTCCTCGGTAAGCTTGGGTTCGACACCAGTCATGGCATCCTCCAAACCCGCAGCGTACGCTGCGACATCTATCGTCATCGCATCGGCAGCCATTCTCTCGCCCATGCGCAGCCCGATCCCGTAACTCAGTCGCGCATCAGTGGACTCAAGCGATACGGCTTCTGCCTCTGTCTCGGCGCCGCAGCCCAGAATTGTAGTAAAAGCCAATGCGGCCAAGGTCAGGCCCGTCTTGGTCATGGGAGTGCTCATATTACGTGCTCTCTATCTATACGATGTGTGGGACTGCGGATGTTACGTGGCTTGATCGAGCAGTACCACCATCTGCGTGCGTTCCAAGACATATTTACCATCGCGAAAAAGAGGCATACGACCCACATTGACAGTCATCAACTCTGCCGTCGCCGCTTCAGGCCGGTACACTATGTCAGTCGAGACGTCACTGGATTCCATTACCGCATCCCAGATCAATTCCGCCAGATGGCGCTCTGCCTGCACTTCCAAGTTCAGGAGGTGCTCACGTGCTGTTTGCAGCGCTGGGTCAGACCGCCATTGAATCCGTGTCTCCCTGAGGGGCAAAACGACCGACTCCAACCAACACTGGGTAGCTTCACCTAGACGATCGGCTGCACNCTCTTCCCACTCGCAATGTCGACTGCCCAGCCACATGGCAAAGAGCGCCTCCAGCACAACCAAATCCAATTTGGCCTGAAGAGTAAGGAGGTAATCTCTTGTCGAGTGGTCGCTATAACGCGCTAATGACCAATCCCAAAATTCATCTACCGTCATGCGGAATCTCTGGTTCAAATGCATTGACTAATGTCAATTTTTGCTCACGACTAAGGCGGCGCAATGAGGCTTCTTCCTGCTGCGCTGCGGATCGGTTTAAACACTTTCTCCACCACACCAAACNCACCGGGCGCCGGGCCCGCGTGTATCGAGCTCCGCCCGCTAATTCCCCATTGTGCTGACACAAGCGCCTTTGCAGATCCGTGGTCACGCCTGCGTAGAGCGTGCTGTCAGCACACNGCAGCATATAAACATGCCACTCATTCTGAGCGGATCGATCACAAGAGGTTGCCGGTTGGTTAGCAGTACGATATTTTCCAGCCTGCGCCATCCAACTTTCCCTAGGAAGCGGCCGTCGGCCGCCCCCCAACCACTGGAGCTATTATGAGTGCCGATATTCTGCATGTGACCGACGACAATTTTGACGCGGAGGTGCTCTCAAGCGATCTGCCTGTTCTGGTCGACTTCTGGGCCGAATGGTGTGGTCCGTGCAAAATGATTGCCCCGATTCTCGAGGAGATAGCTACAGAATACGCCGGAAAGGTCAAAGTGTGTAAGGTCGACGTTGACGCAAATCCCGATATGCCCGGGAAACTCAATATTCGAGGGATACCTACCCTGATCATGTTCAAGGCAGGTAACGCGGTGGATACCAAAGTGGGCGCTCTCTCCAAAAGTCAGCTGGGCGAATTTATTGATTCCGTGATTTGACGACCTCCGGGGCGAAAAAAGCCGATTAGATTTTGCTGGACGTCCCTTTCCGCCGATGCTAACGTCTTATCTCGGCGTTCACTGAACCCGAGCAATGCCTCTCTTCTCTTCCTTTTGATCCCCCGTCACGGTAAGCATTACCGGCTCAGGTGAGTATCAAATCGTTGGGGAGAGCAGGGATACCGTCGCCGTCCCAGCCGCATCAGCACAAAAAAGCAAAAAGCAAAACCGGACGGAATTCGTTCCCCTTACTGACATTCAAGCAGCCGGAAATTACTCGTGGAAGAACAAACCAACGCCAACGCAGAAGAGTTGGATACCCAAAGCGGTGAACAAACAGCGCTTAGCAGCCCAGACATTCAAACGGAAGAGGCGGCTAAGAAAAGTGCGCGTACNCTAAAAATGAAAGCGACGGAGGCTGGAGACAAAGCAATCTCGGAAGAGCCAACGCTCGCCGCCGCAACAGAAAGCAACACTCCCCCTGANGCAGGCGCCAGCGGAGAGGGAGAAGGCCACCAGGGCCGTTCCCGGAGGGGACGCCAACGACGTCCCAAGCGGGATCCGAATACTCCCAGCGCCAACCCCTTGAGCCTTACTGAACTCAAAAACAAGTCGACCCAAGACCTCATCGACATGGCCCGGGAAATGGGCATTGAGAATATGGGGCGCTCGCGCAAACAGGATATTATTTTTGCCTTGCTCAAGCGTCACGCAAAAAGTGGTGAAGACATTTGGGGTGATGGCGTTCTGGAAATTCTTCAGGACGGTTTTGGATTCCTGCGATCGGCAGACAGCTCGTTTTTGGCGGGGCCCGATGATATCTATGTCAGCCCAAGCCAGATCAGGCGATTTAACTTGCGAACCGGCGACACCGTGACCGGTATGATCCGACCTCCGAAGGATTCGGAGCGATACTTTGCTCTACTCAAAGTCAAAGACGTCAACTTTGAGTCCCCCGAAAGCGCGAAAAGCAAAATCCTGTTCGAAAACCTTACGCCGCTGTTTCCCAACGAGCGANTGACNCTTGAGAAGGGCAACGGCTCAACTGAGGATCTCACGGGACGCATCATTGACCTGGTCGCGCCAATCGGAAAAGGCCAGAGAGGGCTATTNGTCGCGCCACCCAAAGCCGGCAAGACCATAATGATGCAGAGCATTGCACAGGCGATTATTTCGAACAATCCCGAGTGCTACGTCATTGTATTGCTGATAGACGAGCGCCCGGAAGAAGTAACAGAGATGCAGCGTTCAGTTGGCGCTCGCGGGGCAGAAGTCGTGGCATCTACTTTTGATGAGCCCCCCTCCCGCCATGTGCAGGTCGCCGATATGGTGATCGAGAAAGCCAAGCGATTGGTNGAACACAAACGTGACGTCGTCATTTTGCTGGATTCCATTACCCGTTTGGCCCGCGCGTATAACACGGTCATTCCNAGCTCCGGCAAGGTACTCACCGGGGGGGTAGATGCCCACGCCCTCGAGCGNCCCAAGCGTTTCTTTGGTGCTGCACGNAACATAGAAGAAGGAGGCAGTCTCTCGATTATTGCAACGGCTCTGATCGACACCGGCTCGAAAATGGACGAGGNGATCTACGAGGAGTTCAAAGGAACCGGCAACATGGAACTGCATCTCGATCGCAAGATTGCGGAAAAGCGTGTTTACCCAGCCATCAATATACGCCGCTCAGGTACCCGTCGCGAGGAACTTCTTACTGGTGATGAGGAGCTGCAGAGAATGTGGATTCTCAGAAAGCTCCTGCACGGGATGGAAGACCTTCCCGCTGTGGAATTCCAACTCGATAAGCTCAGGGACACCAAATCTAACGAAGAATTCTTCAAATCTATGAAGCGTAAGTAAAGCGTCGCCATGCCGAGCTTTGTGGACCTGCGGGGATTTATTGCCGAGCTCGAAAAGCGGGGAGATCTCGTCAGAATTACTGCAGAGGTCGACCCCAAACTGGAAATGACAGAAATAGCTGACCGNACCCTTCGAGGGCGCGGGCCCGCCTTGCTCTTCGAAAACCCCAAAGGGGCCCAAATTCCCGTTTTGGCGAATCTTTTCGGCACAGAAGAACGCGTTGCCTTGGGTATGGGCGAAGAATCAGTCGAGTCACTGCGTGATGTGGGCGAGTTATTGGCATACCTCAGACAACCTGACCCGCCCAGGGGCTTCCGCGATCTGGTCGATAAAGCCCCACTGCTTAAAAAGATTCTGACCATGGGGCCCAATGTGGTCAAAAATGCCCCCTGCCAGCAGGTGATCTCCTCTGGAGAGGAGGTGGATCTAANCCNGTTACCGATTCAAACCTGCTGGCCGGGAGATGTCGCTCCATTGGTTACCTGGCCACTGGTTATTACCCGAGGTCCTGAAAAAGAGCGCATGAATCTCGGCATCTACCGCATGCAATTGCTGGGTAGAAACAAACTCATTATGCGCTGGCTCTCTCATCGCGGCGGCGCTCTGGATTTTAGAGACTGGCAGTTAAAGCGGCCCGGCGAGCCCTACCCGGTAGCCATTGCATTGGGCGCTGATCCAGCCACCACCCTCGGTGCGGTTACGCCAGTACCCGACACACTGTCGGAGTACGCTTTCGCGGGTTTGCTCAGAGGCAAGAAAACCGATCTAGCACAGTGCATATCAGAGCATTGCAGAAACAATGATCTGATGGTCCCTGCCCACAGTGAGATCATTCTNGAGGGGTATATTGATCCGGACGAGCAAGCCGAAGAAGGCCCATTTGGTGACCATACNGGTTATTACAANGAGGTCGAATCTTTNCCAGTATTTACCGTAGAAACCATCACAACCCGGCGCGATCCGATCTACCACAGTACCTACACCGGCCGACCTCCCGACGAGCCTGCCATATTGGGCGTGGCACTCAACGAGGTTTTCGTTCCACTACTGAAAAAGCAATTTCCTGAAATCACAGACTTCTACCTTCCACCAGAAGGGTGTTCGTACCGGATGGCTGTTGTCACGATGCGTAAAGAATATCCAGGCCATGCCAAACGGGTTATGTTCGGCGTATGGTCTTTCCTCCGACAATTTATGTATACGAAATTCATTATCGTGACAGACGATGATGTAAACGCCAGATCATGGAAAGACGTCATCTGGGCAATGACCACTCGCATGGATCCCGCCAGAGATTGCACCATCGTCGAGAACACCCCCATCGACTACCTTGACTTCGCCTCACCGGTAGCTGGACTGGGCTCTAAAATCGGCATGGATGCGACCCACAAATGGGAGGGTGAAACGCAACGGGAATGGGGTCGCGTTATTGCCATGGACGAATCCACTAAAACCCGAATTGATGCGATGTGGGACTCACTCGGCATCACATTACCCAGACACTGATCAGCCTTGCTGCATCGCTATGATGGAGCGCNGTGGTTACGGTGCTTTCAGCTGGCAAAGCGCCTCTTGCTCTATCACTTCGGCTCGTGCCTCATCGCCTTCTTGCCTCAGCCAGC
The DNA here is from genome assembly GCA_002683335.1 of Halieaceae bacterium. Classification (GTDB taxonomy): domain Bacteria; phylum Pseudomonadota; class Gammaproteobacteria; order Pseudomonadales; family Halieaceae; genus Luminiphilus. The sequence continues at coordinate 45,978 of NYTE01000003.1, forward strand.
GCGACCACTGCATAGCGAAACGAGGCAGTTTTCCTAGAGAGTAGGCCTGCTGCCATAGCGCGCCCGCCTCCTCGCTTCTACCATCCTGCTCTGCAATGTAGGCCAGGGCGGCATGACACTGACCATCAAGATCCTTATCGAGCCANCGGCGAAGTGCTTTTTGTAATTTTGCGCCCTGTCGATCAGGAAAGGCGTGCACCGCGTCCATAGACGCCGTGTCGTAATAGCCGCTCAGCCGTTCGATCAGTCCCTTCTGTAGTAAATCCCATTCTGCGCGGCACACAAGGTTGCGGGTGACGATAGCCCATGCCTGACTCCCTTCCTCCTTTAAGACCGCTGGCACCTGANGCCATAGCGTGAGCAGCTCTTTGGCAGGTNGCGACTCATCCGATAGTAGCGCGTAGTAAGCTTCACGCTCCCAAATGTCGAGTAGCATTTCGGGCAATTGATGCCGGCCCCGCAAATCCGTCGTCAAGGCAATCAGTTCCACCCACTGTTTTTGCGCATAGGCCNCTTGAGCGAGTAGCTTTTTACTCCGAGGTAGAGCCTGCTCGGAGTCAGTCAAGCCAGCTAGCGCTTGTCTGGCCTGATCATAAGCTTCCATCGCCAAATGGCACTCGGCTTGCGCCATCAATACAAGATGTTTCGGCGTGTCACCGCCCGCCTCTGCGCTGCTCAGCAACGCTTTGGCTTGATCATGCTGCCCCTTTCGATAAGCAGCAATGGCGGTATATAAGGGATGCAACAGCGTTCTCGTTTCCGATAGATTAACCTTGCGCAGCGCGCTCTCCGCCACATCCCATCTACCCTCGAAAAAAGCCGCCAAACCCTTATCAGNTCGCCGCTGAGCGCCTCGAGCGGAACGGAGACCAAGCCAANGCCGAAGCCGCATGGGAATACGAAGCGTCGACCGACAAAATTTCAACAGGAGCGTCAGCGAAACGACGAGTGATAAGAGCAAACCCATAGCTAACCAAATGGAGGTCTCAAGCTGCCAGCCTCGCCAGCGAAGCAGCACATACCCAGAGTCTTCCGCAATCAGAATGGCCAATATTGCACCGAAAAGAAGGCCTATAACGAGATAGAGGTTGAAGCGGGTCATCTTCAGGGCGCCATCTGCTTGCCGAGTCTCTCAAGCTCGGAGTCCAATAAGCTCCGCGCTAACACCATGTCGGGTAACTGGGGGGCAATGTCGTAGTGCTGCAGTGCCTGAACCTCTCCCCGGATACGCTGCATCCGGTCGGGATCGTACTGGGCGAACAGGTTCATGAAGCGCTCGGATCGCTGCAATGACTGCTGATAGAGGCTGGCGTTGGCGGTCAGCATCGCGATCTGAGACTGCTCCAGCAGCATCCGCAAATTTTGCCGTGCCAGCGCTGCCCATTCAGGGGTCATGAGCGCCGCGATTTCCTCGTTGCTTCGGCGAATCACCAGATAGGTCGAGAGCTTACTTATTGCCTTTTGCCAGCTTGATTCAAGGCTATCCGATTCATGTTGAGTGACAACTCCCTGATCCCATAGCGCTTGATCCTTCATGGCAGAAGCCGGTCGCTCATACGCGAGTTGCAACTGCTCTACCTGATCGATCAACGCCGCCAATCGCGCGTAAAGGCCCACCTCATCAACCTTAGGGATTGCTGCTAGGTTTGCATGATCCTGTGCTATCGACATGCGCACAGCTTCGTAAATGGGCGCATCAGTCGCACGGAGTAGCTCGTCAGCTTGCGCCAACAGGGCCATGGCTGCGTCAATATCGCGTGCCACNAACAGTCGCTGATTCGCAAGGCGCAGCAGAAAGGCAGCCTCGTGGCCCAGCCAGGCGCGACGATCCACTGCCAGCAAGCGATCTACCTGTTGCTCGAGTCTTCCAACTCGCAACGTCGATTGGCTCTGCGCAGCGGCCAACTCAGCGTCAATCTCGTCTCGCAGCTGCATCAGCGTCTGCTCCCAATCGCGCTGCTCAGCGTCCAGCAGTGATCGCATTCGGGTCTCCGAGGCCGCACTCGTTGATGCCGAGACTTCGGGGTGTTGCTTCACCACTGCTCTGATCTCTTCCAATTGGCGCTCAAGATCTGTGAAGCGATGCCACTGCTTTGTTANATATGGCCAGCCTAAGAAATAGCTACCCGTGCCCGCAGCGACGGAGATCACCATGGCGATGGTCGCCAGTCCTACAAAACCATTCTTGGGACTCGAGGACGCTTCCGCTGCCGTTGTCCGAGAGGTTTCTGGAGGGGTCTCTGGTTCTGTCATCTTCCCGCCTTATTGTCAGTCCAATGGTGCAGAGCCCGGATGACCGACTGGTCGCTGGCATCGTCAGCAACAAGAACATTGAGCCATCCCAAACGATCAGCGATCAACGCCACCCGCTCTGAGGGCACCACCACGGGGAATCGGAACAGATCCTGTTTGNCCTCTGCGGCCAGCAGTGTCGTCAGGCGCGACAAGGTCTCGCCGCTACTGGCTTGGAATATCCACTCGCCACATGTGCGAGTCAGGGCCGAGAGATCCACATCTGGCCAACACCGCCGATAACAGGGAAATTCTGTAACAGAAACGCCTCGCTTGACCAGTTCGTTGACCAGCGTGTCACGGCCCCCCTCTCCTTTTACGATCATAACGCCCCCAATCCTGCCGCGATTGAGTTCAGGCATTNCCAAAAGCCCCGCTGAGTCCTGCCGATCAGGCACTCGTGATTCGATGTCATGCTGGCTGAGTGTTTCCCGGGTCTTTGACCCGACAGCAATAACGATTGGCGCTTCGCGGTCCTGCAGTAAAGGAGCAAGCACTGGCAGACCAAACTTCACTGCATTTGCGCTGATGAAAATCCAAATCTCACTGGCTTCGGGCAACTCAGGTCGCTCAGCAGGCGTCAATGGAACGATGGTCATGAGGGGTAAGCAGTGCGTATCGAACCCCTCGCAGGCGAGAAGGCCGGCCAATCGCTGGCTATCCGACGCGGGTCGGGTCAGGACAACCGTCATCATCCTCTGACGGCGCGAATCAAATCCTTTGCACCCTGAGAGAGCAACATATCTGCCACTCCAAGACCCAGTTGCTCGGGGTCAACGCCGCGCGCCTCCGCCACTAGAAGTTGAGTACCATCTACTGCCCCAACACGGGCGCGCAACCAGATGGTGTCGCGCTCCCATTCAGCATAGGCTGCAATCGGCACATCACAGCCGCCATCTAGTCGGCGAACCACCGCGCGCTCAGCACGAACACGCGTCGCCGTCATATCATGATGCAGTGGCGCCAATAATTCCGCGACGCGGGCATCATCCTCTCGAAATTCAATTCCCACCGCACCTTGCCCTGCTGCAGGCAAAGACAGGTGAGGATCTATCGCTTCACCAATACGCTCCCCGAAACCCAACCGAATCAACCCGGCGCAAGCAAGAATAATTGCATCAAAATCGCCCTTATCGAGCTTTGCCAGTCGCGTATTGACGTTGCCTCTCAAAAAGCCGATCTCAAGGTCTGGGCGATGCCGGGCAATCTGGCAACTGCGCCGCAGGCTGGAGGTTCCCAAGCGGGCACCCGAGGTCAATTCATCAAAGCTGTTAACCCCCACCAGCGCATCCCGCGGATCCTCTCGTTCACAAATCACCCCCAGAGTCAGTCCTTCGGGCAACGCCATTGGGACATCCTTCATGGAATGAACAGCGATATCGGCGCGACCATCAAGGAGCGCTGTCTCGAGTTCTTTGACAAAAAGTCCTTTGCCACCCACCTTGTAGAGTGGCTGCTCCAGCAACTGATCGCCACGAGATGTCATCCCCAACAGGCTGACCTCAAGCGCGGGATACTCAGCCTCAAGCCGGGCCTTTACATGCTCTGCTTGCCACAATGCGAGTGGGCTCTCGCGCGTAGCAATAACAATCGAGTCTGACACACTATTCCCCCCGGTTACTCTCCAAAGTCTATCACGGGGCGACATTTCACCGCTCTCTGGTGACATCCTCCCGCGTATCCACTGTTAGAATCGACAGATAGATGCAAGGAACACTGCGCTATGAGCGATNCACAATCAAAAACAGGACAGGAAATGTGGGGAGGCCGGTTCGACGAGCCCACCGACACCTTTGTTCAACGCTTTACCGCCTCGGAAGCGTTTGACCGACGACTTGCTGCCTGCGACATTCAAGGCTCCAGAGCGCATGCCAACATGCTACGAGAGACCGGGGTGCTCACGCAGGAAGAAAATGCCGCTATTCAAGATGGACTCAGTACCGTCCTTAGTGAAATAGAGGCGGGGCAATTCCAATGGCTTGTCGAACGCGAAGATGTCCACATGAACATTGAGGCACGGCTGACAGAACTGATCGGAGACACCGGCAAGAAATTACACACTGGACGGTCAAGAAACGATCAGGTGGCGACTGATCTTCGCTTGTATTTGCGTGGCGAAATAGATAACGCCTGTGGCGAAATCTCGCGACTTCAGACCGCTTTAGTGATGCAGGCAGAGAGTCACGCAGACACCATAATGCCCGGTTTCACGCACCTACAAGTCGCGCAGCCCGTTACCTTTGGGCACCACTTGATGGCATGGTACGAAATGTTGGATCGAGACTACCTGCGNCTGTTGGATTGCAGAGCCAGACTGAACGTGTGTCCCCTAGGCGCCGCTGCATTGGCGGGCACAACCTTCCCAATAGACCGGTCTGCAACCGCGACTGCAATGGGGTTTGATGGCCCAACGCGTAATTCTTTGGACAGTGTTGCCGATCGAGACTTCGCTATAGAGTTTTGTGCTGCCGCGGCGTTGGCCTTAAATCATCTCTCCAGAATGTCCGAAGAACTGGTGCTGTGGACTTCGGCTCAGTTTGGCTTTGTGGCCCTACCAGACCGCTTTTGTACGGGCTCCTCGATTATGCCCCAAAAGAAAAATCCAGATGTCCCTGAGTTGGTCAGAGGCAAGTCAGGTCGTGCCACGGGTAATCTGGTGGCATTACTAACACTGATGAAATCGCAACCTTTGGCCTACAACAAAGACAATCAAGAAGATAAAGAAACCCTGTTTGACAGTATCGACACCCTAAACGACTGTCTCAAGGCGTTCGCGGACATGATTCCGGCCATCGAAGCGATTCCGTCAAGGATGCGCGAAGCGGCGCTTCAAGGCTTTTCAACTGCGACTGACCTTGCCGATTACCTTGTTCGCAATGGTATGCCCTTCAGAGATGCACATGAGGTTGTCGGGCATGCGGTAGCTCATTGCATCGAGGCCGATTGCGATCTGGCGACGCTGCCTTTGGAGACACTCAAGAGCTTCCACGCAGAAATTGGAGAGGACGTATTCGAAGTGCTGACGCTGGACGGTTCGGTCGCCGCTCGAAATCACATAGGTGGTACCGCACCTGCTCAGGTGCGCACAGCGATCAATATGGCCAAAGCAGCATTGGCGTCGCGTTAAGGGTCCAGCGCAACGCGCACGCTCAGCAAAAAATTAATATCGGGGGCAGTCTCCACCACGACATCTTCGCTGAATCCAAAGTCGACAGACCATTTCTCTGAGGCGCGCCACCTCAGTCCCATACTCAGCATCCCTGCGGTTTGGTCCAGCGGCGCCAAATGACTACGAGATATACCGCTGTGGGCGTCATATTGGAGCAGTGCTGACCATGCAGAAGTCAGGGCCCATTCAAGTGAAAGGCCGGTAAACCACAATGTCCTGCGCTGCGCATCACCCAATAGCGGGCTCTCCCCCGCCCATGTGGTACCAATCTGGCCATGCCAATACAGTGGCGCGTCGTCAGGGAAACGCCCGCTGAAACGCAATAACGCAAAAATGTCAGTCGTACCGCTACCCAGCCATTGCTGAGTACTGCCCGTCGCGCTTTTCACTCCGATACTCGCCGCGAGATGAGCGGAGCCTGAGCCCAACAGCTCGCGACTAAGCGCCACCTCAATATCGCCCAGCCCTTGTGTCGATCGCTCCAGACTGGACANCTGGCCTTGCCCATTTAGCTCATAACGTAGATGATTTTTCGGATAGCGATCGCGGTCTCCATTGGGCAACCCAAATACGTTATGCCACCGCTCAATGCCGGCATCAGTAAAGCCACCAGAGTGATGCAACCACGGTAGCGTCAACTCGATGTCCCAGTCATTGGCAAAACCATAGCGAAGAGACAATGCCAGTCGATCGGTCTGACCATCGAGGTAAAGCATTTCTGCAGCAGCCGATTGGACGACAAAATGATTCGCAATCATGCCAGAGAGTTCCCACTGCAAACCAACTGGAGCCTGGGCTGTTCGCTGTTCCGGCAGCGCTCTCAGTAGTGAAAATGGCGATAGATTGGATACGGTCAAAGGTGCCGTTGCCGCCCAAACAACAGGGCTGCAGATAAAAGCAGATCCACCGAGAACCCAAATCTTAAGGAAGCGCATCACCGCCGAGATCGCAGTCCAGCGCCAAACCCGTGTGCTCGGCAAGTTCTCTCTCCATAACAGCCTGNAATATCTCGCCGCTCTTGGTATCGGTCCAACCACCCTCCCGCCATTCGTAGTGAAAACCGCCNCCGGGNGTGGCGAGCCACAGCTGCTCCGTAGGGGGTTGTCGGCTCAAAACAAAAACGACACCGTTTTCAAATGTCATATTAATCACGCCCTCGGCACTGCGAATATCAATATCGTCGGGAAGTGCCTCTAGTGCATTTTCCACCTGTTCAAAAGTGGTCTCTATTAGTTCGTAATAGTGGTTCGCTGCCATGCATACATTCCCTATANTTTTTTCAGATTCCAACTTTNACGCATTGCGATCAAACTCGCCTGCCATGAGTCTCTCGCACNGCACTGTTATACTGCCAGTTTTTCTGAGGTCAAACCGTGAAGGTCATTTTTGTTGTCCTGATNTGTCTGTTCATATGTGGCTGCGGCCAACAAGGGCCTTTGCGTCCCGCTGATACAGAAGAAGATGCGACAGTAGCAGCCTGATGTCTCAATTCACCCTCCAAAGCGGATCACTCTACTGCGAAGACGTCTCCCTAGCTGATATCGCTGCAAAACATGGCACACCCACATATGTCTATTCAGCGACAAGCATCGATGCCGCGTTTCAGGAATACCAAACTGCGCTGCATGGTCGTCCTCATCTTATCTGCTACGCGGTAAAGGCCAACTCCAATCTTGCCATATTGAATCGCTTGGCCGGACTCGGCGCAGGATTTGATGTCGTATCAGGGGGTGAGCTGGAGAGGGTGATACGAGCGGGTGGCGATGCCGGAAAAGTCGTGTTTTCCGGTGTGGGGAAAACACGTTCGGAGCTCGCACTTGCGTTGGATAGGAGTATTCGCTGTTTCAATATTGAATCTGAGTCTGAACTCAGACAGTTGGCGGATATTGCAGGCGAGCTGGGGANAACNGCACCGGTGTCTATTCGCATCAATCCCGATGTCGATGCTGGCACCCATCCGTATATTTCAACTGGGCTAAGAGAGAACAAGTTTGGNGTTGACGCATCAACCGCGCGACGCTTGTACATGATGGCGCGAGACTCGGATGCGCTTAACCCCATAGGATTGGACTGCCACATTGGCAGCCAGATCTTGGACATTAACCCTTTTTTAGAATCTGTCGATTTCTTAACGGCCGTGATTCACGACCTGTCAAAAGAAGGCATCAAACTCTCTCATTTGGACGTTGGTGGTGGTCTGGGTGTGAGCTACGAGACGCCCGCCCCAAAAATCGATGACTACATTGCCGCGCTGCTTGATCGCCTCTCAACCATGGACCTGGAGCTTGTCCTTGAACCGGGACGATCGATTGTCGCGATGGCGGGGGCACTGCTGACAAAGGTCGAATACTTAAAACCCACCTCGCAACGCCATTTCGCGATTGTCGACGCCGCCATGAATGACCTTTTACGACCCGCTCTCTACGGCGCCTGGCAAGAAATTTGTCCTGTAAAACCACGCTCGGGTGAGGTTCTGGAGTGGGATGTGGTGGGTCCCGTTTGTGAAACCGCCGACTTCCTTGGCAAAGCGCGGCCTCTGTCGCTGTCAGAGGGTGACTTGCTATCAATAATGGGAGCAGGCGCTTACGGCTATTCGATGACCTCGAACTACAACAGCCGACCGAGAGCTGCGGAGGTACTCGTGGAGGGAGCTACGACACATTTGATCAGCGAACGGGAGTCTCTCGANGCTTTATGGCAAAGAGAATCCATCCCGCCGGAGGGATCATTGTGAAGGTCGAATTTACCAAGATGCACGGAGCGGGCAATGATTTTGTCGTACTGGACGGCGTCTCCCGGTCACTCAAAATCACAGAGTCAACGATAAGACATCTGGCCGATAGACATCGAGGCATTGGTTGCGATCAGGTATTACTGGTCACTCCGCCAGATGACCCCGAAGCGGATTTTCGCTATACCATTTTCAACGCGAATGGCTCCCGAGCAGGTCAATGTGGCAACGGCGCGCGGTGCGTNGGTCGTTTTCTCAGAGAAAAACGCCTGACACGGAAACGCGAACTGGCGCTACTCACGGATGGAGAGCCTCTACACCTCTCGCTACAAGAAGATGGGCGCATTTTTGCCGGACTAGCAGCACCGCAGTTGGAGCCCGAGAAGATACCGTTCACGGCCGATCAGGTCCGTCATCAGTATCGCATAGAGGTACAGGGACAAGCCCTTTCCATTGGGGCTGTCTCCATGGGCAACCCGCATGCAGTACTGGTTGTGGATGACGCGCANCGCGCTCCAGTGCAGGTCTTGGGGCCCTTGCTTGAATCTCATGAACGCTTTCCAGCCCGTGCCAATGTCAGCTTCATGCAAATACTCTCCCACTCAGAGATACAGCTCCGCGTCTATGAGCGGGGTGTGGGTGAAACCCAAGCATGCGGATCAGGGGCCTGTGCTGCTGTAGTTCACGGCATACACGCCGGGCTGTTAAGTTCGGAGGTATCCGTTCACCTTCCTGGAGGAGAACTCTCGGTCGCCTGGAAAGGAGGTCAAGAACGAGTCTGGCTGGGGGGACCCACAAGCACGGTTTTTGAGGGTACCATCCATATGAACAACTAGGTGATACATCCAACTGACTGCGTCTTGGCTCCTACCAAGCTAGCCTGCGGTGACCGAATGCATCACTTATTATTTTTCACACCAATACAGCGATGACTATATGAACTCAGCAATCAATCCGGAGGATGTGGAGCAGTTTCTTAGGGAAAATCCTGAGTTTCTTCAAAATCGGCCCGCTTTACTGGCAGCGTTAAATTTGCCCCACGGCGGGGAAGGCGCGGTGTCGCTGGTCGAGCGGCAGGTAGCGATTTTGCGCGAGCGCAACATTACCTCCAGACAAAAGCTGGTCGAGCTATCAGAGATTGGTCGGGAAAATGACCGTCTGCTCGAAGCTGCAAGACAGACAATATTGGCGCTCTTGAATGCCGTGGACAGGGGTCATGCCACCCTTATCTGGAGTGAACAGGCTTGTAGTACCTTCGGGGCAGAAATGGGAACGCTGGTCTGGTTTGGCAGCGCACCCAAAGGCGAAGGGCCCGAGTCGGTGGTGCATCAGCTCACTCAGGAGACGGGTGCTTTTTCGGGACCGGTTTCAGCACAGGATATGGAGACGCTATTTGGGCGCGGCGCAATTACAGGCTCGGTCGCGGTATCCTGTGTCCGCAAGGGAGAAGAAGTTATCGGGGCACTAGCAGTGGGTGCCTCAGATGCAGGGCGGTACCGACGCGAAGATGGCACTTTGTTTTTAGACTATATCGCTGAGGTGATTGGTCAGCTTCCGGCTTGCCAATAAATCCATAAGAAGGGGCTAGCTGTGCCGGCGAACGGGGCTTCATCAATTCGGCTCATCAGCTTTGATCTTGACGACACCCTTTGGGATGTCAAACCCGCTCTCGAGGCGGCGGAGGCGGCGCAATGGCGGTATCTTGAACAGCGTTTTCCCGCGCTCACGCTGCGCCTCACGTCAGACCAAGAGAAAGGAATCATCAGAAACCAGCTGCTGAGCGAGCAACCTGCAATTGCACATCGAATCAGTCAGTTCAGGGAGGCGTTTATTGGCCGTTTGCTGCAATCTAAAGGCGTGGCTCGCGCCGAGGCCAAAGAAGCCGCCTCGCAGGCGTTTGCTGCGTTTTATTCGGAGCGACACAAAGTGTCAGTCTATGCAGATGCCCGCGCGGTACTTGAGAACCTTAAGCGAGACTTCCTGCTGGGCGCCTTGACCAATGGCAACGCAGACGTCAATCGAACGTCGATTGGCTCCTGCTTTGACTACGCCTGGAGGGCTGAGCAATTCGGCGTAAGCAAACCCGACCCAGAGCTGTTCAAACGGGCTTTTCAAGCAGCAGGTCTGACGCCTCAAGAGGTCATCCACGTGGGTGATTGCCATGACAATGACGTATTAGGGGCGGCCCAAGCGGGAGCACAAGCCATTTGGTACAACCCCATTGGAGGGAGTAGTGCTGTCGCCAATGCCGTAGTTAGGCACCTGCGAGATTTACCCGATGCGATCTGTGATCTCGTCAAATCGCTTGGCTAAGTGAGTGACTAGATGGCCTCTTCGCCTGTCTCACCCGTGCGGATTCTGACGACCTGCTCAAGCGGTGCTACAAATATCTTGCCGTCACCAATTTTACCTGTGTTAGCAGATGAAATGATCGCCTCTACGATCGCCTCTACCTGATCCTCCGAGGCAGCGATTTCCAACTTGAGCTTAGGCAGAAAATCTACGACGTATTCCGCACCTCTGTAAAGCTCTGTGTGGCCTCGCTGCCGCCCAAAACCCTTTACCTCAGTCACGGTTACGCCCTGAACGCCAATGTCAGAGAGCGCCGCGCGCACATCGTCCATCTTGAATGGTTTGATAATCGCTGTGACGAGCTTCATAACGCAGTCTCAGAAAATTGAATCTGTATTATGATCCCCAAAAACTTTTTCGCAATGCTTGAGGCCCAGTTTGTAGCGCTCGGCTTTTTCGACACGTTTAAAACGGTAGTTCGTCTGGCAGATTACGATCCTGACCTGCGGAGCTGTGCTCATCGGCACTCCGAATTGGTCACTGCGTTTTGGGGTCCATGTGATTCAGGAGGTCGTTAAAAGCAAGTTGATCTCGATTTTCTGCCGCCCAATAGGCGGATTCAGAAAAAAAAGGGCCCCGTGGGGCCCAAGTCTGCCATGAGAGGACAGAGAAATTAACGGGTCGTAGCGAACTCTGGATAGGCCTCCATACCGCACTCGCTAAGATCGGAGCCTTCATATTCCTCTTCCTCCGATACCCGCAGGCCCAAGACCATTTTGATAACGAAGAAGGTGATGAGGGACGTGAAAAATACCCACCCGAAGATCGTCAGCGCGCCGATGATTTGACCAGAGAAACTCGCGTCGCCGTTTGTAAGGGGAACCAAAAGAAGTCCCAAGAGACCCACAACTCCATGGACCGAAATAGCCCCTACCGGATCGTCAATCTTTAACTTATCGAGGGTTGTGATGGAGAAGACCACCAGCAATCCACCCAAGGCGCCGAATATTGTAGCTTGCAATGCAGATGGCGTATCGGGGCCCGCTGTAATGGCCACCAAACCCGCCAGGCAGCCGTTCAGTGCCATNGTCAAATCAGCCTTGCCAAACATCAGTTTGGCGAGAATGAGCGCACCAATGCAGCCACCCGCGGCGGCTAAATTGGTATTCATAAAGACCACTGCAACGGAATTGGCAGAGTCTACTGAGGCTGTCGCTAAAACCGACCCGCCATTAAAGCCAAACCATCCCATCCACAGAATCAACGTTCCGAGGGTTGCCAGAGGCAAATTNGCACCGGGAATCGCATTGACCTCTCCATTCGGACCATATTTGCCCTTGCGCGCACCCACCAGCAAGACGCCCGCCAGCCCGGCGGCGGCGCCTGCCATGTGAACAATGCCGCTACCTGCAAAATCCAGAAACCCAAGGTCGCCAAGGGTGTACATGCCAAACACCGGACTTCCATTCCATGTCCAGCTTCCCTCCATCGGATAGATGAAACCTGTCATCACCACCGCAAACGCCAGAAAGGCGAACAGCTTCATTCGCTCAGCCACCGCGCCGGATACAATAGACATCGCCGTTGCGACAAACACCACCTGAAAAAAGAAATCCGCGGAGGGCGCATAGGTAGCATTTTCTTCGCCGCCCTCTACCACCCCGGAACCGGTGATTGAGCTGAGAAAGATGTCTCCGCCGTACATGATGCTGTAACCCACCACCATGTACATGATGCATGCTACTGCAAACAGCGTAACGTTCTTGGTCAAAATCTCGACCGTGTTCTTGCTTCGCACCAATCCCGCCTCGAGCATTGCGAACCCCGCGGCCATCCACATGACCAACGCGCCGCATACGAGGAAGTAAAAAGTGTCCAGCGCGTACTGCAACTGAAAAATATCGTTTTCCATGAGAGTGATCTCCAAGTCTCAGGTTTACAACGCTTCTTCGCCGGTCTCGCCGGTTCGAATGCGGGTGACATGTTCGAGGCTGGAGACAAAGATCTTGCCATCCCCGATTTTGCCGGTTTGTGCGGCCTTTGTTATGGCCTCGATGGTCTGATCCACCACGCCGTCTGCAACGGCAATTTCGATCTTGACCTTGGGAAGAAAATCGACGACATATTCCGCTCCGCGATACAGCTCGGTATGTCCCTTTTGGCGGCCAAAGCCTTTCACTTCGCTCACCGTAATTCCCTGAACACCAATCGTAGAGAGTGCTTCTCGCACATCGTCTAATTTGAAAGGCTTAATGACTGCAGTAACCAATTTCATGGCAACCTCCGAAAATACCGCCCACTGGGACGGCGATTAACTTGATGGCCTGAGGCCTCGATACAACAATCGACAGGAGCGCTCGCACCGCGCACGTCTCGACACGACTAAAATGAGTGCCAAGGTTAGGCCAATTGCTTTTTTATTTATTTAAAACAGATGTTTATATTTTTTTTTGCGGCAGTCACATGTGTTGAGCACGTCACTTCGAGGCATTAGCGCACCAATGCAGTGCGGCTTTCGCACCAGTTTTGGCTGAGATTGATCTGTCAGAGCCATGGAGAGTGCGCTACATTGTTTTTGTACAAGCAGCGCTCTGAAGGCAACCCATTCGCTCTGGATCGCACGTGTTCTCAACCATACAAACAGGCGTAAACAATGGGCCAAGATGATTCAAATACTCGCCGCCCAAGCTCACTTTTTGAGCGACTGACTCAAGGCGAGGACCCACTATTTAATCAAATAGACCGCAACGCAAAGTCTTTGTTGCAATCCGCGCTGAGTCGGCTTGACGTAGTCAGCCGTGAGGAATTTGACGCCCAAACAGCAGTATTACAGAGGACCCGGGAGCGCCTCGAAGCACTCGAGAAGCAGATCGAGATGCTCGACCAAACTCTTGAAACCCCGCCTGACACAGCGGGCCAATGAACTGTTGGTCGAATACCTCGCCAACTGAAGGATCAAGGATGATCTATGCACCTCGCTTTCGTTCGCTCACGCAGTCAAGCGGGACTGGCAGCGCCTGACATTACAGTCGAGGTCCATCTCGGATCTGGTCTGCCCGGCTTCCAGGTAGTTGGCGTTTCCGAATCGACAACTAGACAAATCCGCGGTCGCGTTCGCAGTGCCATTTTGTCATCTCACCTAAAGTGGCCCGACTTCAATATCACTATCAATTTGGCACCCACCGAACAACCTAAGGAGGGCGCTCGCTATGATCTTCCCATCGCCTTGGGACTTCTGGTCGCGTCCAAGCAGCTGCCCGAGCAAAGTATTGAGAAACGAGAGTTCTTTGGGGAATTGGGACTGGACGGCGCAATTCATCCTTTCCGAGGCTGCCTTGCTGCGGCGCTTGCAGCAACTCAGGCGGGCCATGAATGCGGCATAGCGTTAGCAGGGGCTTCCGAGATGGCCACACTCACAGCAGGGCGTCTCATTGCTGCACCAGACCTCCTCTCTTTGTGTGCTCGACTCAGAGCCCCTGATCCAGAATACGTGCCCGGAGTTTCCAGTTTAGGCACCGATATCCCATCCTACCCTGACCTGTCGCAGCTAAAAGGACAACCGCTTCTGCGTATGGCGCTCGAAGTAGCTGCAGCGGGAGGCCACCATCTCCTGATGACCGGCCCACCCGGAGTGGGAAAAACAATGGCGGCGTCTGTGCTGCCGGGATTGTTGCCGCCCATGCCGAAAAAGACCGCTCAAGAGCTCAGACTCTTGCAGGATGTAGCTGGCGTGACGCAGTGCAGCGCACCGCCCTTTCGCGCACCACACCACTCGAGTAGCGTAGCGTCGTTGATGGGCGGGACAGCACGAGCGCTACCAGGTGAAATCTCAATGGCACACGGTGGCGTGCTCCTCCTGGATGAGCTTTCTGAATTTCCATATGCCGTTTTAAATCAGCTGCGCCAGCCTCTCGAAACCGGCCATATTCGAGTGAATCGCGCTCAGTGCCAGCACCTGTACCCTGCGCAATTCCAGCTCGTCGCAGCCATGAACCCTTGCCCTTGCGGCCTCGCTGGCGACCCGGACTCTCGATGCCGATGTACCCCTGACCAAGTCCGACGCTATCGGCAGGGCATCTCAGGCCCCTTAATGGACAGAATCGACCTGCACATCACTTTGCACAGGCCATCGCCCGAGTTCCTCCTGATCAAAAGCAGCCCTAATGCGTCTTATTCAAGCGATCTCAAGCATCGGGTAGGGCTGCTGCAGAATCATCAAACGGAGCGGCAGGGTTGCCTGAACCGGGAGTTGGCAGGTGACGCACTGTTAAAGGCATGCCAGTTGAAAAGCAGCACAGAACGTTGGTTGATCAATGCAGCCTCAAAGCTCAGTCTCTCTGCTCGCAGCACGCACCGCCGCCTTCGCGTAGCGCGCACGCTTGCAGACATGGCCGAGAGTGAGGTGGTGGCAGTGCCCCACCTGAAAACTGCGCTTTCCTTCAGGGAAGCGTCATTCACAGACGACGTAAGCGCTTTTTAGCGACTGGCCTCCACCATGTAATCCACTGCCACGCGGATCTCGTCGTCAGAGCAGTCAACGCAACCGCCCTTGGCGATCATGCCCGAGCCGGCGATGCCGTTGATTCCGCTGTCATACAAGGCATCCATGCCCTTGCCGATCCGGGCAGCCCACGCCACTTGATCACCGACCTTGGGTGCTCCCGCAATACCTGCAGAATGGCAGGCCATACAGGCGCCGTTATACACGTCCTCTCCCGAGCGACCCGCACTCGCAGCCATATCCCCGCTGCCTGAGCACGCCGTACCCTGAACACACACTTCCGAAAAAGGCTTGATACGGGTTTCGATATCGGCACGCTGCCGGTCGGTTAGATCCATGGCCATTGCCGCCAAAGGGGCCAGTAACAGGCTAATGAAGAAAAGACGCATGTCGCTATCTCCTAGAATTGAGGGCGGAGTATAGCGGTTGCGAAAAAGATCGAAAACAGACTGAGTAGCTTTGACCAACACCGCTATAATCGCCCATCACATAATTAGGAGCCGCTAGGATGCACTTGTATACCTTCGATGCCGCCCCAAACCCCGCTCGTCTCAAAATGTTCATGGACTACAAGGGCATTGCACTTAACAGCACTCAGATCAATCTGGGTACAGCAGAACAGCTCGGCGAAGATTACCGTGCCATCGTGCCGGAAGCGACCGTACCCGCGCTGGTGCTCGATGATGGCTCTGTGCTGTGCGCGGTCATTGCGATCGCTCACTTTCTGGAGACCTTGCACCCCGAGCGTCCACTATTGGGTCGAACTGCCGAGGAGCGCGCCCACATCCTCAACTGGAATCACCGTCTCTTTACCGACATTTTCAGCCCTATTGCTGATGTCTTTCGCAACACTCATCCCAAGTATGTGAACCGTGCGCTACCGGGACCGGCCGATATTTCACAGCTACCTGAGTTGGCAGAACGCGGGAAAACGCGACTGCTTTCAGGATTTTCTGTGGTTAACGAGGCCTTAGCGGATCGCGTTTTTCTTGCTGGTGACGCACTGTCTTTCGCAGATATTGATTTGTTGGCTGCGTTGGACTTCGCAGCATGGGGCGCTAGATCTGTCCCAGATGAATCGTTTGCGCACCTCACCCGGTGGCGAGGAGAGGCGAAGAACGCATTGCACACGTGAACGCACGACTTTGGTTGTTGACAAGCTGTTTATTGCTGGGAAGTTGTCAACAAACGCCCACCGGAGTCGACACCTTAAGTCAGTACCTGGAGCGTCTCTCGGGCGCAACAGCCTTAGCGCCGCGACCGCTACTACCATCCAATACGAGTTTGGCACCACCGAAATCGGTGAAAATCGAAATAGCGCGCGTTGAACAGATCGATCTCATTGATTTTCTGTCGCTATCTGGCTGCGAGCTACAAATCAATCTCGGTAGACGAAACAGTCAGCTGGGAAGATCGGCGTCTCCGTCCCAACGTTTATTGCTCGACCTCGAGTTCATCCGTTTGGCGCCCGCCTGTATTGGCTTACTTCTGGAAAAACAGGATGCCTCTCTGGCAGGGATCATTGGTCGAGCGAGCGCTCAACGACAGCAATGGCTGCCTTTGAGCATCCATCAGGCGGTATTAGCAGGCCCTGAATGGGAAGCTTTTTGGTCCGCACCAACAACGCTGAGGGATTACCCACAACAAACCGACAGCAGGATCGTCGAAACGCTAATCCAACTTGGGCGACAGATCGAAGCCTGGCTAGAGGGAAATTGGATAGCAAGCAATCGCGATTTCGAACTGTTACTGAGCGACCTCCGGGCAGGTGATGGCGGTGCATTATTGTTGTCGATGGATCAAGTGGCAAAGCAGTTAGCGAGGGCGAATGACCTGCTGACGCGTGCCGACAAGGAAAGGCCACTGTGTCCCTTCGGGAGAAAAACCACGCGCTCACAGGCAGTTGAGGCAGTGGTGAAGAAATTCTTCGTGGGCGAGGTGCAACCCTGGCTAGTCCAGCTGCGTCAGCGAAAAGAACTGCTATCTCGTCCGATCGCTGCACTGGAAACCCCGCTAGTGGGCGTACAACCCAAACAATATCGCGATTGGGTGCAACGTCGCGACGCCTTGATGGAAAGTCAAACAGCGCTGATCAAAGGCCATGTCCGTGTTATTCAGCAGGTGCTGTCTCAGTGCGGCGGCTCCTGATACACCGATGAGCTTCGTCAAAACCCAACAAAATCGCATTCCCAGCGCTAGCAGCAATAATGTGGGCTGGCAGGTCTGCGAAACCCTGCTACATTGTGCGCCTGTTGGAACGGATGCATATTTGTTTTGGAGACAGCAATGAAATTGATTCGACTCTCACTCATCGGCCTTATGGCGATCACTCTGGCGGCTTGCGCAACTAAACCTCCAGAAGCGGTTGTGGATTTCTCTCCCGACTATCAATTTGGTCAGACGAAAACGTTCGGGCTTTATGCATTGAGCGGTGAAGTGAGCGGTAACAATCCGAACAACCTCACAGATTTTCAGCGAGATCGCATCGATAGCGCCTTGAAAAGCGCGCTTCAACAGAAAGGTTTCACTTTCGTTACCAAGACTTCAGACGCAGATTTACTGCTCACATGGCACTTGAACATGGTCGACAAGACCGATGTAAAAACATACAACACCGCGTCATATGGCGTATCAGCTGGCTACAGCCGTTACAACCGCCATGCCATGTACAGCTGCTACAACTGCATGAATCAGACCGACGTGCGCGTCACGGAGTACACGCAAGGGACGTTTATCATCGACATGATCGATCCGGGTAGCAGTGCGTCAATCTGGCGCAGCGTGACACAATCCAAGCTCAAAGAAGAAACGATTCGTGATCAGGCCGCACTTGATGCGGCCGCGATCAGGGTATTGGCGGGTTTCCCTCCATTGGGGTCGGGCATTACAACACCCTAGCCTTATTCTTCACCCACGCGGTCCGTCATGCTGATCGCTGTGGGCCGCCGTATTCGGCTTACCCCACCGCGCCGCCTTCTTACTCCTTTGGGGTACTTGAGCACAACACCCATGCCACCTAGGCTGGGACGTTGAGATCTAGGGTAAAAACGATGAGAGTAATCCGTAGCAAACCTTTACCCAGCCTATGCCCGGTTTCCGGTCGCGATCCCAGACTCGTCAGTGTGGGGCTGGTGCAAGCCCGCTGGTACGAGTGCACCGAAACCCATCAAGCGCAAATCCATGATGGCGTTAGCAGCTGCGCAGCTGCAGGAGCGAATGTTGTGTTCTTGCCCGAGCTAACACTGAGCCGCTATCCAGCGGATCGACCACCTTCGGGTAATGCCAATGAAACCGCTGAGGATATTGCCAGCAGTGAAAGCGTGATGTTCGCCCAACAGCTCGCCCGGGAGTGCGACGTGCACATTCAGATTTCGCTTTTCGAGCGATCAGGTGCGTCCGATAATCGCGGCCTGAACACTTCGGTGATCGTGGCGCGTTCCGGAACCGTAGTCGGTTTCACCCGCAAGCTGCACATCCCGGTGACCGAAGGCTACTTTGAGGACCACTATTTTGCAGAGGGTCCTGCAACTGACCCCTACCCGGTACACACCCTCGGCTTAGATGGACAAGACCTCAATTTAGGCAACCCAACCTGTTGGGATGAGTGGTTCCCCGAGGTGCCGCGCTGCTATGCCTTGGCGGGTGCCGATCTACTTTGCTACCCGACCGCTATAGGATCTGAACCAGACTACCCCGATTTCGATACCGCGCCATTACTCAGGCAGGTCATTTCAGGACATGCGATCGCCAATGGCCTCTTCATTGCTATTCCAAACCGTTATGGCACTGAAGGGTTGCTCACATTTTATGGGAGCAGCTGCCTGATCGATCCTTTTGGTCGCGTCATCGTTGAGGCTCCAAGGGATGAAACCGTCGCGCTGGTTGCCGAAATAGATCTTGGGCAAAGAGAAGATTGGCTTACCCTATTTCCATTTTTTGCTACGCGACGGCCCGACACTTACTCCGCACTCACCGAATCGCGCGTTAACCCTCGAAAGCCCAATGGAAAAGCACGAGACGGTGGGATACCCGGAATCGCGCCGTGAGCCCCTCAAGGCACATGCCGCCAGAATGGGCGCCCCATGAAGCGACCTGGATGGGTTTTCCGCGGGACAGCTACAAAGATTCTGGGCTGACCAGAGAGGCTGCTCAGCGTGCCTGGGCCCGGGTGGCCAACCATATCAGCGATTATGAGCGTGTGCGGATGCTCTGCCATTCAGATGATCTGGCTATCGCGAAACAATACCTTTCCGCCGCTATCGAGTGCATTCCAGTTGCGTTAAACGATGCCTGGTTACGTGACATTGGCCCCACGTTCGTGGTCGAAGAGGGAGCGCTTCTGGCGATCGACTGGCAGTTCAATGGCTGGGGCCAAAATACCGAGCTGGATTGGTCTCTGGACGATCAGATTGCAGCCGTCATTGCGCAGCAGCTCAATATTCGATTGGAACGCTCATTCATTGTCAACGAAGGTGGAGGTATTCACGTCAGCGGCTCTAACTGGGTATTGCTGACCGACACGGTCCAGCTAGATCCGCAGCGTAACACTAACTGCGATCGCGACGATGTCACCCAACAGATTCACGGCTTACTGGGGACACAACATGCCATCTGGTTATCCAAAGGTCTATGGCGAGATAACTTTCTCAATGGCACCAAGGGCCACGTTGATATTGTCGCCTGCTTCACACCCGACGGGCGCGTTCTCCTCCATCAGCAACAGAATCATACGCACCCAGATCATGCGCTTTGGCCTGAACTCGTCGCCCCCATAGAGGCTGCCGGCTTCGAAGTCATCCCACTGCCGGCACCAACGACGCTGCGGGACAATCGGGATTGGGTCGATTACAGCTATATCAATCACTATGTCTGTAACGGTGCGGTGCTATGCCCCAGCTTTCATGACCGCTGCGATGATATGGCACGGGAAATAGTGACTGAGGTCTATCCCGGCCGTGACATTCTCATGGTCGAATCAAGAGAACTGTTTGCCATGGGTGGCGGCATTCACTGTATTACCCAGCAGCAACCGCAACATCCGGTGCAAACCCCTTTATACTAGCGCACCTAACAAAATCGGCTAGCGCGGTAGGCCAAGACTGTCGGGCAACCTTTCGGGAATGACTATGTTTACCTACATCAACCCAGAGATCAGAGAACGCCTCATCAAAGATGGCAAACTCTTTCGTATCGATGGGTCAGGTGCGCCTGTGGAAATAGCTGAGTCCCCGGGACCGGGCCAACACCTGAACCTGATGGGCCCAATTCCCCTACCGCTGGCGCGGGGCGACCGCCAACCCACGGTGAGGTGGTATGCCTGTGTCCGCAGCACAGAACTCAGTGAAGTGGAACATCTTGCCAGCACATTGAGAGAACAAGGAGGCCAACATCTGTTCTCTCATCTCGCTTCCAGCATTGCGGTGAATAGCGTACTGGTCATTGGCAATCCCGAGGAGAGCGAGAACCCATTGGTGCGCGTCCATTCCAGTTGCCTTACCGGTGATGTGCTGGGTTCACGACGCTGCGAATGTGGCCCCCAACTAGAGGCGGCGCTGGATAGGATTGCCGATGATCCCAAGGGCGGGTATCTGATCTACATGGCCGGGCATGAAGGGCGCGGCATTGGGCTGTGGGCCAAAGCAGCCACTTATCTGCTACAGGATGCAGGGGAAGATACCTATCAGGCAAATCGCTCGCTGGGCTTGCCCGACGATTCGAGAGACTTTTCCGATGCGGCGGCACTATTGAAGTATTTCGCTGAGGGGAAACCGGTACGGTTACTGACCAACAATCCGAAAAAAGTAGAAGACCTCACCGCCTTGGGTGTCCCCCATATCGAGCAGGTGAAACACGTTTGCGGGGTCGATAACTACAATCTGCGTTACCTCAAGGCTAAGCGAGATTGGGGGCATCAATTGGAAGAGGATGACCTGTCGACCGAGGCCACTGCCCCGGAGCGCTAATTCAGCCAAGGTGGCAGAGGGTCGCTACCTAGAGGAAGTTCCATGCAATTATCCGCGGCTTGATGTGGGTGTCCTACCATCTCGTCATACGCGCTACGCTGGCGGAGGAAAAAATGGCAATCCAGCCTTTTTCGAAGGGTGCGCTGCATTTCAAGGAGATTGTGCGTCTTGAGCACTCTGCCTTGACGGTCGGCGATAACGCGCTCAACTTCCCCAACCGTTGCGTGCGCAATATACAGACTGAGATCCACTGACTCGATCACCACTTTTGTTACCATAGCATCGTTCAAGTCGTGCAAATTTACCTTCATACCTAAGACCCGTAACGTTTCATCACTTAGTCAAAAAGGCTACGACCTGAGGCGTGCCGCGGTTCCCTCATAAAAAACGGATTGTGGCCATTAAGTCCAATAACTCAGACAAAAGGCAGACACCGCCTGCCATTGCGCACTGGAAACGCGAAACTCACAACATGGTTGCTGACGAACTCAAGCTCTCCCGCTCTGGCATCACGATCGAAGCCCTACCTCAATGCAGTGGGGTGTACCGCTTTTACGATGACAATGGCGTGCTGCTCTACATCGGTAAAAGCGTCGATATCCGCAGCAGAGTGGCACAGCACTTCAATGAGGGCCGAAAGCCGGGACGCCATCAGCGCTTGATATCTCAATTACACCGCATCGACTGTGAACTCACAGCGGGGGAAATTGGCGCGCTACTCGCTGAAAACGCGGCGATCAAAGCGGAGGTGCCGCTGTTTAACCGGCGGCAACGCCGGTTACGAAAGTTGTGGACAATCATGCTGGCAGAATCTGAATCCGGATTCGTCAACCCAATAGCCTTAGACTTTGCACCATCGGGCGATCGCAGCATCGATACTTTTGGTCTGTATGCCAATAAACACCGAGTCATCGCGACATTGCAGAATCTGGCGAGGGATCATGCACTTTGCCTGCGGGTAATGGGTTTAGATCGCGGCACTGGCCCCTGCTTCCAATATCAACTCGGGCACTGCGACGGCGCATGCATGGGAGAGGAATCGGCCGAGTCTCATAATACCCGACTCGCCGATCAACTCAGTCAACAGCGCATTGTGGCCTGGCCATTTAACGGCCCCGTCTTGCTCAGGGAGCACACCATTCGCCCCGCGGATTACCAGCCCGAAGAGCAGTTTCATCTTGTTGATCAATGGGCATGGTTTGGAAGTTTCGACAGCACAGAGGCCGCTACCACTGCACTGCAAACTGCGACGCCCACTGCCTTTGACCGTGATGCCTATAGATTGATTTACAGTGCCATTTTCCGCGGTCGGGTCTCTCTTTTGGATGGGCGGCGCGGTGTGGAAATCGCGAATCCCCTCCTCTCTGGATTTGAACAAGCCTCGTGAACGTTGTTTGGTTCAAGCGCGATCTCCGCCTCGCGGATCATCAGCCTCTGGCAGAGGCACTAGCGCACGACGGTCCGGTGTTGTTGCTGTATTGCGTCGAGCCCGATCTTCTGAAAAATCCTCATTATCGAGGTCGACATTGGCACTTCATCACACAGTCGCTGATGGCGATGAATAATCAGCTCAAACCGTTCGGGACAGAAGTCCATAGTCTTGAAGGAAAGCCAGAGGCGCTGCTGCAGGCACTGCACCGAGCCTTACCCATCCAAAAACTATTCAGCCATGAAGAGACAGGTCTTCAGGCCACCTTCGAGCGGGACTTGCGCGTGGCAAAATGGTGTCGCAGAAATGACGTCGACTGGCAGGAATTCCAGACCAACGGTATTCAACGAGGCCGGAAAAATCGTAAAGGTTGGAATCGCTCGTGGCATCAGGTGATGTCAGCAGACGAGGTGAGCATCGATTTGACACGACTCGCGAAAAAAGCATTGCCCCTACCAGAGGCTTTGGCCGGCGCGCGCTCATTACGATTGCGTTCCTGGCATGAACAGAAACCCGAATTTTTAGTCGGGGGCGCGTCTCAGGGAAACCGATTACTAAAAAGTTTTCTCGCGTCGCGAGCAGAGGGTTATCAGCGGCATATTTCGAAGCCGCAAACCAGCAGACAGCATTGCTCGAGATTATCGCCTTATCTGGCATGGGGAAATCTGAGCGTGCGTCAGATCTACCGCGCATTAAAATCTCGACAGGCGCGAGGAGATTGGAGCAGACCCCTGTCGGCGTTTGAATCCAGACTCCACTGGCATTGCCACTTTATTCAGAAATTCGAGATGGAATGCCGGATGGAACGCGAAGATCTTAATCGCGGCTATATCGCTTTTCCTCGCCGACAGGATGAAGACCAAGTCACTGCATGGTGCGAAGGACAAACCGGCTATCCCTTAGTCGACGCCAGCATGAGATGCCTGAAAAATACGGGATATATAAACTTCCGCTCACGGGCCATGCTGGTGTCTTTCCTTACGCATCATCTTTGGCAGGACTGGCGCCTGGGTGCGGCATGGTTGGGTTCACTGTTCCTCGATTTTGAGCCCGGCATTCACTACCCGCAAATGCAAATGCAGGCTGGCGTCACAGGCATCAATACCATCCGGATTTACAATCCCGTCAAACAATCCCTGGAGCACGACCCCGAGGGAGACTTTATTCAAACTTGGGTGCCGGAATTGGCCGGCTTACCGCTGCCCTTTATCCATCAGCCGTGGCTGCGCTCTTCGCTGGAGCGTCAGTTCCATCCTGTGGACTACCCAGATCCGATCGTCGACCTCAAAGCGTCTTACCAATTCGCCAAGGAAACACTATGGCGCCTAAAGTCAGTCGGCCAGATTTGCGATGAACGTGAGCGCATTCTTGAGCGGCACGTCGAGCGGCGCGGAACATCCTCGATAAACGCTTCCCGCACCTGAAACCTTTGCTATGCTGAGATCGTGATGCCCTAGGAGGGAAAGAAGCATGCTGGTGATTCTCTGGATTCTGGGTGGTTTGTTCGCAGTGGTAGTGCTGGCGATGCTGCTAATACCGATGTTCATTGATGAGCAAGCGCTCATCGAAATGGCACAGGAGCAGGTGCGAGCCAGTACGGGCGGTGAGTTAATGATTGAGGGAGAGACCGAACTCAGTCTTTTCCCTCGATTTGGTCTGCGACTGGAGAAAGCGTCACTGGATCTTCCTGCCGGATCAGAATATGACCAACGGATTAACGCTTCATTCAGAGAGTTGGACGTTGGGCTCTCTTTGCTACCGCTGCTGAGTGGCAATGTTGACGTAGGCACCATCGTGATTAGTGGCGTCAAAGCTGATATTACTGAGCCTCAGGCACTTCCCCCCGCGCCTGAGCCACAACCCATCATGAGTGATCGTCAGTGGGAGAAACGCGGCGAACTGATCAGGGATAACAAAGCGCAAGAGCGGCAGCGGCAACTCGCCGAAGGCGCCGCCATTGCAGGAGTGGCGATCGTTGCTGAAGCCGTGCGTCTCGAGGACCTTACACTGATCCTGCGCACTCGAGACGGCAGCCTGAGCAATCAGATCAACATCGACACACTGACACTGTCTGAGGTCAATACAAAAAACCAACCCATGCGACTTGAAGGCGTCATGACGGTACTGGGGGATGGCAGTGCCCCGCCTTTGGGTATCATCCTCGATGGCGATATCCGCGTGGCGTCAGATTTCAGCAAGATTCAGCTCGAAAATTTAGGAGCAGAAGTGACCGGAGCGCTGACCCAGCCTATAACCAGCTCCTTAACCGGCGATTTTCTGCTTAAACCTGCCAAAGTCGATTTGACACTCGAAGCCACACTCCCCGGCGGCGATGTATCAGGACAGATGATCTGGTCAGCACTGGAGAGTCCTGAAATTAAACTCAATGTGGCGACCGCGCGGCTGAATGCCGATCAAATGCAACCCGCTGTTGCTGCGCCCGCGGCACCTTCTGAGAACGCAGGCGGCGTGTCTCCCCAGAATCCCTCGCAAGACGCGCCACAGAAAGAGCAGCAATCGGCATCTGTGCCGCTCCCGGTAGGGCCGCTTCGGGATCTTGATCTGGAGTTGCGGGTGACCGCCAATGAACTCATTGCCGGAGGCCAGTCGATTACGGATGCTCAGGTTTTCATGCGGGTGCTCGATGGGATTGCCGATATTCAATACATTCGCGGTGTACTCCACGAGGGTCAGCTAGATACACGTATTGCCGTCAACGCCCGCCGCCCGACAGTAGAAGCCGAGATTGAGGGCGGGTTGAAAGGCGTCAACATGGATCTGCTTCTCGGTAGCTTGGGCAATCAGGATGCCGCATCGGGCCGCATCGAAATGGGCTGGGATCTCAACACCCAAGGCGCAACCAGTGACGATTTACTGGCCGCAATCGATGGCGAAGTCAATGCCGGCGGCGCAGACCTGGTAATTGAAAAAGTCTCGATTCAGGGGTTGGTATGCAGCGCAGTGGCGGCCGTGAACAAGATTCCACCTATTACGGGCTTACCCAGTAACACACTGATTACAGATCTCTCTCTCGCAATCGACTTTGAAAAGGGCGCTGGCGATATTGAAAAACTCCGCTTTGCCACTACCGGAGTCGAGATGAAAGGTTCCGGCGATGTGGATCTGAAAACCTTCGATTTTGGCTTCCGCCTCGAGGGTCAGGTAAACAACGATATTATGCAAGTGAGCCCACTCTGCGTGATTGACCAGCGTTATTCAGGGGTAGATTGGCCTCTTGATTGTGTTGGCAATTTAGCGTCGGAATCCGGGGCTAACTGCAAGCTCGATGTAGCGATGATCGCGCAACAAATCATTGAGAATGAAGCCAAACAGCAAATTCAGGATGCAGTAGAAGAAAAGGCCAGCTCCTTTATCAAAAAACTGTTCGGTGGCTGATATTGGAAATTGAGATGACCGCCACATCAATACCGGGGTTTGATCATTCTTATGCGCGGCTTGGAGGGCTTTTCAGCACGCCCCAAAAGCTGGATCCCGTATCTGACCCAACACTGATTTTCTGGAATCGACGATTCGCTGAACAGCTGGGATGGCGCGGAGACCCTATGTCGGATCCACAGCAGCTGGGAGCGCTAGCCGGTAATCAGCTCCTTACTGACTCTNAACCCATCGCCACTGTTTATGCCGGCCACCAGTTTGGGCAATACAACCCTCAGTTGGGTGACGGGCGCGCCACGCTGCTCGGGGAGTGGATCACCCCGTCTAAACACCGTGTTGATGTGCAGCTNAAAGGTGCGGGGCCGACTCCCTACTCTCGCGGTGGCGATGGGCGCGCGCCCCTTGGCCCTGTAATTCGCGAGTACGTTGTGTCAGAGGCAATGGCGGGGCTGGGCGTTCCTACAAGCCGTGCGCTGGCAGCTGTTGCTACCGGTGAGCCTGTGGTCCGCAATCGCATAGAGCAAGGAGCTATTCTTACCCGAGTCGCCAGTAGTCATCTTCGGGTCGGCACCATCCAGTTTTTCGCAATGACACGCGGCGGCGAGGGGCTGGAGAGCTTGGTGGACTATGCCGTAGCGCGACATTTTGCCGAATCAACCGAGCAACCGATTATTGACGGTGATGCCAAACCTGCAACTACACTATTGGAAGGCGTTTGCCAGCATTTTGCGCGATTGGTGGCGCANTGGCAGGTACTGGGTTTTGTTCACGGCGTACTGAATACCGACAACGCGCTACTGTGCGGTGAGACCATCGATTTCGGTCCCTGCGCATTCATGGATCATTTTGACCCCGAGGCAAGCTTCAGCTCTATCGATCGTCAAGGCCGCTACGCTTGGCACAACCAGCCCGGCATCATGCACTGGAATCTGGCTGTGTTGGCTGAGTGTTTGTTGCCATTGATCGACGACTCTGCAGAAACGGCACGACATACCGCGCANACCGTGGTTGATCGCTACCCTGAGATATTCCANAGCCATCATCAAAGTTGGCTTGCAGCTAAATTGGGGCTGGACACTATTCGGGAATCCGATGCCGCGCTGGTACAGACATTTCATGACGCCTTAGCCACAGGAAAACTCGACTTCACACTCGCATTCAGATGGCTGGCCGAATGGGCGAATGACAACCTGGAACACTCGCCAATACCGGAATTGTTTACCCCATCTGAGTCGCTGAACCGTTGGGCTCAAGAGTGGCGCGCGCGACAAAAAACCAACAATGGTGACCAGAGTCTCATCGCTACGAACATGTACCGAGTCAATCCGGCTATCATTCCTCGTAATCATCTGGTGCAGCGCGCGATCGACACCATCGAATCGGGCCATATTGAGTGGGCCCAAGCATTGGTGGATCGATTCGCTTCACCTTATGAGTGGCAAGCCGGTGATGACGAGTGGGCTCGCACGCCCCTTGAAGAGGAGCGGGTTACCAGAACATTCTGCGGCACATAAACCTTGAGCACACAGGATTCTGGCACCACGATTAACAAGACGGGTTTTCACCAAGCATCGTATAATCCCGAATCCATCACGGAGACATCATCTTGGTCACCGAGTTTCTCGGAAAACAGTTATCAGGGCCCTTCACGATACCTTCCGGCATCGTGACCACCACTCCTTCAATTATTCAGCGGGTGATCGATACGATGCCCGAGGTCGGGGTCATCACNACCAAAAGTATCGGATTATCGCCTCGGGCGGGTTACCGAGANCCGGTTTATAGCCAGTACGCGCCGGGGTGCTTTGTTAACGCGGTGGGTCTNACCAACCCCGGTGTCGAAGAGGCTTTCCTGGGTCTGAGCGAACTAAGTATCCCTGAAGACNGATTTTTACTCGTCTCCATATTTGGNGGTTCTGTGGACGAGTTTGTNGCCGTGGCTCGCCGGCTTGCCCCCGTTGCCGATGGTCTGGANCTCAANTTATCNTGTCCGCATGCCAAAGGCTACGGCATGGCAATGGGCCAGGACCCGCAGATGGTTCGAGAAGTGGTATCGGCAGTCTGCGAGGCGGTTGATGTCCCTGTCATACCCAAATTAACACCGAACGTCGATGACATTGCTGTCATTGGCCGTGCCGCGCTTGAGGGTGGTGCGGCCGCACTCTGCGCGATCAATACGGCGGGACCAGGCTATACCGACAGCCACGGTCATGCTGTACTAAGTAACGGCTTGGGCGGCATGTCCGGCAAAGGCGTTTTGCCGATCACACTCANGGCNATCAAAAATCTGCGGGCAGAAACCGAACTCCCCATTATAGGCTGTGGCGGACTCTCGTCAGCAGCAGATTGCGGGGCAGCACTCGATTGCGGCGCCAATATTTTGGGTATTGGATCAGGCTTAAGCGGAATGAATACGGCCGCGGTGCAGCAATACTTTCGAGCGCTGGCCAACGATCTGACCGAGGGCACTCATATCGCTGGTCAGCAGACTCGCTACGACCTCGATATGGCCTTCAAACCTTACACTGTGGCGGCGAACGAGACGGTGTGTGAGGACATTAACATCATCACATTGGATGGCGATCTAGACATTCAGGCCGGTGAATATGTATTTGTATGGATCCCGGGGGTTGGCGAAAAACCGTTTTCGTGCCTGACTCACAAGCCGGTGCGACTGGCGGTGATCAATGTGGGTGAATTTACTGAACACTGCTGCAACTTAAATATCGGTGATGCCGTCTATCTTAGAGGTCCTCACGGCGTGGCGGTAACGCCACCCGAGGGGGCTCACATTGTTTGTGTTGCGGGCGGCACAGGATTGGCTGCGGTCTACCAGATAGCCGAAGATTTTGGTTCGGCCGCACAATCCGCCGATATTTTTGTGGGCGCACGAACAGCTGACCGACTGTATTTTCGCGACGCATGTGATCGAGTGGCGNGCGTCTCTATTGCGACCGACGATGGCAGTGCCGGCTTTAAAGGCCGCATCAGCGAGGCCCTGGAGGCCTTCTTGTCTACACAGACACCGACCGCGCTATCGCGCATGGTATTTTATAACTGTGGCCCCGAAGCAATGATTCATGCCAGTGAGTCAGTGCAAAGACAGTACGTTGGCGCCAATCAAATTTTCAGTGCCATCGATTATCTCACCAAATGCGGCGTGGGAATCTGTGGCGCATGTGCGTCGCCTGATGGTCGCCGCATTTGCGTCGACGGCCCTTTTATCGCTCAGGAAATCGTCTACTGAACAACAGAGCNTATGGCAGAGCCCCCTGTCTTTATAGAGCCCCCTGTCTTTATATAGTGCGACTCGGTTGGAATCAGCGCCGTTCATACAAAAAAGGCGGCTAATCCATGTGATAATGCCTTCCTAAACTAGCCCTCGTTGACATTCTTGGTCTCATTGCACCGAGACCGCTACTGATTGTTAGTGGCATCAGACGGCACAACATAGGTTAAGGGTCGGGCAATTAATGGTCTGAAGAAAAACCCCCGCGGTCCNTTCTGGCATATGACCTCTCTAGAATACCGTTAATCCAAGGTCAAATAGCATTATTCAGAGCATTCACATATTGGCAGGACGCCGACCATTAATAAGCCCTCTTTGCCCAGCAAATCATGACAGGCTCTGCTTGCCTGGTTGACTGTCACAGTGAAACCTCCATCATGGACTTAACGGAGGGCTTAAGTGAGCGGAAGCAAGAATATCTATGAAACATAATCTGCTTAACCACGAGAGCTTGATGTGGGTCCATTATCAAGAGGAGGAGGATTTCCCTTATCCGGTAAGCTACTGGGGAACCATCCTTGATATCGACGATTCTGGGCACCTGAGCGTGCTCTACCGATGGGATCCCCATAGCTATTGTCATTTNCACCGCCATCTTTGCACGACCACTTCGGTAGTATTAGCGGGTGAATTGCACGTCAGTACTTTTGAGAATGGTGAGTCCACCTCTTCTACTGTCAGGCAGGTAGGGCACTACGCGAAGATGCCACCAGGCGATATACATATGGAACAAGGCGGTGCGGAGGGCGCACTGGTGCTTTTTGAGCTATACGCGCCCGACGGACAACTAACAGATCAATTATATCCTGACCGAAGCATCAAGCGCACACTCACTACCGATGACCTGCGAAAAATGATGGCAAGGCAGCAACGCTCGGCGGCAGCATAAGGCGGCGACAACTTTTATTAACATCGAGGCTAACACCATGTCCGGAGATCTCCACCCCCTCGCACCACATGCACTTCCGCCCTTTGTAGGCGGAGCCGATGGTGGCGATCCGCTGTTCTCGGCGATCACCTTCATTGTGATCGCATTGGTATTGATCATTGGCGTCTTTTATCTAAAGCTTCACGCCATACCAGAACAATTAGCCCACAAGCACAGCAATACACAATCACAACTCATCATGGTCCTAGCTCTGCTGGCGTTGTTCACCCACAACAATATATTCTGGGTTGCCGCGCTCATCCTTGCACTGCTGAAACTCCCTGACTTTCTCACTCCAATCAACAGTATTTCAGATTCTTTGAAAAAACTGACCGCTCAGGAGGGCAGCACCCCTGCTCCTAAAGTAGATAACAGCGGGGAGGGTCGTTAATCATGTTGGAACTCATTCTCTGTTCTCTAATAACTGTCCTCCCCGATTATCTCTATCGCCGTTACCGCGAGGGGAAGCGTTGGGGAGATCAGATCACTTTCTTCACTATGTGGTATGAACTGCGTTGGGGCATCACTGCCTGCCTCATGCTAACCGTGACCCTGATCACCATCGTCTTTTATTACCACCCGTCTACAACAAATGCAGGCCCTTACTTTCGAACCATTCCCTTGCTACCTGAGGGTGGTGGCCGTGTCGAAGAGATTTTTGTTAAGAATGGGGATTCAGTTGCAGCTGGCGATCCCGTATTCAGCCTTTTGGACAGCGCGCAGGTGGCCAATGTCAATCTCGCGGAGAGTCAGCTCGATCAGATCGCTTCGGCATTCACACAGGCAGAAGTGCAGTTAGCGGGAGCGCAAGCAACTCTGGTACAGGCTGAGAGTGCGCTGGCACAAGCTCAAAATGAGCTGGCCAAAAAGTCTGAGTTGGCCTCTCGCGGCCAGCAACTGATCAGCAAGATAGAGCTTGAGCGTCTCGAGAATACTATTAACCAGCGCAGGGGTGGCGTAGAGGCTGCTCAAGCTAATATCGCCGCAGCACAAACGCAGATTTCTGACGTTATTCCTGCACAACGTCAGAGCGCACAGCGTCAGTTAGAGCAAGCGCAGGTCGCATTGGACAAGACCGTGATCTATGCGGGAGTAGACGGCCAGGTTGCTCAGTTTTACCTGCAGCGGGGTGACTACGTGAATCCTATTCTCCGACCCGCTGGCGTATTGATTCCATCCAGTGGACCTGAGTCCGGTCGATTTCAGATCGCTGCGGGTTTCAATCAGCTATCGGCCCAAGTCATCAAACCCGGGACGATTACTGAAGTGGTCTGCATGTCTAAGCCCTTCTCCGTTATCCCAATGGTAGTCACCCGCGTGCAACCTGTCGTAGCAGCGGGCCAACTTAAACCTTCAGACGTTTTGCTTGACGCGCAACAGCGCGCCCGACCGGGTTCTCTCACAGTAGTGATGGAGCCCCTTTACGAAGATGGCCTGACGGATGTCATGCCAGGGAGCAAGTGTATTGCAAACGCCTACACCAGCAATCACGATTTAATCGCGCAAGGCGACCTTGGATTGGGTCAGACCCTGTTCCTTCATATGGTGGATACCGTTGGCGTGATTCACGCGATTATCTTAAGGATGCAGGCGTTATTGATGCCGGTGCAAATGCTGGTCTTTGCCGGACACTGAAAACCCGGAGCCGGCGCTGTTCGTAACCACGGCGCCGCACCTTACATTGAGGCATCATCCAGATTTTCCTGATGCATCGCTGAATTAAGAGCGATCTGTGCCCTGGGCGAAGGTTCCGCGCCACCTTTTGTGACCGCTCGACAGTGTCCAGATCAGCACCACACTCCACCACAACATAAAGAACCAATCATTCTTGTCAGTTCCGTTCCACTCAAGCCACCCGAGAACGAAAAACTCTGCAAATAAGTCCACTGCCAGCAGACCGGCGAGCCCATCGACCCAGCGAAGTCCATCGCACGACAATTGTCTCACAGCGAAAATTGGCAGCTTAGCGACATCTGAATGTTTGGTAGATTAAGTCTGGGTGGCTTGATGAAGCAGCCGAATGAGTGGACCACCCGACGGGTCGGTGGTAAAGGTAATCTGGCCAGCATCGCTCTCGCCAAAATCGTTCACCACAACCACAGAGCAGGTGTAGTCTTTATCGGCATCAAGATCGCTCAATATCTCATCACCCGAAGCGACCGTTTTCAGCATATGATGCTCCTACCAGACAAAATGTCCTCCCATTAATAACCGTTGCAAAGACCTTCAAGCATTCCGATCCGCTCCCTTGAATAGTTCGTATCGATCGAACTGAAACTGGAGAAATCAACCATGCTAGGAGGAGGCGTTCGCTTGTGTGTTACAAAGAGGAGGAGTTCATCGCGTCGAACGGGCATGTTTATCTGCCTGGCTACATTACTGCTTGGCGGCTGCGGCACCGCGTCAATTGAGGACTACCGCGATCGCTCACCCGCTTTCATGCCTGAGGATTTTTTTAACGGTGCTCTCTCGGCACATGGCGTTGTAAAAGACTTCTCTGGCGCAGCGATTCGCCATTTCAATGCTGACATCATCGCCTGTTGGTCGGAAGGCGTGGGCACCCTGAATGAGCTTTTTATCTTCGACGATGGTGAACAGCAAACGCGTATCTGGACCCTAACCCCCTCTGGTGATCAGACTTATATCGGCACGGCCGGTGACGTAATCGGCGCCGGATCGGCGCGATGGGAGGGTAATGCCATGTTCCTCGACTATACCCTCCGTATTGCACTGGAGGACATCAGCATCGATGTTCACATTGATGATCGTATGTACCGCATCAGCGAAAATGTGGTCGTCAATGAATCCAAGATGCGAAAGTGGGGGTTCGGCGTAGGAGAAATAGTACTCACCCTCATCAAACATCCTGAGCAGCCCGCTGACTGTCCTACGTAGCGTCAAAAAGCGGCACCGATCGCAAAACCCCTCAGCTTCGCCCTCGCACCTCCCTATCAAGAGCATGACCAATGGTGATCACAAGTAAGTGCCGGTGCGCGCGGGTCATTGCATCCTGAGACTCATCGGACGCCAGGGCATCTCTGAGATTTATTAACTGAAGCAGCGCAACCCCTCTGGCGGAGGTGTCGTAATCAGACTCGCCGGACACTCCAGCAACAGCAACCAGCCTTTGCACGTACTCCATTTGCAGATTACGCCGAAAGCCATTCACTGCACCCTCCATGTCGGCTGAAAAAATGGCGGCGGTAAGGTCGTCAACCATCTCCTCTAAGGGATACGCATTACCGTAAAGCTCCGTATCGACAATACGCCTCAAGACAGTGGGATGAAGCAAGTGATCGAGCACGCGCTTTTGGCCACTCAGTACGGCCTGGTGAATCTTGGGGTCTTCAGTACCTCTTCCGTGCTCAAATCCACGCCTTTCGGGTGCCGTCGTACGCCACAGCGCACCATTCACATCGAAGGCATCTGGCGCAAAAAGATGCGCACTAAGTGCATCCATAGCCCTCTTTTGCTGACTCCGCTCGACGGGTCGCAAGGGTTCAGTATCCTCCGACTGGCCAACCACAGCACGATCCACATAAACGCCCCCCACCCATCGAGAGATCACGCCAGCACTAATGCCCCACAAGCGAACAATTAAGGCTGTGCCGTCTACGGTCTGTTGGTAAGACTGACCCTCGTCAGGAGTCCAATCGGCCATTTTATTCAACGTGGTCTGCATCAGCGCCATTTGCGACACCGCGTGACCAATCGAATCTGAGCTCAGATCATAAATGTTGACGCGAGGGTCCATGCCCGTACCTGGGCTACGCATGTCATCGGCGTCATTACCGAATGCCAAAGCATCCTCTGAAGATCTCGCTGCAATGGCAAGTAACCTCTCTCGCTCTGCATCTGAATCTTCAAGCGCTGGCGAGTACGCGTACTCAATATACCAATCGTCGTAAGGCCCGGGGGCGATGGTGTAAAACAGCGTCTGCTCATCGGCGCTAGGGGCATAGTTGACCGCGGGATAGTCCATCACTGACCCAGACAGAATCCCGCTTTCCATCACCTGCGGGTCCTGAATCTGCTCAAGATCCAGTATTTGGGTCGCTTTCATGTTGTGATTCATCCCCAGCGTATGGCCGATCTCATGCAGAATCAGGTAGTACATGCGATCACGAACCAGTTGCTCCTGAATCGAGGCGGACCCCACAGTCATATCGGCGGCCAGGTCTGCGAATACACTCCCCATCCCCAACACGTTCTCTACTGAACAAAGGTGTTGCGAGGGCCAGAGCATAGGACTGGTGGCGGGCGGTTTGGCTTGAATCAGCTCGCGAGCTAACGATGAGCGATTCAAAAATGAGAACTCGAGCATCACATCTGCGCCCAGCAACTGGCCAGTACGAGGGTTAGCAAAACTAGGCCCATAGCCACCAAAGGGCGGGTTAGGCGAAGAAGTCCAGCGCAGCACGTTGTAACGCAGATCCCCTGCATCCCACTCAGCATCATCAGGCTGAATTTTCACCGCGACCGCATTACTGAACCCAGCCTTTAAGAAAGCTTTATTCCATTCTAGGGCAGCTGACTCTATCAGTGGGCGCCACTCAACAGGGGTTGTGTTTTCAATCCACCAGGTAATCGGTTCAACCGGATCGGATATCGCGGCGTTGGGATCCTGCTTTACCAAATGCCACCGGTTAATGACATCACGATAAGGCGCTGCTTCATCGGAAGTCAGATCGGTTATTTGTTGATTGAATGACCCAAGCCTTGGGTCAGCGCGCCGCGGCAGATAGTCGTTATCTGGCATCTCTATGAGGCTGTGCAATGCTCTAATCGAAATATTGCGCGGGTCGGTCACCGCAGCCGAGCCGCCCACGAAGGGTTTGGGGTTGTAAAAAACGTACTCTACTTCGATATCGGTATTAAGCGGGTAGCTGCGAAGCGCGAGTATCTGACTCTTCTCGGCATTGAATTCCCCCACTTTGAATCCTGCCTTGGGGTCTGCGTCGGGATCTGGCGTGGGTGCGAGACGGGTAAACGCCTCGGACAAGAAGAGGCTGTCCGTATCCACCAACAGCTCGCCAGTTTCCTCATCCTCAGCAAGAATAGGCTGAACAGCGAGAACCGCTCTGGTGATATTGGCCTCTGATGCTCTGGAGATGGCGTTCTCCGGGTCAAAGTAGAAGGCGGTGTTTTCCCTGACGATGGCAACCTTATCGAATCGACGTTCTATGGTAAAAACAAAGCGGGGACCATATGCACCGCGGAAACTCCCTGCATCGACAACACCATCAGCCACATGCACAAAATAGATATATTCCTTTCGAAGCTGATTTTTCTTGAGCAATAATGTGGTTTTGCCTGTGTCACTGTCTCGGTAAAAAGTAAACAACCCCGCGACTTCGGTGTCGCCGTCGATCAACTCGGCGATGGTCTTTTCTTCTTTGGCATCCTCGGAAGATTTCTTATCTTCACCATCCACCGCCGACCCAAAAGCCAATGACGACCACAGCACTGATGTGAGCATGGCGGTCAACCATCTAAATTGATGAGTCACTGCTGGTTCCCCTCTCGTTGAATGGTTTTACGACGCCGGCTACAGCGCCTTCCAACGCGCAAAAAACGGTCGGAAAGTGGGATCTACCCCTACCCAATCGCCCACAAACACTTCGTTAACGGGTTACGAACTGAGAAGCCCCAACCTTAAAGCGTATTGCTCGGAGTACTGTCCTCAGGCTTGTCTACATGCACCACTGGGGTGCGGCATTATAACGGTTGATGTCGCGCCAACAATCCCATCAAGGCGTTCGGCTCGTACTCACCGAGCGTTGTATCCCGATTTCACTACAGCCGACTTTAACGGCACGAATCCCGCTTTTAGCGCGGTGAGCGGAACATATGCTTGAGTTATTTGCTAGATACGTTCGATACCATTTGTGCTTCTGAGGTCTAACCCTACAACAAAGGCCTTCTGTGCTCCCTAAAAAAAGCATTGGAGATCAAAGTAAGCTGTTTTTGCAGGGCTCAAGAAACGAGCCAGGTCTGTCAGAAGCGGTACGTGACGCCCGCAATGACATCAGTTCGGGTCCCGCCGGCACCTATCTCCAGCATTACTCCCCAAGCCGGTGTCACTTGCCAATTGGCCCCGAGGAGTCCATTCCATGCATCGCTATTTTCCTCAACCAAACGGTAGCTCAATGTCGTGCTTTCACCAGGTTTCAATCCTGTATCAAAGGTAATGTCACCTGCCACCTCAACTTCTGCTTTGAGATAGGTTGCACCCAGAAAGAGCGATAAATCTCCAAAAGAATCGAGATCCACGTCGATGCCAAAACGAGGACTAATATTCAGTGCATCAACATCTGTATCCAGAAGATCGATGTCACTCACCGCGTAAACAATCGGCAGCACCACAAAGAACTGATCCCACCCCATAGCCAGAACCGTGCCGATCGACCAGTTGGTCCCATCATAGTTAGGCTTGGCCGTGGCGGAGAACTCACGCTCACACAGATCGGGCGCGCCCAGCTGTCGATCACACTGCTCTGGTAGCACATCGCTGCCGAGAACAGTTAGGGGAATCGTGGCACGCCCGTCGACACGTCCAATCGTCGCGAACACATTCATAAAGGGGAACAGCCACGCATCAAACTTCAGCTGAAGTGCTGTATTTCGCACAGAGGGATTTTGGAAATTTACCGCGTCAATGGGGCGATCCGCCTCGCCTTGCAAGCCTAAATTAAGGTCGCGGAGAATGAGATCCTGCTCAAAAGTAGCTGGCACGATACTGATGCCGAACGGGAGTGGTAACTCGAAGCCCAACTCCGTGACCTCCTGACCGAAGAAAGGCAGTGGATGATCCCAAACAACAGGCACGCCACCTTCGTCGACATTGGGTTCGCCCAATTCTCGGTCCTCAAGATGGGGTACCACCACGAACACATCGAGGTGATTTTCTGATTCTTCAAATTCATCCGCGATCGCGCAAGAGGTCATGCAGAAAAGAACAACCAGTAAATATCGGCACATACACAATCCCATTACCCCTATGCTAGGGGTCGTGACAAGCACACGATAATATCAGCATAATCAGATGCTCCTCATCACATCGATCAAGTAATTTTTTTTTGCCTTAGCTTTTGAGGTTAAATCCGCGTTATTAGTTGGCGACGCATCCTTCACTCATGACAGACAACGATCTGCGGTAACGTTGCAAAAATATGAGCCTGATGAGCCGCCAGAAAAGTAGATGACCGCTTACCTGAGAAATAAGTGTCTGCGGACGCTGCCCCTGCTCTGACGGCACACCGAAAACTGCAGGCTTTACCACGGGGAAAAATTCACTCAGGCTAAAGGTTCAGCTACTGGGAAAAGGCAATGACCATTCAAAATACTGTCAACGGTGTCGCCGACACTCCGTTGCTTGACGATGCCGCTTTGGCAGAACGTATTTTTAGGCACATTGATGACGGTACGACCGATCTCGGCGAACAGGTGTGGCGCGAACCCGTGTCACACTACCTGAGTGTCGAGCGCTTCAATGCTGAGTGTAAACTAATACGACAGCATCCAACGCCATTTTGCCCCTCTGCAGCGCTACCCGAAAACGGCAGCTACGTGGCTCGCATTGCAGCAGGCAATCCAATTGTTGCAGCGAGGGGAGAAGACGGCAGCGTCCGGGCCTTCATCAACGCTTGTCGACACCGAGGTATGCAGGTAGCAGCAGGTAACGGCTGCACAAGAGCCTTTTCGTGCCCTTACCACGGCTGGACCTACGGGCTCGATGGTTCCCTCAAAGGAATTCCAGGGCAGAGCGGCTTCCCAACTCTGAACCGAGACCAACACGGCCTAAAGGAAGTCTCTGCAACAGAGCGTGGCGGGATTATCTACGTGCAGCAAGAAGGAGACATGGACCCCGCGCTGCTGTCAGACGCACTGGATTATTTTTCAGGCGATCAAGCACTGTTTGATCAACAGGTACTCACTGATTGTGCTAACTGGAAGCTGCTCTATGAAACCTTGATGGAGGGCTACCACATCAAGTCCCTGCATCAAGAATCCTTTTACCCTTTCGGCTACGATAATCTCAATGTCATCGAGACTTTCGGGGCGCACTCGCGCGTGGTGTACCCCTTTAAGCGTATCGAGCAGGTACGTGGTACTGCGCCCGATAAACTTGACCTGACCGGCTTGGTGACGTCGGTTTTCATGCTGTTCCCCAACGCCAGTATCTCGGTGCTGTCTAAGCACAGTAATCTCGTCATTCTGGAGCCCATCTCACCCAGCCAGTCTCAATGGGTCATTTACAGTCTGATTAACACCACCTCAGACAACGCCCCAATTACTGCCGAAGAGGCCCGACGAGACGCGGCTTTCGTCAACGACTCAGGTCAGGAAGAGGATCGCGCCGCGGCCACTGCGATTCAACAAGCATTGGCCAGTGGTGCCAACACCCACCTCACGTTCGGTCACTTTGAAAAAGCCATCGTGCACTTTCATCAGCATTTGGAGCGAGCATTGAATCTCCACTCCCATCGCTAAAACAGTTTTTTGCAAATAAGAGGTAGGTGAAATGACACGTATAGCAGCGCCTGAAAAGCAGTTCATGGAGCGATGCGAACCTTTTTTAAAGCAAGCGGAAGCGTCCATGGGTTATCAACCTAACGATGTCCTGAGTTTGTGTCATTGGCCCGAGTTGCTGCACAGTCTGAGTGGCCTCGTCCATACCGTGCTTCAGACAGGTGACGTTGATCCCACTCTGAAGAGGCTAATTGGGATCATCAGCAGTCGAACACAGGGATGCACCTACTGCACCGCTCATTCAAGTTACGGTGCGAGTCAACTGGGCGTCGATGCAGAGAAAATCGCAGCGGTATTTGAGTTCGAAACCTCTGCACTGTTCACCGCCGCTGAGCGCGCTGTTCTGCGCGTCGCGTGGCATGGCGCGTTGCAGCCCAATGCGGTGACGGATAGGGATTTTGAGGCTTTAAAGACCCATTATTCAGACCGCGAGATTGTCGAAATCGTCGCCGTACTGTCGCTCTATGGTTTTTTGAACCGTTGGAACGGGACTCTCAATACCGAACTAGAGGCGCCGCCAGCCGCTTTTGTAACTTCAGTTGGGTAAAAAGGGCCTCTATCTCACCTGAAAACACTTACTCACAATGCGCTTCAAGGATCTCGCTGCAGAAGATCGAGATTGATGCGGGAGCATTATCCACCGTCACAGGCGATACTGACCCGCCCCGTCTCCGCGGGGATCAATCGCTAGCGATTAATTGCCGGGTCAACCAATCACTAGGCAGACGAGGCGGCGCTCCCCAAACCGAGGCCCTTAAGCGTGACTAATTGAGGGTAACCTGCCTTGGCTTTTTAACGCGAAGCACCGCATGTCTTTAGCAACAGCAAGAGTCCCGGCAGCAATCGCAAGTTCCCGCTGCACAACACTTACTGGACTCGCATTCACAATCGCATTTCTCTTTCATTTCCATTTTTATCTACTCCTGCGCTTACAATAACGGATTACCTATATCCAAACTCATGCTCAGACGGTTTAATTGCATCCGCGAGAGCCCTCAATTTTTCAGATACAGCAGTTCGATTAAGCGAATACAAGCGTTCTCGTCCCCGCTTTTCCATCTTGACCACTCCCTGTTGGGTTAGGGCTTTCAAATGTCTAGAGGTTACCGAGGCATCTACGCTACAACAGTCGCATAAACACATTGCGTTTTCTGGCGCACTGCAATTACACAGCTTATAAACAAGCGATAGTCGGTTGTATTCCCCAAGCGCTTTCAGCAGCTGGGCCAGATCATTTAGTTGAGACTCATCCATTAATTAATACTTGCACATATGCGCAATTATGTAAATATATTGCCATGGCTATGGCCGCTCTCGTCTCTCGAGTGGATCAGGTGCTCTCACCCATTAAGCATTGACCAATGCTCTTATGCATCCAGCTACTGAATTCCTAATTAGCCCCTGTGAAGCTGGGGCTATCGCATTAGTCACGTGGCCTTTTTTTCCACATCCAGCTTCAGATGTATCTAAGTAGCGTCATCATGAGTAACACAGCCGAAGCAAGGGCCTTGACAGCACCATGAGAGTTGAGAAGTCGCCACAGATATCTCTTTTCCAAATTCAGCTTTTAAGTGTGTCAGCAGGATCATCTGTATCAACAACAGGCGTTTACGGCCCCGTATCTAAATCTAGAGCTGTCTCAAGTCTAAGCAGTATTGAAAAACTTCAAACGATTCACAGACCGAGAAATTACCAATAGGGGGCACGGTACTGTCTATTGACTGCACAAATACGAATGATTATCATTTATATTGCTTGCTTGACCCTAGCTCATCTACGCCGTCCGAGCATGGTGGCACTGCCCCAAAGTAGTTCATCAGCAGGAAGGTAGGGCTGCTTCCTCTCAAGAAGTGATAGCAGGCCTTCATACCCCACTTTGGATTCATAAGTGTCCGGGTGGGGTTTTTTTAAACTCTTTGCGGCGAGACCCGGCCCGATGACTTTACTAAAAGCATCAGGCAAATTGAAAGCCTCTGAATCTGCTTGGATTTGCTGAATTTTCAGCTAATTGATGCACTTTGACCGGGTTCATCCGTAAAGCTCTCACGAGGATGAAAACATATGTCTGAGATGGAAATGTGGAATCTACTGGCCGTATTTATGGTCGGAAATGCGACGTGGTTTCTAGCCTACATTGTGGCAATTTGGCTAGGCTTTAGAATGACAAACAACATCTATACCAGCGGAGACACTCCCATCGCGGGTAAAATATTGGTGAGCGTTTATTGCCTCACTGTGTCTATTTTTATGACGCTACTGACACTAAATACGAATGACCTATTCAGAGATATAGCCTCAGGGCTGCAGTCGGTTGGGGAAGCACAGGAACTGTCCACCACCGCTCAGAGCTTCATAACCGAAGCGGGAAGTGTACTTATAATTAATCCCATTCAGGCTGCCTTCATAGCTTCAATAATTATCATGCAGCTGCTACAGATATGGAGAAGGAAGCCTAGCTAGCTTCAGCGAGAAATAGTGATACACAAAGCGGGGGCCCTAAGCAGCCCCCTTTTTTCAAATTCAACTTTTAAGTGTGTCAGCAGAACCGTCTGTATTGACGACAGACGTTTACCCTCACTCGGGCTATGAATTTCGGGGTGGGCCACGAGTCATTTCGTGTTATT
This sequence comes from Halieaceae bacterium, assembly GCA_002683335.1. Taxonomy (GTDB): domain Bacteria; phylum Pseudomonadota; class Gammaproteobacteria; order Pseudomonadales; family Halieaceae; genus Luminiphilus. The sequence goes on from NYTE01000003.1 coordinate 87,124, forward strand.
TTTTGTGTTAACTCTGTGGGTATGCCAAAAAAAAACCACCTATATAGCAGTTTTTAACGACCAAATTTGAGGAGTGGTGCCGGAGATACCAGTCAGCTCCGGGCCAAGGCACCACTGCTCTTCAAAGACCTCTGAAATCTCAGATGGTTTATGAATTTCAGGAGGGGGTGACGCCTTCAAGCCGCTGAGGGCTTTTGGAATTGCAGTCGCAGGTTTTCTCTGCCTTACAGCGAATGCGCTTAGAAGGCTAGGTTGATATGTTCAGGTATCCATCAGCAAGCGAACATTTTGAAGCCATCTGATCAGTTCTGTGTACCGCGAAAAAATTCCCATCTAGCGGGTACACGTCATAACTCCAGTTCTCCAGTAGATGTCGCATTTTCTCGCCGTCGATTTTAATCGCCTCAATTAATAAAAGAGGCTTGTGTTGCGAGATAGTCGTTTCCGCGCCAGCCAGAGTTTCAAATTCCATGCCTTCCACATCTATTTTGAGCAAATCTAGTCTCTCTAGCGCTAGCGAGTCCAAAGTAATCTGCTGCACCTCCGAAAACTCTTCAAGGATTTGCCCAATGTTTTCACTTTTATCACTTTGTTTTATTTCCAATGAGCCAAAGCTGGATGGCTGGAAGTAATCGGGTGTCGGTATATTTATGATTTTATTCTCATCCCCGGAGGCGCAGTTGAGAGCTTTTACATTGAAGCAATTGTTTAGAGCGACGTTGCCACAAAGCGCATAATAAACCTGCTCTTGTGCTTCCAGAGCGATCACTTTTCCCCTCTTGTGCAAAAGCTTTGCCCATTCGATCGTGTGTACACCAATATTTGCACCACAGTCGATTGCTACCACTCCATCCCCATGATCCTTGAGTCGTCTCTCCAACAGGAACTTGAGGAAACCCACCTCTTTCATGTCGTATTGGCCAGAGTTCATCAATTGCCAGCCAACGCCAATGCCCCTTATTTCGTCTGTCATCCTGTAATCGAACCGGTTGACGATCATGGTTCCGTGATCTGTACTGATGAGAATATTTGCTTGTTGTCTATACATGCTTTCTCCAGCCTTATTGGGCCGAAACTTTACCAGCCCATAAATCAATTGACCTAATGACAGGAGTTGCCCAATTGAGACAGACAAACATGGGCTAAACGCAAAGAATATCCTCTGCCATACGTTTCACCTATAGATTTGTGCGACCAGCTTCCCAGCCGACCTATCAAATCCTCCGGCGCTTCAACTGCTCTAAGCCTATCTCTGAAGGCGTGACGAATGCCATGGCTTGTCGCTCCAGCTTCGCAGTAGTTATTTCATCCAGCTGCCTAAAACCGCGCTAGACCATCCTAATCAGGCGCTGGGTGTTCCATGTCACCCATTCCAACCGTCTGCCCCCACGGTGCGCTAACGGAGCTACTCCTTCAGGTTGTCACCTTTAGCCAATGACTAGGCACAGTCGGTTAATCCAGACTAGATCCCACCGCTGACTCTGTAAGAGTTACGGAAAACCTCACTACGAAGGACGCCACTAAACTTGAGGGCAGAACAATGAAGAACTCATTACCAATAGGCGTTATCACCGCCACGTTTCTCGCAGGATCAATTGCCGTTTCACCACTTCAAGCGCAAGAGAGTCCAACCTACAAAGCGAAGGTTCCCGAGAAATTGCTCACGCCCGACAAGATGGAGAGCCTCTACCTCGGTGAACTGACATTCCAAGACGGTTTTCCGACGAGGGAAACTGCCTCCAAGGTGAACAACTTCGTAGACATCTCCCGTGCGGTTGAACTGTTCATCAATGCAACGCCCACCGCCTCGATGTATGGAATGCTTAACGGACACGTTGAAATCGGTATCGAGCCCAACCACTCGGTGGGGATCACTGAGGAGTTGATGAATGCCCGCTCCCTGTGGCTTACGCCACAGACGACCACGCCTTACGTGCATGCGGAAGTCGATGTGAAAGACGGACCCGTGGTGCTCGAGATCGGCACACCGGTGCTCGGCTTTGTGAATGATGCCTTCTTCCGTTACGTCACGGACCTCGGATTGGTTGGTGCCGACAAGGGCAAAGGAGGCAAATACCTCTTGGTGGGCCCTGACTACAAAGGGGAGATCCCCGAAGGATATTTCGTCTCCAAGACATCGACCTACCGTCATTGGGCGTTGATGCGTATTGCCGCTAAGCCAGGTGAAACTAAGGAGGCCATTGAGGCCTTCAAGAAGACCTTCAAGATTTACCCGCTTGCCGACGCCAAGAATCCGAAGCCGACCGAGTTTATCAACTTGTCAAATAACCAATACAACACCATTCATGCCAATGACGCGAGCTTCTACGACGAGCTCAATGAAGTGATTCAGTACGAGCCCGCGACTGCTTGGGATCCTGAGCTAGTTGGGCAAGCTGGGCCGATGTCCTGGAGACGAAATATCCTTCAGGGATCTC
>NYTE01000023.1 GCA_002683335.1 Halieaceae bacterium
GGGTTAACTCACAATGGATCGATTAATCTTTACTGCAATGGCGTCGCTCAAGCAGCTCAATAATATGAAGCTAAAGCACGCCAACGCCTTGGCCAACGCCTCGACTGTTGGTTTCAAGCAGACCTTTGAGTTCGCAACCACAACTTCGAAGGTGGCCGGTGCGGGTTTCGAGTCGCGCTTTGTACCCATGAATCGATCCAACGACGAGCTGGTAATTGATCAAGGCCCGCTGATTGCGACCGGGCGCAAACTCGACATTTATTTGACGGGCTCTACCCTACTGGGTGTGCAGTCTCCGGACGGCCAAGTGGCGTTTACGCGTCGCGGAGATCTCACGGTGGATCAGGCTGGTCTGCTGTCGACCGCTAACGGGAATGTTGTGCTGGGCGAGGGTGGTGCTCCCATCACTGCGCCAGTCGGGGTTGAGCTTGCTATTACCGACGATGGCACAGTCACGGCTACCGACCCCGCGCAGCCAGATGCGCCGCCAACTATCGTTGGAAATCTGCTTTTGCGAGATGCGACTGGCGTACGGATGGTACGGCGGGTGGACGGTCTTTACGAGACCATTACCGCCAAAGGTAAAGGTGGTGATTTTCAGGGCGGGCCTAATCCGCCTTATGTTCAGTCCGGATCGCTGGAAGGTTCGTCGATCAATGTGGCTGAACAGCTCGTCAGTTTTATGGACATGTCTCGATCTTTTGAGATCAAGATCAAAATGATCAGTGAGATGAAGGAATTGGATGACTCCGGTACCACCATGATGAAGTACGCGTAGTCGCTAGGGAGATAAAAAAATGGACGCCTCAGTTTGGGTTGCAAAAACAGGTTTGACCGCGCAGCAGCGTCGCATGACGGTGATTGCTAACAATCTTGCGAACGTGAATACCGTCGCATTTAAACGGGATCGAGCAGTTTTTGAAGACCTGCTNTATCAAAATATCCGCCAGCCNGGCGCCTCTGCCGANGCNCAGACNATCGCCCCTACGGGNCTGATGATGGGTACCGGTTCGCGCATCATCGCGACCGAAAAANTGCACGAGCAGGGCAACATGATGTCGACCGAGAACGCGCTCGATGTGGCNGTNCTGGGTCGTGGCATGTTTCAGGTATTGCAGGCTGATGGCACATTCGCCTANACGCGAGANGGCTCTTTTAAACTCAATGATCAGGGCCAGATTGTGACGGCTAGCGGGCAGCAGCTGGTGCCTGCGGTAAACATCCCAACTAATGCAGCTGCCGTGACCATTGGTCGTGATGGCACTGTCAGCGTTGAGTTGGCTAATGGCGGCGGTAGCAGTCAGATTGGCACCATTCAGATTTCGCGCTTCGTCAACGAGGCGGGACTGCAGCCGATGGGCCGTAATCTTTATCGGGAAACCACAGCGAGTGGTCCGGTCGAAACAGGTACTCCCGGGCTTGCAGGATTTGGCGAACTGGCCCAGGGGTCTTTGGAGGCCTCAAACGTCAACGTGGTGGCCGAGATGGTCAGCATGATTGAGACCCAGAGAGCTTACGAGGTGAACTCCAAGGCCATCTCAGCCGCTGACGGCATGCTGCGCTTCCTGAACCAGAACCTATAAGTGAGCTGATGTCATGTTGCGTCTTCTAACCATCGCTGNNGTGCTCCTCGGATGNACGGCGTGTGCTTCCAAGCCACCCCTTGANNACAATAGCGATTTTGCGCCCATAAGNCCNCTCGAGCCAGCNGCTAATGCNTTGCCGACCGGTTCGATATTGGGCAACAACATGCATATGTCCTTGTTTCAGGGCCAGAGGCAGTGGCGTGTTGGCGACATTCTTACCATCGTGTTGAATGAGTCCACTCAAGCATCTCGCAACTCTTCCTTGATTACCGAGCGCAAGGCGACGAATGACGCGCTCAGTAGTAGCTGGACCAATTCGTTGCTCTCTCCCAATGGATTCTGGGGCGATGTCAGGGGTGATATCGATATTACTCAGGCCGAAATAGGCTCAGAAGGTGTCGGTACCGCTGCGCAAGCTAACGCGTTATCCGGTGTGATTACGGCGATGGTGTCCGAAGTGATGCCCAACGGTAACTTGATTGTAGAAGGGCGTAAGCAACTCTCTCTCACTGAGGGTGCCGAGTTTATTCAGATAAGAGGTGTGGTTCGGGCGCGAGACGTGCAGCCGGACAACACCGTGTCGTCTATGCGTATGGCACAGGCGCAAATTTCATACCGTGGCTCGGGNAATTTNGCCGAGTCGACCCAGCCTGGTTGGATCACCCAGCTNCTCTTTAAGTATTGGCCGCTGTAATTGGAGCGNCGTGTCATGAATCACAGTACACANATCGGTCTCTGGATTNGCTCACTTTTGCTGAGCCTNCTGGTGAATACCGCTCANGCAGACCGTGTCAAAGATCTCACCAATGTGGGTGGCGTGCGCGGTAATCAGCTGGTGGGCTACGGGCTTGTAGTGGGCCTTGCGGGCACAGGCGACGGTAAAGATCCTACCTTCACAGGTCAGAGTCTGAAAGCCATTCTTGAGAGCCTCGGTGTCACGACCAATCCCTATGATGACTACGATCTAGCCCAGTCTCGTGGCAGGCCCATTCAGGTCGACAACGTGGCAGCGGTAATGGTCACAGCAACGCTGCCGCCTTTTGCAAAGCCAGGTCAGCTTGTTGATGTCAACGTTGCAGCNCTCGGTACGNCGACTAGCNTACGAGGCGGCAATCTTGTNATGACNGANNTACGGGGTATCGACGGCCAAACCTANGCNGTNGCACAAGGCTCTCTCACNGTCACAGGGGTGATGGAGGAGCAGAACGGCACCAGCATACAAATTGGCATCCCGACCTCGGGTCGGATTCCCGACGGCGCGACGGTTGAGCGGCAGGTTGATAACTCCTTTGATAAAAGCGATCACCTCATTTTTAACGTTAACACTAACGATTTTTCTACGACTGCTGCCATAACAGAGAAGATCAACGAAGTGTTTGGCGAAGGCACTGCTTTTGCAATTGATGGCGTTTCGCTTGCGGTCCGCGCGCCCGTAGGATTGTCCGAGCGGGTGAGTTTTGTNNGCATGATCGAGAACCTCGACGTTGAACCCGGCATTCCTGCAGCAAAAGTTGTGATCAACTCGCGTACCGGCACCGTCGTGATTAACCAGCAGGTAAAGATTTCTGCTGCGGCCATTTCACATGGCACGGTCAGTGTGAGCGTAGCCACTTTAAACGAAGTCTCCCAGCCAGGACCGTTTACTCAGGGTCTGGGTGTGGAAACGCAAGAGGTTGCCAACTCCACTGTTGAGGTCAACGAGTCAAGTCAAACAGGCATGATCGCTGATACCGTTGACCTACGCGACATAGTTGACGCTATTCAGCAAAGTGGGGCGTCCACAACGTCTCTCATTGCGGTGCTCGAGGCACTCAAGAGTGCCGGCAGTTTGAAAGCGGAACTGGTGGTGATCTGATGGACTCTGTGGTCTCCAGCTACAACGATTTCCAGGGCCTCGCCAAATTGCGCGCCAAAGCGGAGAACGATCAGCAATCTGCTGCGCGAGAAGTCGGCCAGCAGTTTGAGGCATTCTTTATTCAGATGATGTTGAAGTCGATGCGTGATGCCGGTGAGGANCTCAAGAGCGGTNTGTGGGATTCCAGNTCTGGCGANAGCTACGANCANATGTTCGATGCCGAACTGTCNACNTCTCTAGCAAAGTCACAAGGTATTGGNATTACCGATTGGTTAGTGCAGCAGCTGGATAACCCCGGTGGNTTNGCTGNTTCCCGCAAAGGCATGGGGGTGAGTGCGTACCAGTCGCTTACCTCTGTGCGCTAGAGGGGGGCTTAGATAGATGGTTGATGTCCTCTCAATTGGGAGTGGGGCGATAAACGCGTANCGGCAAGCGCTGTCTACTACCAGTAACAATATTGCTAACGTGAACACACCGGGTTACTCGCGGCGTGCACTCTCGATCGGCGAGAGCTTCCCAGTGCAGGAAGGTGTTTTCAGTTTTGGAACGGGTGCCCAGGCCGAGGCGGTTACNCGTGCTTACGACGAGTTCATGGAGCGCTCATTACGGGATGCAAAAAGTGACCTTGCGGTCAATGAACCGGTTATTGAATACGCCAATCGCGTGATCGACATTATGGGCAATGAGAGCGCCAGCATCGCCAATGCGATGGAAGATTTCTTTAACGCTGCTGAGCAGCTGAGTACCGATCCGAGATCCAATGCGTTGCGGGGCGATTTCCTCAACTCCGGCGAATTAATCGCAGCGCGCTTTAACGATCTGTCCTTGCAGGTCGACAAGATTGCAGAGGAAGCGCAGATCAGCTTTCGCCAGTCGGTGGATGATCTGAATGCCTTGTCGGTGCAGCTTCTCCGCGTTAATAGCCAGCTAAACCGCTCTACAGATATCGACAAGCAGCCGCCTACTTTGCTTGATCAGCGAGACGTCATTCTTCGCGATATGTCTCAACTGGCAAAGCTAGGTGTCACAGAATTGCCTAATGGCCAAGTGATTGTCAATTTTGGTGGTTCAGGTCGCGGTTTCGAAATTGTTACCACCACAGAAGCGAAAGCCATTGGCGTATTTGCGACCAGTGAGTCCGCTGGCTCAGACTTGCGTTTGATTTTGGACCCATACGGTGCAAAGCGACCCATGCCATCCTCGCCAAGTGGTGCGATTGGCGGTGCGGTTGCCTTGAATACAGAAATCCTGAGACCCATCAGATCGGGTCTTGATCATCTCGCAAGAACCTTCGCTGCTGGGGCGAATGACATCCATCGTCGTGGGTTAGATGCGCGCGGTGAGTTTGGTGGTGATCTGTTTAGGAGCTCAGCCGAGTTTAAAGCGTCCCTCGAGACGGCAAATGGCGCGGTATCTGCTTCAGCAAAAGTTATCGACCCTTCTGTGGCGCCTACAGAAGCACTTGAGCTGATTTACAAGGAAAGTTCTGATGCCTGGGACGTGCTTGATCTTATGACGCGGGAGCGCTTGGGCCAAATTAGCCCTGGTGAAAAGCAGGAACTGCAGGGGATGAGCTTTTCGGTGACCGGCGCACCAGAGAATGGTGATGTGNTCATTTTTTCACCGGTAGAGCGCCCAGCCAGCACGCTTGAGCTGCTTGTCAAAGACGTTGACCGAGTCGCTGTCTCTGCTGCAATGCGAGCCTCTCCGGGTGCCGCGAATAGATCTGGCGTGGAGGCGTCACTGTCCGTTATAGCGGAGGATGAGCGACCACAAGGGTTTGAGTTCGGTCACGCACTCTCCAGCAACGCTGATAGAGCCGTGCGGGAAGATGTATCTATTGTCGCAGATGGCATGAGGCCGGCGGTACAGATTGCGCGTGGCACCGAAGGTGCCGAAGTTGCATTTGATATTGCCGCTGCGGGTGATCAGCATATTCAAGTCCTGACTCGAGAGGGTATTCTTGTTGCGGGTACCGAGACGCTGACGACATCGGAAGCAAACAACCTGATGTCGTTAGATAGCGGTTTTGGAGCGGGGGGCTACAGCACCACCTACCGAAATCAGTCGGGCACCAGAGCTTATCTCGACACTGAAATCAAATTTGGCGCGCAGTCGAAAGCGCAGGACGTCACTAGGAAATCTATCGATCCTGACACGGGCATCCTCAATGATACCACTGTGACGGTGCCCGCGCTGTTTGGATCAAAGCCTCTTTCGCCGACCGTGGTGACGGCCGACTTGGTGACGGCAGGTGCCATCAATTTTAGCCACTCTTATTATGATCCCAGCGATTCGAACGCGGGCAGTGATGGGTATGTTGAGGCTGAGATCGCCTTAGAGTCGCTGAGTCTCAGCAGGCTTGGTCTTAGCAGCGGGGAGCGAGTCTCTGCTGCTGCCATGGCAAAATACTTTAATGGCCAGTTTGACCGATTAACGAATGTTAATGTCACCGCGACGGCGAAAAATACGTTGATGTCCGGCGAGTTTGACGCATCAAAGTCGCTGACCATTAATGGTGAGACTGTGAATCACGCTGCCAACGCCAAGATCAGCGACATGATTCAGGCGATCAATGCCGTATCGGATGAATCGAAGGTCAGGGCAGAGTGGCGAGCCGAGAGTGGACTGGCATTAACCAACACCGCCGGTAACGAGGGAGACAACATTACGCTGGGTGTAAGCGGCAGCGATGCGGTTACTGCGCTGGGGCTAACGGCTGGAACTTATGCAGGCGCTTACAGCATTACTGCTACCGGAGAAGAAAAAGTCTCCAATAGGTTTGTGTCAGCAACTGAGGTTTTAAACGCTGGTTCGGCGTTTACGTTAACCGTTACCCGTGCTGGAGCCGCATCAACTGTCGCAGTTAACGCTGGGAAAGACACACCTCAGGGTATTGTAGACGCGATTAATGCTGCTTCTAGCAGCACCAAGGTGAGTGCAACGCTCGTTTCGGATAGCGGCGGCCAGAGAATCTCCTTGCACAATACCTCTGGTGTAACTAGCGACTTTACTGTGAGCAGCAATATATCGGGTTACACCCAAGTTGACTCGAAGGGCAATACTTCAGCCGATACTGATCTCGGATTTGAAGACCTGAATAACAGAAATTTGGGNCTGAATAAGCCCACAGAAATNGGGCTGACCATNTCGTCAAGCGGCACNCCTGCNGANNTNGGNCGACTTGGGTTNGCGACAGAGGTCATTATTGATGGNNCNGCGGCNGANGACTACGCGGTTTTNNTAACTGGAACCGGGTCAGTANACACTGCNCTANGNGCAGACAAANCGTCGGGCCAAACNGCGNCGCAATATCCCGCTGACAGTTTCGTGATNAATTTTTCNTCTGCTAGCGTCTANACNATTACNGATACCGCNACCAATACGGTGGTGACCACACGNAACTACACCGCCGGCGATAGCATTAGCTATCAAGGTATTCAGGTNAACTTTGACGATATTCCCTCGTCTGGGGATAGCTACACNATTGAGCCCAANGCGGACGGCGTTGGTAANAANGAGAACATGCTNGACCTTATNCAGTTGGGCAAAGAGCCCTTNATTGCAGGNCAAACTTTTACCGCAGCNTATCGAGATTTGGTCGCAGGNACAGGCTCNCGTGCGCATTTGGCAGAGTTGAGCCGTGACGCNATGACTGTTGTTCANNATCAGGCNGAAGCNTCNCGCGAGGCCGCCGTGGGTGTCAACCTCGATGAGGAAGCCNCTGATCTGATCCGTTTTCANCAAGCCTATCAGGCTGCTGCACAGGTAGTTCAGGTGTCTCAGCGCATGTTCGANACCTTGATNCAAGCGAGTTGATTGAGCTATGAGAATTTCTACGAATCAGTTTTATCAGGTGAACGGTGAGAAAATGAGCGCCGGGCAAAGCAANGTNGCGGAGNTACAAGCNAAGCTGGGAAGNGGTAAGCAGATNCTCAAGCCNAGCGAGGACCCGNGCAAATCTAATCTAATTTCTGGNCTTGAGGGTGCGAAAAAGCGACAAGAGATCTANACCAAGAATGTTGACGCTGGTGAAACACGACTGACCGCCGAAAGTGCGGTGCTTCAGTCTATGACCAATATTATGCAGCGCATTACCCAGCTTACCGTGCAGAGCGCTAACGATACGTTGGGCGTATCGGATCGGGGTGTGATTGCCATTGAAATCGATGCTTTAAGAGACGAGCTTCTTAACCTGACTAATACCCAAGACTTAACCGGGGCATACATTTTTTCGGGCAACAAGACAAGTTCGCCTGCGTTTACCGAGGATGCCAGCGGAGTGGTTGCCTACAATGGTGATTATGGTCGGCTCGAGATAAATGTCTCTGATGTTCGTAGCATTGCGATCAATACGCTAGGCCCGGATCTTTTTTCTGCTGCCGATTTCAAGGCCCTGGATGATCTGGTCGCCGATTTGCGCAGTGGTAATGGCGCTGGCGTCAGAACAAAGCTGGCTAATGTCAGCAGCATTAGTGACCGCCTCGTCAACTCCTACGGTGCGATGGCGGGACGTTTGGCGGCAATGGAATCACAACGCTCGGTAATAGATGAAACCACATTGCGAATTGATGAGCTGCTGATTCGTGAGGATGACCTCGATTACGCAGAGGCTGTCACGGAACTCTCAAAGCAATCGGTGGCGTTACAGGCACTGCAAGCGAGCTTTGTGAAGGTCGCTGAACTGTCACTGTTTAACTACCTTCGGTAATTGAAGAGACTGGACGAGACTGACCCATGTCGACTGATAACGTAGCGTCAACGGTTCTAACCGGGATGGGTAAGGGATCGGGTATCGATATCCGTAAGTTGGCTCAAGATCTCACGGACGTTGAAAAGGCGCCGAGAGAATCGAGACTCAATGCGGAGATAGAGGCAAGCGAGGCTAAGATCTCGGGTCTGGCGGTACTTAAGTTCAACGTTCAACTGCTCGTTGATCAGTTCACTTTGCTGAATGATGCGTCCGAGTTGGCGACACCTAAGGCGACCAGCGCGGATACTACCAAGGTGTCGATCACCTCTACCGATGGTTCGGCGTTAAGCGGAATTTCAGATATTGGTATTACATCTTTGGCGGCCGCACAGCGCAATAAGTCGAATCAGTACAGTTCAACCACGCAATCCTTGAATAGCGGCAGTGCATTTACACTGACTCTCACCCCTGGCACAGGCAATGCAACGAATGTCTCCATTGAGGCAGGCAACGATACGCCACAAGGCGTCGTCAACGCTATCAATGCGGCGAATGCTGGGGTTAACGCAACCTTGCTAGCCGAAGATTCCAGCGGCTCTAATTACCGAATCATGCTGGTTGGCGCGACGGGTGCTACTAATAGCTTTGTGGTGAGTTCTACGCTGAGTGACAGTGATTTGGGTTTTCACGACACCAGCAACGGCAATACGGCTGACAATTCGGGTACCAAATCTCTCCAGAATCCGGCCGACGCAGCGCTCACTTATAACGGAGTTTCGATTACCCGTTCCAGTAATAGTGTGAATGATGTCATTCCTGGTGTGACGCTTTCGCTGAACGGCACACACAGTGGTGGCGCCACAAGCAGCGTAAATGTTGTCAGTGATCAGGCAACCCTTAAAACCGAACTGCAGAATCTTGTTGCACTCTATAACGACGTAAAGTTCGCTATGGATGAGCTTTCCAATCCAGATTCCGAAGAAGACGAAGTGGGTGGTGCGCTGGCCAAAGATTTGGCCACTATTCGCACGGTGCGCGATACGATTTATCAAGCGGTGACACAAGACTCCTCTACCCCCAGCGGTAATGTGAAGGCGTTGAGGGATATTGGTGTCTCGGTTACCAGAGACGGTGCACTCAGCTTTACCGAATCGACTTACGACACGGTGGCGGCCTCGAGTTTTGACGATATCTCGGTGATGCTCTCGGCGGGCACCAATAATCAATCCCGATACGACGGCCAGACACAGGGGCTCGCGACCGATGCGGTCATTAAGCTGGAAACGTTAACTGATTCTATCAGCGGGATTTTTGTTACCCGGACAGACTCCGCCAAAACGGCAATCAAACGCTATCAAGCCGACTTGGAGTCACTGGAGAAGCGGATGGAAGCGGTTTATGAACGATATCTGCAGCAGTTCACGGTCATGGAAAGCCTCGTTAATACGCTCAACAGCACCCGGGAATCTATGAGTACCACCTGGGAGAACATGAGCAACTTCGGCAAAGATTAATCAATAAAGTTTGACCGAAGTAACTGGACATTCAGTTTATAGGAGCACGTTGTGACCAACACAGATAATGTTTTTAAAATTTTCATTGGTTACGATGAGCGACAAGCGGTGTCATACACGACGCTACAACACTCTATTTTAGAGGCAGCCTCAAGCCCTATTAGCGTTACACCACTCATACTTAGCACCCTGCCTATTACTAGGCGAGGCCTGACCCCCTTTACGTTTTCTCGTTTTCTGGTGCCATGGCTTTGTAATTATCAGGGACATGCACTATTTCTTGATGCCGATATGTTCTTGGTGTCGGATATCTGCGAGATAGCGCAATATTTCAATAATGAACACGCGATTAGCGTAGTGCGATCCGTTGCTCAGTTTGAGCAATCATCTGTGATGCTGTTTAACAACGCGCATCCGAAGAACAGGGCGCTCACACCAGATTTTATTCAAAATACTGAAGAGAATCTTCACGGCCTTTGCTGGCTTGAAGCTCATGAAATTGGTGAAATGGATGGCAAGTGGAATCAGTTGGTGGGGTATCAAGAGTGCCAAGGTGTCGCAGGTAATTTGCATTTTACGATGGGTGTGCCCGCCTTCCCAGAAACCTCTACCTCCGAGTTCGGCCAGATTTGGACCGATTGTGCGAAACGTGCTATCGGTGTGACTCAGAGCTGGGGCGAAATCATGGGGCCTTCAGTTCACGCGGTAAAACTCAATGATCATTTTTTCCCAAAGTACGTGTGGGATAAA
>NYTE01000024.1 GCA_002683335.1 Halieaceae bacterium
GACTTTGATGCCAAATATCTCTCAGAGAAAACCGTCTTCACCTGCCCCTCTGGGCTGTCGCAAGCAGAAGAAAAAGAACTGGCTGATTTGGCACTGGAAGCCTTCCGGTTGTCAGGGTGTCAGGTTTGGGGCCGCGTTGATTTGATCAGAGAACACTCCGGGCGCTGGCAATTACTGGAGGTCAATACGGTTCCCGGTATGACCTCTCACAGTCTGGTCCCGATGGCGGCGCGCGCAGCGGGCCTGTCATCACTGGAGATGTTGATAGAAATATTTCGGGCGAGTGAGGCGGTGCGACGTGGCCAGCGCTAATCGAACTCACTCAAAAAATACGCGGCATCGGCCGGCGGTGGGCGTCACTTCGCCCTCAGCGACGACCACTTCGCTACTTCGAAAATGGGTGAATCGGGCCGTGCTGAGTGTTGGAGCTGGATTAGTGACCGCAGGGCTCTACACAGGCGGCACTGTGCTTTGGTCCCAGCAAGTTGAGACGCTCAGTGTGATGGGGGAAGTCCGGCATATCGATATTAATGCGATCGAGACGCGTTTGGCACCGCGTCTATCTGCAGGATTTCTCGCCACTGATCTGAGCGATCTGCGGAGTGAGCTGGAATCTCTTCCCTGGGTTTACAAGGTGAATACTCGCAAGCGGTGGCCGTCAAAAATTGAAGTGCATTTGGTAGAGCAACGTCCACTTGCTCGATGGGGCGAGGCCGGATATCTGAATCATGAAGGGCAGTTCTTCGCGGCGAAACATTATCCGCTCTATGAAGCGCTCCCCAAGCTAGAGGGTCCCGATGGATCCAAGGCCTCGCTTATGCGCCGCTATCAAACTCTGGCATCAATGCTGGAACCGGAGCATCTCGTTATTCGCGCGTTGTCGCTGGACGAATTGGGTCAGGTATCAGTACTGCTTGATAACGGTTTGGTGCTGCAGCTCGGGTCGGGAGACATGTTGCAGCGCATTACGCGATTCAGACAGTTGTGGCGTCAGGAGCTTATGGCTCAGACGGTGACGAAAGTGGATCTTCGATATGAGCATGGTGCGGCGGTGACCTTTGGGAATGCGCGCCTTGCCATGCAGGTATCACGAATTGGGGAGAGGGCTGATGGCCAACAACGAGAGTAAACAAATGATCGTCGGGCTCGATATCGGCACTTCCAAGGTTGTGGCGGTGGTCGGTGAGATCAACTCCGAGGGGGGTATTGAGGTGGTAGGTATCGGGTCCCATCCTTCTCGCGGCATGAAAAAGGGCGTAGTGGTCAATATTGAATCCACCGTGAACGCAATCCAACGGGCCGTCGAAGAGGCAGAACTGATGGCGGGGTGCCAGATTCATTCAGTTTATGTCGGCATTGCCGGGAGCCACATTCGTTCTGTCAACTCCCATGGCATTGTCGCGATACGTGATCAGGAGGTGTTTCAGCAGGATGTGGATCGGGTTATTGATGCGGCTCAAGCAGTGGCGATTCCCGCTGACCAAAAAATCCTGCATGTGCTTCCACAGGAATATGTGATTGACAACCAATCGGGTATCCGCGAACCGCTCGGGATGTCGGGTGTGCGTCTGGAGGCAAAAGTACATTTGGTCACATGTGCGGTTAATGCAGCCCAGAATGTTGAGAAATGTGTCGAACGCTGTGGGTTATCAGTGGATGGCGTCATTCTGGAGCAACTGGCCTCAAGTTATTCGGTGATTACTGAGGATGAGCGCGATCTGGGTGTGTGTTTAGTTGATATTGGCGGCGGCACGTCTGACATAGCGATTTTCACCGATGGCTCCATTCGGCATACCGGCGTCATACCCATTGCGGGTGATCAGGTTACCAATGACATTGCGATGGCGCTGCGGACCCCCACCCAGCATGCCGAAGAGATCAAAATCCGCTACGCCTGTGCGCTGACTCAACTCGCAGGGCCCGAGGAGACGATCAAAGTCCCCAGTGTTGGTGACCGTCCGCCGAGAGATCTCTCCCGACAGTCTCTTGCGGAGGTTGTTGAGCCACGATACGACGAGCTCTTTACGTTGATTCAGGCTGAACTCCGGCGCTCTGGTTATGAAGAATTGATCCCAGCCGGTGTGGTGCTGACCGGTGGCACTTCCAAAATGGAGGGCGCCGTGGAACTTGCTGAGGAGATTTTCCATATGCCCGTGCGGGTGGGGTCGCCACAGTATGCCCGGGGTCTTCACGACATTATCCGCAACCCTATCTATGCCACCGCGGTTGGGCTTTTGCTTTACGGCGCGGAAGAAGTGAGAGAAGGCAGTAAGCAGGGGCGAGATGCCAAGGGTGATGGTGTGACCTTTGTTGGCCGCGTCAAAGAGTGGTTGGCGCGACATTTTTGATGAGTTTTATAGCGAGCTCTGTTGTGTGGAGCTTTTTTAAAAAGGGGAGAAAGTCATGTTTGAACTCGTAGACAGTGCACCACAAAGTGCCGTCATTAAAGTGATCGGTGTGGGCGGAGGTGGCGGGAACGCCGTTCGTCACATGATTGATCACAATGTCGACGGAGTCGATTTTATTTGCGCGAACACCGATGCTCAGGCTTTGTTGGATATCAATTCGCGAACGGTACTCCAGCTGGGAGTGGGCATTACCAAGGGCCTTGGAGCGGGTGCTAACCCAGAAGTGGGTCGCGCTGCAGCACTGGAGGACAGAGATCGTATTGCCGACGCCTTGCATGGTGCTGATATGATTTTTGTCACCGCGGGTATGGGCGGTGGCACCGGCACTGGTGCGGCGCCGATTGTCGCGGAAGTGGCACGTGAACTGGGGATTTTAACGGTCGCCGTTGTCACTCGCCCTTTCAGCTTTGAGGGTAAAAAGCGCCTCAGAACGGCTGATGAGGGCCTGAGAGAAATTGCTCAGCACTGCGATTCTTTGATCACCATTCCCAACGAGAAGCTCCTCGAGGTATTGGGATCTCAGACTTCGTTGCTGGATGCTTTTAAAGAAGCCAACGACGTGTTGTTGGGAGCAGTTCAAGGTATCGCCGATCTGATCATCAGGCCTGGCTTGGTTAACGTCGATTTTGCCGATGTGCGCACCGTCATGTCCGAAATGGGCTCGGCCATGATGGGCACTGGCACCGCATCTGGCGAGAATCGCGCTGTCGAGGCGGCCGAGCGGGCCATCAACAGCCCTTTGCTTGACGATATCGATCTCAGTGGTGCACGTGGCATTCTTGTCAACATTACTGCAGGACTGGATTTGTCGTTGGGCGAGTTTTCCGAGGTGGGTGCAATCATAGAAGATATCGCCTCCGAGGACGCAACGGTCGTCGTAGGCACAGTGATTGACCCAGAAATGACCGATACATTAAAGGTCACAGTGGTCGCCACTGGGCTTCGCAATCTGGAGCTTCGCCCCACGCTGGCCACCGTAGAGACCGCAACGCCCAAGCGACCAGTGGCTACTGCGGCGGACTACAAAGATTACGATCTACCACCTGGGCGACGAACGGTTTCCGCACCGGTCGACGGACAGACTGCTATTAAGATTGATGATTCTCTGGATGAGCAGCTGTTTGATGTCCCCGCTTTTCTTCGCCGGCAGGCAGATTAAAGCGCTGTAAAGCCCTGATTGATGTGAATAATCAAAATGGGAAAGCTGGAGTGCATTAGCGGATCCTAGTAATGTTCTGTCCTCATAAACAGAGGGCAAGGGCATGCTAGGGCAGCGCACCCTGCGAGAGCCGGTTCAATCGGCTGGCGTGGGGCTACACTCCGGTCAGAAGGTGCAGATGACGCTACATCCTGCACCGGTGAACACGGGTATTGTGTTTCGCCGCACTGATCTCAGTCCGGTCCGGGAAATCCCCGCCCGGGCCGACTGGGTCGAACAAACTGATCTTTCTACGGGTCTGGGCTCTGATGAAGCGCGGGTCACTACGGTAGAACACCTGCTCTCGGCACTGTGTGGACTGGGTATCGATAATGCCTATGTCGACCTAGATGGTGCTGAGGTGCCTATCATGGATGGATCTGCAGGCCCCTTCGTCTATTTGCTGCAAGCCGCTGGCATCTGCGAGCAGGAAAGCCCCAAGCGATTTATTAGAATTCTGGAGCCAGTGTCTGTAACGCAGGACGACAAGACGGCGTCTCTTCGACCCTACGACGGATTTAAGGTGACGTTTGATATCGATTTTGACCATCCCGTATTTCGCGAGCAGAGTGGCCGCACGACGATGGAAATCACCAGCGAGGCTTTTGTGCGGGAAATCAGTCGGGCCCGGACGTTTGGTTTCGTTCACGAATTTGAATATATGCGTTCCCGCGGTTTAGCGCGGGGCGGTAGCGTCGATAACGCAATAGTGATAGACGATTACCGGATATTGAATGAGGAAGGACTCCGGTATGACGATGAATTCGTAAAGCATAAAATACTGGATGCGTTGGGCGACCTGTACCTTGCCGGACACCAGATATTGGGTGAATACGAGGGAATCAAATCGGGTCATGCACTGAACAATCAGCTGGTCAGGGCGCTATTGAGCTGCCAGGACAGCTGGGAGTGGGCGACCTTTGAAGATGAGCGGGAGGCGCCCATGGAGTGGGCAATACCAGGTGATCTTCAATGGGCGTGATGGAATGACCTGAAATCCCATTAACAGGGTAAAATAAACACCATGAGACAGATTGAAAGCGCATAAACAGCTGTGAAACTGATCCTTCTTAATCGCCATGCGGCATCGCGTACCCTTGAGTTGGGTAGATGGACCTGGGCGGTCCTATCGGTCTGCTTTATCGGCGTGCCCATCGGGCTCATCACACTGAGTTATCAGCTTGGTTTTGGTGACGGTATTGCCTCCCAGCAGGCATCCCGCATTTCGGAAAGTGAACAGCAGGCAGTAGAGCGAGCGGAAGCGCTGGCACAAATGGGCGTCGAAGCGCAGTCTAGATTAACGGCGATGACTCGTCGTTTAGCTAGTATTCAAGCGCAAGTCACGCGTATTGACGCGCTTGGCACCCATTTGACGGAGTTGGCAGGCCTAGACTCCGGGGAATTTGATTTTTCGGGCCCTCCCGCCGTGGGTGGGCCAATGGCGAAGCCAGCGTTGACCATTCCCATGAATGTGGCGGAAATTGACTCCCAATTTAGTGCGTTAGATGCCATTTTTTCCCAGCGAGAAGTGCAATTTGATCTATTGGCCGGATTGCTGTCGGCGGAGCAGCTCCAAGCGGCAGCTACGCCCGCAGGTAGACCCATTAGACGGGGTTGGCAGTCTTCACCCTACGGAAATCGTATCGACCCAATTACGGGAAAACGTGCTTGGCATGATGGCGCCGACTTTGCCGGTCGTGAGGGGTCCGATATCCTCGCGGTGGCCAGCGGCGTGGTGAGTTGGAGCGGATACCAAAACGGTTACGGTAACTTGATTGAGGTATCTCACGGAGATGGCCTCAGCACACGCTACGGACATAACGCCGAGAACCTGGTGGAGGTAGGGGATCTAGTGCGTCGAGGCGATGTGATTGCCCTGATGGGCAATACGGGCCGCTCAACGGGCCCCCATGTCCATTTCGAAGTCTTCAAAAATGGCCGCACGGTCGACCCCGCTACTTACGTCAAGCGCACCTATCGCTGATTCTTATGTTCCCCGGCGCTCGTGCGTCCCATTCCAGACAATCTAATAACCTCGTGACCGGCCAGTGAGACCTTCATGTTGATCTCTACAGTGAAAAAAATTTTTGGCACCCGCAATGACCGGGAGCTTAAACGCATGGGCAAAGTTGTTTCCCGAATCACCGCAATGGAGGAAGGCCTGCAGGCTCTCGATGATGCAGCGTTGCAATCCAAAACTGCAGAATTTCGAATGCGGCTTGGAGCAGGTGAGACCCTAGAGCAGTTGTTGCCTGAAGCCTTTGCGGTGGTGCGAGAGGCGGGGGGACGCGCGTTGGGAATGCGCCACTTCGATGTGCAGTTGATTGGCGGTATGACTTTGCATGACGGCAAGATTGCGGAGATGCGCACGGGTGAAGGTAAAACTCTGGTCGCCACCTTGCCGGCTTATCTCAATGCTTTGCCTGACCATAGCGTGCACCTGATCACGGTGAATGACTATCTTGCCAAACGAGATGCGGCCTGGATGGGACCCCTGTATGAATTTTTGGGTCTCACAGTTGGGGTGGCGACCTCTGGACAGTCGGCCGAGGAAAAAAAAGCGGCCTACAACTGTGATGTGATTTATGGCACGAACAATGAATTTGGTTTTGATTACCTGCGAGACAACATGGCATTTAGCCAATCAGACAAAGCGCAGGGAAAATTGGCTTTTGCCATTGTGGATGAGGTGGACTCGATTCTGATCGATGAAGCTCGAACGCCACTGATTATTTCTGGTGCAGTGGAGGACAGTTCCGAACTCTACAAAAGCATTAATCGACTGGTGCCGCGACTCACTCCTGAATTGGAGGAACAGGAGGGGGATTACACCGTTGATGAAAAGCAGCGGAGCATAGAACTCACTGAAGCGGGGCACGAGAAGGTTGAACAAATGCTGATAGAGGCGGGGCTCTTGCAAGCTGAAGACTCACTCTATGCCGCGACAAACTTGGGCCTTTTGCATCATGTTCACTCTGGCTTGCGGGCCCATGTAATGTTTCAGCGAGATGTGGAATACATTGTTCAGGACGGGCAAGTGGTGCTCATTGATGAGCACACAGGGCGCACCATGCCCGGTAGGCGTTTGTCAGAGGGCCTCCACCAGGCTATCGAAGCTAAAGAAGGGGTGCGTATACAGAGTGAGAGCCAGACTTTGGCCTCGACGACTTTCCAAAACTTCTTCCGCCTATACGACAAGTTGGCTGGCATGACGGGTACGGCGGACACCGAGGCTTTTGAGTTTCGTCAGATATATGGTCTGGATTGTGTTGTGATTCCGACCAACGTGCCGATGCTACGTGATGATCTGAATGACCTCGTTTATCTCACGCGCGAAGAAAAGTTCGAAGCCATCATAGAGGATGTGCAGGCCTGCATTGACAGTGGCTCGCCCGTGTTGGTCGGTACTGCCTCTGTCGAAACTTCTGAAGAATTGTCGCAAGCGTTTCAACAAAAGCACATTGTGCACAAAGTGCTGAACGCCAAGTATCACGAGCAGGAAGCTGAGATTATCGCGCAAGCGGGCCGGCCCGGAGTGGTGACCATCGCCACCAATATGGCGGGCCGCGGCACAGATATCGTTCTGGGTGGCAATTTGGAGGCCGAGCTTGTTGCTGCTGGGCGAGGTCTGGATGAGGCAAAGCGGGCGGAGATCACGGCTGACTGGCAGACGCGACATGATGCAGTCATCGACGCGGGTGGTCTCCACATTCTTGGGACAGAACGACACGAATCGCGTCGCATCGACAATCAGTTACGCGGTCGCTCAGGACGTCAGGGTGATCCCGGCGTTTCTCGGTTTTATCTGTCCTTGGAAGACAATCTGATGCGAATTTTTGCCTCGGACAGGGTGAAAAGCTTTATGCAAGCTATGGGCATGGAGCGGGGCGAGGCCATCGAGCACCGCATGGTGAGCAATGCCATTGAAAAAGCGCAGCGCAAAGTTGAGGGTCGCAATTTCGATATTCGCAAGCAATTACTTGAGTACGACGACGTCGCCAATGACCAGAGACAGATTATTTATCGTCAGCGCGATGAGCTGTTGTCTGAAGACAGCATTGGAGAGACGATCACGACGATTCGTGCCGATGTGGTCAACGATGCCGTCGATGGGTTTATTCCTCCCATGAGCGTCGAGGAACAATGGGATATTCCGGGCCTCGAGAACCAGTTGGAATCTGAATTTGGCCTGACATTGCCTGTTGCCCAGTGGCTGGAGGAAGACACTGGCCTGCACGAGGAAACTTTGCGGGAGCGCATTGTCGCGGCGGTACAAGCAGCTTATGACGAAAAATCGTCGGGAGTGGGTTCCGGTATGCGGCAGCTTGAAAAACAAATTATGCTGCAAGTACTCGATACGCTATGGAAAGAGCATCTACAGGTCATGGATCAATTACGACAGGGGATCCACTTGCGGGCCTATGCCAACAAAAACCCTAAGCAGGAATATAAGCGTGAGTCTTTTGCGCTATTTGAGGCGCTTTTGCAGCGTCTCAAATCCGAGGTGGTTCGATTTTTGAGTCATGTTCAGGTTCAGCGCTCCGATGAGGCTGCTGCGATTGAGCAACAAAGAAGAGAGGCTGCCGCTAAACAGAAAATGGCTTTCGAACATGCTGAGGCGGGATCCGCTGTTCCTGCCGATCAGGAAGAAACGCCGGATGCCGCGATCGCACAGCAGCCGATAACACGGGCACAACCGAAGGTGGGTCGTAATGATCCTTGTCCCTGCGGCAGCGGAAAGAAATACAAACACTGTCACGGTGCCTTGAATTGATGACTGCTGGCGACCCAATTCAGAACTAGGGAGATTGTCATGAGCTATGCGGTGCCGGGTGTGCGTTTAGGAGTCGCTCAGGCGGGTATCAAAAAGGCAGGAAAAGACGACCTCTTGCTCATCGCCCTTTCAGAAAAAACCCAGACTGCCGCGGTTTTTACCCAAAATGCTTTTTGTGCGGCGCCGGTCGAGGTGGCGAGGAATCATCTGGCGCGTAGTCTGGGGAAATCCCAATATTTACTCATCAATACGGGGAATGCGAATGCCGGTACCGGCGAAGAGGGGCTCATGGGGGCCATGTCTTGCTGCGCTACGCTGGGTACTTTAGCGGGAACCCCTGATACGGCCGTGTTGCCCTTTTCAACGGGTGTCATTGGTGAGCCGTTACCTGTTGATCGCATTGAAAAAGCGATTCCGTTGGCCTTTGGTGCGCTGCAAACTGATCACTGGGAGCGCGCCGCCGCCGCCATTCTCACTACTGATACCCGACCCAAGTTGCGAACCTTGACGCTAAAGATCGATGGTCAGCCATGTGTCATTACCGGTATTGCAAAGGGTGCAGGGATGATCTGTCCCAACCTTGCAACGATGCTGGCATTTATCGCGACCGACGCGGCAATAGCATCGCCCCTTTTGGATATATTGCTGCGCAATGCTGTGAACAAAAGCTTCAATCGCATTACTGTCGACGGAGATACGTCGACCAATGATGCCGTTACGTTGTCGGCAACCGGCGAGAGCGGTGTTGCTATTGAAGAGGGGTCTCAGCAGGCCAAGGACTTCTCGGAGGCGCTAGATGCCTTGATGATTGGGTTGGCGCAAGACATTGTGCGCGACGGTGAGGGCGCCACAAAGTTTGTGGAAATTCGGGTTGCGGGAGGAGAATCAGAAGCAGCGTGTGATCAGGTGGCGCGGACTATTGCCCACTCACCCTTGGTCAAAACTGCGTTGTTCGCCGCAGATCCCAACTGGGGCCGTATCCTGGCCGCGATTGGGCGAGCCGGCCTTGAAGGATTGGATACCAAGATGGTGTCGATTGAGATCAATGGAGTATTGATTGCTGAGCACGGTGCACGCGCCGCAAGCTACACAGAATCGCTGGGCCAGAGCGCGATGAACAATGATGAGCTGCGATTGTGCGTAACGCTTCAGCGTGGCGCCGCCCAGTCGTTGCTGTGGACCACAGATCTGTCCTATGACTACGTTAAAATTAATGCGGAATATCGAACCTGATGACCACAGTTGTCACGGTGGCAGTGGGCATTGTTCAGGACGCTCAAGGCCGGGTGCTTGTTAGCCGCAGGGCAGCAGAGGTCCATCAGGGTGGCTTATGGGAATTCCCGGGTGGAAAAGTGGAGCCGAGTGAAACCACGGAGGCGGCTTTGGCACGGGAGTTCAGAGAGGAGCTGGGTGTCGAGGTGCTGGCGAGTGAAGATTTGATGGTGATTGAACACGATTACGGCGACAAGCAAGTTTGCCTGAAAGTGCGTCGCGTAACGCAATGGCGGGGCGAGGCGAGAGGGCTTGAGGGCCAGCCCTTGGCTTGGCAAAAGCCAGAAGCACTGGTTGATTGGTCATTTCCCGAGGCCAATACTCCGATTCTAATGCGACTGACTCGAGACTAAGTATTGGTCGCCCGCGCCAGCAAAGTCTGGTGGAGAATTGCCGCTTGTTCGTGAAGGTCCGCGAGCGAGGCACTGTTGTCAATGACGATGTCGGCCCGGCTCTTTCGGGTCTCCCGATCCAGTTGCGCTGCCATAATGCCCTCCACCAACGCTTGGTCGTTGCCATCCCTCTCCATGGTCCGTGCGATCTGGGTGGCCTCGGGTGCATCGACGACGACGCTCACATCGATTAACTCGGATTGACCGCTCTCCAGAAGCAAGGGGGAACTCAGTACCACGTAGGCAGAATCGGCAGCCGCAAGTTGGCGTATCAGTTCCTCCCGGATACGAGAATGTGTCATCGCCTCCAGCGCCTTGCGCTTGTCTGCATCTTCAAACACCAGTTTGCGCAGTGCCGCACGGTTCAGCTGGCCATCGGGCGAGAGGTACTGATCTCCAAACGCCGCAATAATCTCGGCCAGCGCCGGCTGACCGGGAGCAACCACAACCCGGGCCGCGAGGTCCGCGTCAACCACGGTAATACCCTCTTCAGTCAGCCAGTCGGTCAGAGCGGTTTTGCCGCTCCCGATGCCACCGGTAACACCTACACGCAGCATGTCAGAGGGCGACCATAGACAAGTACTGATTGAGCAGGGAGTCGCCAAAAAACAATGTCAGCAGGCCTGCACCCGCCAGATAAGGACCGAAAGGCATTGGGGTATCCCTGCCTTGTTGCTTTGCTACGAGGATTGCAATACCCAATGCCGCGCCCACAAATGAAGAAAGCAGAATCATTAGTGGCACGGCGTGCCAACCGAACCAGGCACCCAGTGCTGCGAGTAACTTGAAATCCCCGTAACCCATCCCCTCTTTACCGGTGGCCAGTTTAAATAGCCAGTAGACACTCCACAGCGATCCATAGCCCAATATCGCTCCGAGCACGGCTGAAGACAGTGGCGTCCATATGCCGAAAAGATTGACGCCCAGCCCGATCCACAGGAGGGGTAGGGTGATGGCGTCAGGCAGTAGTTGAGTATCTAGATCAATCCCGGTCAGTGCTATCAGCATCCAGATGAGTACCAGGGCACTGGCTGTCTCTTGGCCAAAGCCAAAATGCCAGGCGGCCGCGGCAGACAGCAGGCCCGTTACCAGCTCAACAAGTGGATATCTGACGGAAATAGGGTCACGGCATTGGTCGCAGCGACCCCGGAGCCATACCCAGCTCAGCACGGGAATATTGTGCCAAGGGCGGATCGGTGAGCCGCAATTCGGACATTGGGAACCAGGGAATGAAAGACTGACTTTCGGCTCATCGGGTGCGGGCTGGTTCATGAGTTCACAGCATTCCCGGCGCCAGGATTGATCCATCATGCGGGGTAATCTCAAAATCACCACATTGAGAAAACTCCCCACAATCAACCCGAGGGCGCCGCAGTAAAGCGTAAAAACCGCGGGGTCAGTGAAAAAGGGTGGTATGGCCAGAAGCTGTTACCTCTGTCAGGTCTAGAACGTGATTCTATCTGTTTACATCACAGATCCGAGCATAAATATGGGCATGTACATCGCGACCATCAAGCCACCGACCAAAACACCCAGAATCGACATAATCATGGGCTCCATCAGAGAGCCCAGGCTGTCTACCGCGGCGTCCACGGTGGCCTCGTAATGATCTGCCACTTTGCCCAGCATATCATCCAGAGAGCCCGACTCTTCGCCGATAGATGTCATTTGCAGCAGCATCGTGGGGAATAGCCCGGTACTGCGCACTGCTATGGCCAGCGCTGTACCGGCGGTGACGTCGTCGCGGATCTGTCTGATTGCCCGGCGGTAGAGGGCGTTACCAGCGGCGCCGGCGGTGGAGTCGAGCGCCTCTACCAGAGGCACACCGGCCGCAAAAGTCGTGGAGAGTGTTCGTGAGAAACGCGCAATGACCGCGTCATGGATCACGTTGCCAATAATCGGTATTTTGAGAGAGACGCCGTCGAGCCAGTCGGCAAATCGCTTGTTTCGCCGTTTGGCCTGGGAAAACGCATAGCTCGCGGAAAATAAGCCCAACAACATCATAAACCACCAGCTCTGTACCCATTCGGATATGGCGAGCACAAACAGCGTAAAGCCGGGCAGATCGGCGCCAAAGCCCCGAAATGTCTCGGCAAATTGCGGCACGACCTTCACTAACAAAATACCTGTGACCACAACCGCCACCGCGATAACCGCGGCAGGGTAGGTGAGCGCTTTTTTGATTTTTGCCTTCAGGGCTTCGGTTTTTTCTTTATAGGTGGCCACCCGGTCCAGCATCACTTCCAGCGTGCCCGAGTTCTCCCCCGATGCCACTAAAGAACAAAATAGTTCGTCAAAGTATTGGGGGTGTTTGGCCAGTGAGCCGGCGAGCCCCGTCCCCGACGCGACATCGGTGCGGATGGTGGTGATGAGTTCGCGCATTTTTTGGTGATCAGTTCCCTCGGCCACGATGTCAAATGCCTGAACTAGAGGCACCCTCGCTTTCATCATAGTTGCCAATTGGCGGGTGAAAATGGCGATGTCAGCAGCTTTGATCGGTGTGGCGCCCAGAGAAAGCAGCGGTTTAGATTTCTTCTTGACGGTTTTGGCTGCCACGCCCTGTTTCCGCAATTGCACTCGGGCGATAGCAGCAGAGCTGGCGAGTAATTCACCGGTGGATTTGCGTCCGTTACGGTCGGTTCCGCTCCAGACAAATACTGTGTTTGCTGTTGCCATTATATATTTCTACCTACGTTGTGTCGCGCACTGGACGCGCCCTACTGTTCACGTTGGAGTGCCCTCAATCCGTGGTCACGCGGCTGACTTCCTCGAGGCTGATCAGGCCGGTGGCACATTTTTTGAGGGCTGACTGTCGGAGGTCGTTGAAGCCGGCCTCGCGGGCAGAGCGATCAAGCTCCAATGAATTGGCGCCGTCCATAATGGCCGATGCGATGGCCTTGGTGATTTTTACGACCTCGTAAATGCCCACGCGACCTTTGTAGCCTCCCTTGCAGTGCTTGCAGCCCACGGGTTTTTTGATCTGGGCGTGATGTAATTGATCGGCGCTGAACCCCAGCTGTATGAGCGCTTCACGGGGCACGCTGGTCTCGGATACGGCGCAGTGGCTACACAATCTTCGCGCCAATCGCTGCGCAATAATCACTGTGACCGACGCGGCAATATTAAAAGCAGGCACACCCATATTGAGCAGTCGCGTGACGGTCGCAGCGGCGCTGTTAGTGTGCACGGTCGAGAGCACTAGGTGACCCGTTTGCGCAGCCTTAATGGCTATTTCGGCGGTCTCGAGATCGCGAATCTCTCCCACCATAATCACATCAGGGTCCTGACGCAGAAACGACCTCAGTGCCTCGGCAAAGTTAAGTCCTACCTTGGGATTCACTAGCACCTGATTGATGCCCGCCATATTGATTTCAACTGGATCTTCGGCGGTAGAGATATTGCGTTCAGGCTCATTGAGTATGCCGAGTCCGGTATACAGCGAGACCGTCTTGCCGGAGCCAGTTGGACCCGTCACTAGGATCATGCCCTGGGGTTTTTGCAGCGCCGCGAGGTAGAGTGCTTTTTGCTCCGGCTCATAGCCTAGGGCGTCAATACCCATGCGTGTTGAACTCGGGTCAAGAATTCGCAGTACGATTTTCTCCCCGTAGAGGGTAGGCAGCGTATTCACTCGGAAGTCGATGGCCCGCCTTTTAGAAAGCTTCATTTGGATCCGCCCATCCTGGGGTACGCGGCGTTCCGAAATGTCCATTTGTGACATGATTTTCAGGCGTGCCGCCAGACGTGGCGCGAGGTTGCGGGGTGGCTTGATGACCTCTCGCAGAATGCCGTCTGTGCGAAAGCGCACGCGGTAAACTTTTTCGTAAGGCTCAAAATGTATGTCGGATGCTCCTTGCCTGATGGCATCGAGCAGGATTTTGTTAACGAAGCGAACAATTGGCGTGTTGTCAGCGGCATCCCGGTGGTCAGCCTCTTCTTCCGCGGGGCTTGTTCGCATTTCCAGATCGTATTGATCATCCGTGCTGAGCGTGGCCATATCTCGATCGAGACTGTTAGAGCCCTCAGCAATGTCGTGAATGAGTTGATCGAGTGCAGTATCGTCTGCAAGGATCGCGTCGGTATTCATGCCCGTCGCGAATTTTAATTCGTTCAGGGCCGCCACATTCATAGGGTCCGAAATGGCCACGAACAGGCGATTCCCTCGTCTGAATAAGGGTACCGCACGGTGTTTCATCATCATGTCGCTGTCGATCTGGTGATCGGGCAACATGTCTCGATTCATGGCGGTCACATCAAAAACCGGGATACCGTATTCGGCCGAGGCCATCTCTGCCAGTACTTTGCTGTCCACGTCTAGGGTATCAATGAGGTATCGCATGAACGACAAGTGTATTTTACGGGCTTCGCGTTCGGCTGCAATGACCCGATCCTTGTTTAGGATGTCAGCAGCCACAAGGCGACCACCAAGCCCCCCAACCCGCTCGTCACGGGTTGTGAATGTTGCTGGATTCATATCACGTTCCCGCAAGATCGAGATGTGGTCTACGTTTGATGTCTTGCATGTTTTGCGGAGCCCATTTTCCGGCAATGATTCGTATAACGTTTGGTCAGGCGGTTGCAGAAAGGCCCGAGTGGGAGGCTTTTCTCGCCCGGGTCACTACTGAGCACGGTGCTTAAGACTTTGAGCTAGCCTTAGTTAACCGCGCTCGTCACACAGACCGGCTGCAAGGCAGGTTGAATTGGTGACATCTAAGTCCCATGACAGAGAGCCGGCGCCGCCATCTGTCCCCAACAAAATGTAAGTTTCACCATCTACGGGGTCCTCGCCAATAGCAGTGATTGATATGGATGCGGGGGTTGTTGTGAGGTCAGCTTCGGCTGTCACGGTATCGACATGGGCACCAGAGACAGCAGCGTTGGCCTGTGCGGCCAGAACAGACTTAGATCCACCGGTGGTGTCATCATGAGGCTTGCATGCGCTCATGCTGCCCTTAGTTTGATAACAAATATCTATGGCTGATTTGACCGCTGTGGTCGCCATGACAACTTCCGAGAACTTCGCCTTCTTGGCGTAGGTTTGGTAGGTAGGCAGCGCGAGGGCTGCCAGAATGCCAATAATGGCGATGACGATCATCAATTCGATTAGGGAAAATCCTTTTTGTTGTTGCTGTGACATGTTTCTCTCCTTTGAAATCATATTGTTGTCCTGTGTCAGCGGCGTGCTAGCCCGTGCCGGCGACAGCCGCCATCAGACGCATATTGCGTCAATATTTCGCATAATGCGAATTTAGCCGCGGATAAATCGACATTGCGAGGGCTTTGTCTCGCAATTCAGCAAATAGCCGGCAGTAAACGCTTTAAATGACAATGGTTGTCATTTAGAACAAAAATACGTGTGATGTGGCCCCGATATGGAATATATCGGGGAGGTGGTTTAGCCCCTAGGTTTTGGCCTTGAAGGCGAGTCGTCGTGTGTGAAGTACGGGTTCGGTGTAGCCGCTCGGTTGTGCGGTGCCTGCAAATACCAGCTCGCAGGCGGCCTGAAAAGCCTCACTGGCATCGAGGTTGCTTGTCATAGGACGGTAGTCGGGGTCCGCGCTATTTTGCTCGTCTACCACCGCTGCCATGCGGACCAGTGTCTCCTTGACTTGGGTCTCGCTTACTACGCCATGATGCAACCAATTAGCGATATGTTGGCTGGAGATGCGCAGCGTCGCGCGGTCTTCCATGAGTCCAATATTGTGTATGTCGGGTACCTTGGAGCACCCTACGCCGTGTTCTACCCAACGCACCACATATCCCAGAATGCCCTGGGCATTGTTGTCAACTTCTTGGCGAATCGTCTCGGCTGAGAGTGCAGTGACCTCGCCAAGCGGAATCGTCAGCAGCTCATTGAGAGATCGGCGACGATGGCCACGCAACGATGATTGTACATCTGAGACCGACACTTGGTGATAGTGGGTTACGTGGAGCGTTGCTGCGGTGGGTGAGGGAACCCAGGCACAACTGGCGCCCGCTTCGGGGTGTCCTGTTTTGGTGGTCAGCATCTCCGCCATAAGATCGGGCATCGCCCACATGCCCTTGCCAATTTGTGCTTTGCCCTGCAACCCACAGGCGAGCCCCGTATCCACGTTCCAGTCTTCGTAGGCACTGATCCAGGTCTCGGCTTTCATCGCAGTTTTGGCGGTGATGACGCCCGCCTCCATGCTGGTATGGATCTCGTCTCCTGTGCGGTCAAGAAAGCCCGTATTAATGAACACCACTCGCTCGTTGGCACGTCGAATACACTCTGCCAGATTCACAGTGGTGCGGCGCTCCTCATCCATGATGCCCATCTTGATGGTGTTACGAGGCAGCTGGAACAGATCCTCGATTTGAGAAAATAGCTCGACCGTCAAGCTGACCTCGTCGGGACCGTGCATCTTGGGTTTTACAATGTACATGGAGCCGGTGCGCGAGTTTTTAATCTCGGCAGCACTTCTGAGGTCATGCAGCGCACAGAAGGTGGTGAACAGACCGTCCATAAAGCCTTCTGGGATCTCGTTACCTTCGATATCGAGAATGGCTGGGTTGGTCATGAGATGACCCACATTGCGCACAAAGAGCAGGCTTCGGCCGGGAAGCGTGAGGGCGCCGCCGTCCGGGGTAGTAAATCGCCGGTCGGGGTTCAGGCGTCGGGTGAGGCTCGCGTCTCCTTTTTTAAAGGTGTCGGTCAGATCGCCTTTCATGAGTCCCAGCCAGTTCCGATAGACCACAACTTTATCCTCGGCATCCACCGCCGCGACAGAGTCCTCGCAATCCTGAATCGTGGTGAGGGCCGACTCCAGACAGATATCTTTGACTCCAGCCGTATCGGTGGCGCCCACTGGGTGCTCGCGATCAATCTGGATTTCGACATGCAGGCCATGAT
Source organism: Halieaceae bacterium (assembly GCA_002683335.1). GTDB lineage: Bacteria > Pseudomonadota > Gammaproteobacteria > Pseudomonadales > Halieaceae > Luminiphilus. The sequence goes on from NYTE01000024.1 coordinate 16,913, forward strand.
GCTTTAACAACACGCTGCTCGGCATGTCACTGTCCCCGGTATAGCCCACCAGCTGCGTGGTATCAGCCAATATTGAGTATGCGCCCGAGGGTTGACCGACCCGGAGTATTCCATTGTCGATCGTATAGACGGTAGCGTTACGGTGCCTGCCTTCGGCCAACGGGAAGTGGTCATCCAAAAAATCTCGCGCCCAAGCAATCACGCGATCACCCCGTGCTGGGTTGTAGTCACCGCCCCGCAAGGCGCCTCCATCCTCGGGGATGGCGTCTGTACCGTAAAGCGCGTCATACAAACTGCCCCAGCGTGCGTTGGCAGCATTGAGAGCGTAGCGCGCATTCATGACCGGCACTACCAGTTGTGGTCCTGCTATCAAGGCGATTTCTGGATCGACTTGGGTTGTTGTTATTTCAAAAGGGGCAGGTTCGGGGTGGAGATAGCCAATGTCGCGCAGAAAAGCCTCATAGGCCCCAGCATCCCACGATTTCCCTTTTTGCTCACGGTGCCACTGGTCTACCTGCGCTTGCAGGGAATCCCTCTCCTGAAGCAGACGCTGATTTTCAGGTCCCAAGGTCCCCCAGATCGCCGCTACGCCTTGCCAAAAAGCATCAGGATCGATGCCGGTGCCGGGTGCAATTTCGTCAACTAGGAGTGAGTGAAGCGCGGCGTCGATCTTCAGGCCAGCACATTCTATTCGTCGAGGCATGAAAAAGACTCCTGATGCCAGAGGGTAGGGTGTTGCTTACCGAGACCGTTACTCTACTGGCTTACCACTATTGATCATAATGATTGCAGCGATAAAGGGTATTCCTGAGATTTATGCGGGCTGGTTTGGTGGCGAGTCGAGTGATCGTGCAATCGCTGTAATGAACTGCCTTACCCAGCGATGCGGCGCATTATTGTGCAGGAGAGGACTCCATGCCATTTTCAGCTCCAAAGGGGGAATGTCAAAGGGCACCTGCCGCACCACAACGCGCGGATTATCTCGTTTGAGCCAAGTAGCGCGGGTCGGGAGCGTCACGATCAGGTCGTTTTGTTCCGCCAGCGTCATTGCGGCTTGGTAGTGCCGGGTAAAAACGCGAATGCGTCGTTTTTCGCCCAGATCAGCCAGCGCTGCATCGACCCAACCCAGTCGCTGCACATCACTCGGATCTACACCCACACCAATACCCATGCCGGTTTTGCTGACCCAGATATGGTCTGCACCGAGATAGTTGCTGAGGGAGAAATCATCGAGTATGGGATTGTCCGGGCTCAGCAAACAGGAGAAGCTGTCTTGCCAGAGCGTAATCTGATGAAAGGATTGTGGCATCTGGTCAAAGCGATTGATAACCAAATCGACCTTGCCGCGCTCAACATCCAGAAAGCTAACGTCCGAAGGGTTCATGATATCCAGCGTAATGCCCGAGGCATGTTCGCGGAGTTGGTTCAGCACTGCGGGAAACAGGGTCGACTCTGCATAATCACTGGCCATGATCCGTACCACTATCTGAGCTTCCCCAGGCGCAAACTCGGTCGCGGGCTGCATGGCACGATCAACCCCTAACAAGATCTCTTTGACCATTGGCTCTAGCTCTAATGCCCGTTCGGTTGGGGTCATGCCCTCGGATGTCCGAACCAATAGCGGATCGTCAAACAATGCGCGAAGGCGTCGCAAACCATTGCTCATCGCGGGTTGAGACAGTCCCAGCTGATTGGCTGCTTGTGTGACGTTGCGCTCACGCAGAAGCACTTCGAGATAGACCAGCAGGTTCAGATCAATTTGGTTCAGGTTTTTCATATAATGCGCGCGCAGGCAGTTCGCTTATATTCACACGGTGAATTATAACTACTTGGCCATATTTTTGCCGTATGGCGTCAGAATAGTCTCTGCGGACGGTGATGATGCTGGAACAGCGCTAAAAAAGAGGATTTAAAGATGTACAAGGCACCCACGGAAGATATGCAGTTCTTGATTGACGATGTGCTGGACGTGGGCAGGGTGCTGGGCGACCTGCCCCAGTATGCAGACTTGGGACTCGGGCCTGAGCTTACTACGGCAGTGCTGGATGAGGCGGCCAAATTTGCAGCCGACGTGGTGTCGCCATTAAGGCGTGTCGGCGATGCGCAACCAGCCAGTTGCCATGACGGCGCCGTAACGATTCCTCCTGGCTATGGTGATGCGATTCGGCAACTGGGTGCCGGTGGTTGGGTGGGCATTTCCGCTCCTCATGAGCAGGGTGGCCAGGGCCTGCCTGAACTTTTTGGAACCGCCGCTTGCGAAATGTGGAACAGCGCCGACATGGCATTCGCACTGGAGCCTTTCCTAAGTGCGGGAGCAGCTCTCGCGATATCGGTCCATGCGAGTGACTCGCTAAAGGCGATTTATCTAGGCAAGATTCATTCGGGCGAGTGGTCAGGCACTATGAATCTGACGGAGTCCGGTGCTGGCTCGGATCTGGGACCCATGAAGACCCGAGCCGAGCGCGAAGGTAATCAATACCGCATCTTCGGCCAGAAAATTTATATCACCTGGGGTGATCACGATGCGACCGAGAACATCATTCATCTGGTTTTGGCGCGCCTACCCGACGCGCCGGCGGGTAGCCGGGGTATTTCCCTATTTTTGGTGCCCAAATTTTTGGTGAATGCCGATGGCTCGTTGGGGGAGCGCAACGACGCCTATCCCGTTTCGGTTGAGCACAAGCTAGGTATTCATGGCAGCCCAACCTGTGTCATGGCTTATGGCGATAGTGGCGGCGCTATTGGTTACCTTGTGGGTGAGGAAAATCAAGGCCTCGCATGCATGTTTACGATGATGAACGAAGCGCGATTGAAGGTGGGCCTTCAGGGCTTAGGGGCTTCAGAGGGCGCTTATCAGAAGGCGGTGGCCTACTCCCGAGAGCGTGTGCAGGGAGGCGTACCGATTATTGAGCACGCTGACGTGAAGCGCATGTTGCTGACCATGCGAGCGCTCAACGAGGCAATGAGAGCGTTATCCTACGCTGAGGCTGTGACCATGGATCTCGCGCATGCTGGACCTGCCGAGGCTCGCGACGCCAATCAGCGCCGCATCGATCTCATGATCCCGGTAATAAAGGGATGGCTCACCGAATTGGGTATGGAAATCACTTCACTGGGTGTGCAGGTCCATGGCGGTATGGGCTACGTCGAGGAAACGGGTGCGGCGCAGTATCTGCGAGATGTGCGGATTACTCCGATTTATGAGGGAACTAACGGTATTCAGGCTGCGGATCTCCTCAACCGTAAGTTAGGGCGTGATGGCGGAGCGACCATGGAAGCGATGCAGGCTGAAATGGCCGAACTGATTGACGCGTTGCAAGCGCAAGCACACCCAGATCTTGCTGCGATCGGCGCGTGTCTGCAGGTGGCGCTGGCTGATCACGTTGCCACTACGAACCAGTTGTTGGCGACTTTATCTGAGGATCGGTTTGCTGCTTTGGGAGGTTCTTTTGACTACATGATGCAAACCGGATACCTATTTGGTGGATGGCAACTGGCCAGAGGAGCGCGGGTAGCAGCGTCTATTGCAGAGAGTGGAAGCCGGGTCGATTTCTCCCAGCGTAAAGTGGCGACAGCGCGATTTTATATGGAGCGGCTTTTGCCTAGGGCTAGCGCCCATGCCGGCGTTATCGCGGCGCCAGGAGAGGGACTCTCAAACTTTTCTCTCGACTGGTTTTAGCTGCATGAATATTTTCACGACCCCGGATCTCTCGGACGACAACCCTGAGGCGTGCCATCTTCCCTTTCAGTTTCGGCTGTTCGGTCAGCGATCGCACTTTTTCGGGCGGGTATCCACTGTCTTGTGTGAAATAGATAACTCTCGGGTAGCCGAGGCCGTCTCAGAGCCAGGAAAGGGGCGCGTATTGCTGGTCGATGGCAAGGGGCTTATGCACCGTTCATTGCTGGGCGACCGCTTGGCGCAGCTGGCCTCAGACAACGGGTGGGCCGGCGTTATAGTGATCGGCGCGATACGCGATATTGAGGTAATCGAGCGAATCGACCTGGGTGTGCAGGCGCTGGGCGTGTGTCCCGTCAAGACGCAGAAGCAAGGGCGTGGCGAACGCGACATTCCGCTCGCCTTCGCTTCAATAACAGTGCGTCCGGGAGATTGGCTCTACGCCGACCGAAACGGTGTGCTAGTGAGTAGCGTCGCACTCCTCTCTGACCGGTGATTGGGAGTCAACCGCTTGTGATGGCTAACGTTTTTCGTGAGAGAGGGGTTCGGTCTTGTGCGTTGTTTCGCGCTGTTCACGCCATTCGCATAGACAGGTCCAGCGCCCTAACATGTTTGGTCAAAGCGCCAATGGAGATGATGTCAACGCCGGTCTCGGCGATATCGACTAACGTTGCCTCGGTCACATTGCCCGATGCCTCAAGTTCGGCCCGGCCCGCTGCGTGGATGACCGCCTCGCGCAGCGCCTTAAGGCTAAAGTTGTCGAGCATAATCCGATCTGCGCCCGCAGCCAGCGCGTGGTCGAGTTCAGCGCCAGTTTCTACTTCTACCTCAATAGGCTTGTCGGGGAATAAATGGCGGGCTGTTTCTACAGCCTCGCTGATGCCTCCCGTCGCCAAGATGTGATTCTCCTTGATCAGGAATGCATCGTATAAACCGATTCGGTGGTTGTGGCAGCCGCCACATCGTACGGCGTATTTTTGCGCGAGGCGCAGCCCCGGCACGGTTTTGCGTGTGTCCAATAAGCGCACTTTGGTATGAGCGACCCGCTGGGCGTATTGTTTAGCGAGAGTGGCGGTGCCCGAAAGCAACTGTAAAAAATTCAGTGCTGTGCGCTCTGCAGTGAGCAGAGCCCGCGCGGGTCCGCTGACCTTTGCCAACATAGCTCGGGACTCGATCCAATCACCGTCATCGGCAAACCATGTCACCTCGCAGTCGTTATTCACCTGTTGAAAGGCTTCGGTCGCAAAAGCGGATCCACAAAAAACGCCATTTTCACGGGTAATGATGGTGGCGGTACCTTGAGTTTCAGCACTGATCAGCGCCGCGGTAATATCGCCCTCGCCAATATCCTCTGTGAGAGCTCGCTGAACCTGCTCAGAAATATGTGTTGCACTTATCATGATGTGGAGGTTAGCCGACCTGATGGGTAAAAGATATTGAAGTGCGGCCGCGCAATGAGGCATTAAAGCGTATGAGTAGGATAGGATATCGTCGTGACGACAACGACTGACAACTGGTTTTTTTCAGCGGGGTGGCTCAGCGCTGCAAAGCGTGTAGATTCGCCCAACTATAACCCGCGACCAGCGAATAGTTCCCCGGCATTGATTGTGGTGCACGGGATCTCGCTGCCCCCAGGTTGCTATGGCGGTGGCGAAATCGAGTCGTTCTTTTGCAATACGTTGAAAGCCGACGATCATCCCTATTTCGGCGAGATCATTGATCTAAGGGTGTCGGCCCACTTTTTGGTTAGTCGCTCTGGCGCGCTCGTGCAGTTCGTTGACACCGAGAGTCGAGCTTGGCACGCAGGGGTCTCTCGATGGAAAGGCCGTGAGAACTGCAACGATTTTAGTATCGGAATTGAGCTTGAGGGTTGTGATCATGAACCCTACGCGGAACCGCAGTACGCGATGCTGAATAGGTTGATTCGTGCATTGCAAAACCAATACCCCCAGATTCAACACGATGCTATCGTTGGACATTGCGAAATTGCACCGGGGCGCAAGACTGATCCCGGCCCGGCCTTCGATTGGTCTAGGGTAGTGGGTTCATCCGCGAATCGTTAAGGGAACACTGAGTAGTGTCGTATCTTGTTTTTATTGTCTCGGTAGGACTGCTGGCACTTTTGGGTGCAGGGGGCCCTCTGCATCGGGACACTTGGCTCGAGGCGTTAGATCGCCGCATTGATGCAATAGAAGTGGGCGTATGGGTCTCGCTTTGCATGCGGATTTTCGCGCCTCTTTTCATGGCAGGCATTGCTTTGACCGTCACTCAGTTGTTTCTTGGGGACTTTGCTCAGGCGCTGATCGGGGTCTTGTTGCTGTATTTTTCGTGGGGACGTGGTGATTACCCGACTGAATTGCAGCGGTTTCTCGCTCGTGCTCGGGTAGGCGATTCGGTGGGTGCAAGGGCGTTTCTTGATCTATCCGACAGCGAGCCAGCCGCCACCGCCGCATGGGAGACAGAGGCGCTTGCGCATTTTGCTTATCGCGGTTACGCCAGGTGGTTCCCGCCTGTGCTCTATTTTTGTTTGCTGGGTCCCTTCGCCGCGGCGACCTATCGGCTGGTTGTGCTGGCCAATGCGAGATCTGGGGGGCGATTTGATGACGCCCAGAACCTGCTCGAATGGCTCCCGTCACGGTTGTTGCTATTGACCTTCGCGGTGCTAGGGGATTTTGACAGTACCCGCAGGTTGGTAACCGCACATGAGGTTGATGGCGAATTGTCGGTCAAGGCATTGTTGGCTGAAGGCGTTGAGCGGGCGTGGCATTTGGACGAGAGTGAGTTGCAGGGTGTCGATAAAACGATTGCCGCTGTAGAAACCGCGGCCAAAGCCATTAATAGGAGCTGCGCAGTGTGGATTATCCTGATCTCACTGACCGCGCTGCTCTGAATGACTAGCCCTCTGATACTGGAGTTGATGAAAGCGTCCTGTCCGCATGCGAAATGGTTTTGTAGAGCGAACTGAGCAGGGGCGTTGCGGGTGGATCAAGGCACAAGTGGTGGAGCAGCCAGCCTACGATGGACTCGATTTCCGTCTGTTGACCGCGATCCATATCGACGCGCATTGACGAGTGATTTTCTGCGGTAGCCAGACACACTAATCGGACCTGATCGGGGAGCGCATCGGCCAGCTCCAGCTTTCCTGCAGCAGTCAGCAAGCTTTGGATTTCGACTGTAACTTGGTCTGTTTGATTCAGAAATTGTGGACTGAACAAATCGCCATTAGCGACCCGATGTAATCCCGTCAGGGGGTTGATTACTGCATTAAGCGCCACTTTTGCGAGAAGCACTGGGCGAATGTCATCGGCCCAGCGAAATGCCGGTACGCCTTTTTTCCAAAAGGGTAGCCAATCTGGCGCGAGAGGGTGCGGGCGCGAATTGCCCAGATAGGTTGCACCGTTACCCGATACCTGTCTCGCTCCCGCTGTGGTTAAACGACATCCTGCCGTGGTGGAACCCAGAACCAACGTCGCGCCATTGAGGTATTGCTCGATCAACTCGGCGTGGCCCATGCCGTTACACATTATAACGACTGTGCTGTCTTTTGAGAGTCGATGCGCGATGGACGCGATTGCCGGCTCGATCGCCCAAGATTTGGTACACACCAATAGGTGCGCAATTTCCTGAGCGTCAGAGATCCTTTGCGAGGGGAAGGTATGGCTACCCACCACATCGCCGCTGAGATTAATGGTTACGTCGGCAGGCACCGGGTTGTTGCCGTGGTCACCGCGATCGAGCAGGGTTACTAAAGCCCCCCCCGATTGAAGTCGGCATGCAAAGAGGCCTCCAATGGCGCCGACGCCTAGTACGTGCCAGCTAGAGGTCATATCGCTTTGCTCTGCGCAGGCCAGAGCGAGGCCTCGATCAAGGAATCAGTATCAAAGCACTGTTGCCATAGCAGGGTGCACAATCGAGCAATGAGTTTACCCGCAGCGACTAAATCACTGTCAGGTTGCTCATCAAAAACCGCACTCAGAAAAGCGTCCTGTGATTCGAGTGGTAGCGGTTCCATGGCAATAGCGACATCAAAGTAGCGACTCCCCATCGCGGCGTACTCCCAGTCAATCGCAACCAATTGCTCCTGTTTGTATAGAAGATTACGCGCTGTCAGATCATTGTGACAGAGTCGAGGCGCGTCTTGTTCCAGGCGCCGCAGAGCTTGTGTTACGCGGGGGTCGTCGACAACTAATTGCCACTTCGGCTTTGTCACCGCGGGCACGCGTTGTAAGTAATCGTTTATCACCTGATACAAGTCGAGCCGGTAAGCGGTGTTGGGTAGTTGATGGATGGCGCGGGCCAGGGCTCCCAGTTTCTGGGCGCAAATGGATTTTTCTTCCGGACAAAGTCGTTCACAAACGACGATTTCTTCTGTGTTGTCGACATAGGCTATCTGGGGTGCCAGTCCGCGATTTGCTGCGTGAGTCCAAGCGGAGATTTCTCTTGCAAATCCTCCTGCCACTGTACTGGTGGATCGGTGGCGCAATCGGGCGCACAGAGCGGGGTTGTTGGCCAGAGTGTAGAGTCGGTGCCCACTGCCCTCGGCCCACACAGCCCCTAGCACTGGTATGGCTTCCAGTGGCGGTGTTAAATCCCACTGGCGCCACGTGGAAAGAACGGCGGTTAGCTGATCTGTTGCTGCTGCCATTGCGCGCGCCACGTGCGGTAGCCGAAAGCAGCTAGCACGATGTAACCGGTAAATAATGCTGCGGTCAGTGATAGGTCTCGTGACAGGTAAAGCCACACAGACGCCATATCAATAACTATCCAGTAGAGCCAGTTCTCAAGAATTTTCTGTGTGACTAGCCAGGTAGCGAGCAGTGCCGAAACTGTCGTGGCAGCGTCGACAAACGGCGCTGCCGCATCGGTCCAGTGCGTCATCAGCGTACCCAGTAGCAGGGTCAGCGAGACCAGAACACTGGAGGCCAGCAGGTGGTATCGCCAAGGCCAGGTTTGAATGAATCGCTCTGGGATAGTGTGAGTGCCGCGCCAGGCAAACCAGCCATAGACAGCCATCCCGATATAAAAGGTCTGTAACACCGCCTCCAAATAAAGCTGAACTTGCCAAAAAATATAGATGTACAGGAACGCACTGATGATCGACGCGATCCAACACCATCGACTTTGATAAATAGCGAGTACGACATAGGATAGCGCCAATGCGACTGCGCAGCTCTCCGTCCAACTCATTTCAGTCGACGGGTCCAATGTCGGTAAAGTGCTCGGGTATGAATTTAGCGACCAGAACTTGACGCCCAAACTGCGCTTGGCTGGCTCTGAGCGCGTGCTGGATTGCAGCAAACACCGCCTCGTCCTCTCCGCTTAACTGCGTGCTCATAGAGTTGGTGACTGCGACGACATCCTGGCCCTCGAGGAGCTTCTCGATAAAGGCGTGCACCGCAATCTTAAATTCCTCTCGCAAGGGGTAGAGGCTGAGTTCGGCTGTGAGTTTCATTGATGGCCCTCAAAAAGTTCGTAGCGAATTGTCACGCCAACAACGCGTGGTTCTCCGTATTGACGATACGGCTCAACAGTGTACTGCTTGCGAGGGTCGTTGCCGAAGGTACCAAAGCCCCGCGTGTACGTATCGCGATCGGTCAGGTTGCGCCCCCACAATGTCCATTGCCAGCGTCCTCTGCCACCGGAGATGCTGGCGTTGAGTTGATGTATCTCGTCGTTAGCGACCTCATGACGATCTGAGAAAAAATAACGATCACTGCCAGCTAACTCGAGCTGCACTGCGGCCAGAGGATGGATGTCCCAGCGCGCCCCGAGTGAATACTGCCAAGAGGGGGATTGAGGTTGTTCACGGCCTGATAAATTCTCGCCCGTGGCGCTCACGTACTCATCGAATTGAGCATCGAGCACTCCCAAATTCAGTTGCCAGTGCCACCCTTCAGTGGGCTGCCACCGCGCCTCCCATTCCAATCCGCGATGATGTCCGGCTGCCGCGTTATCGGTGTAATCGATAAATGCGGTACTGCCGTCATTACGAGGAATGACAACCGACCCTCGGACCTGCTGATCATCTCTTTCCATTGCGAATATCGCCAGACGAGACTGAAGATTGATTCCCGGCCAGAAGCCTTGCCAGCCCCATTCAAGACTGATTAGCGTTTCTTCATCGAAGATACTGAGCCCGCTGACACGGTTTTGATCGAGGTCAGGCAGCGCTTCAATCGAAGCCAGCAAGCTGGCATTGGCGCCGCCCGCTCGCGCGCCGCGAGAAAGGGTAAGGTAGGTTTGTTGTCCGCGCTGGTAGGTCCAGGTGAGACCGGTACGCCCCGTCCAGTAGGCATGGTCAAAGGGCGTATTGACCGCGGCGCTATCGCGGTAGTGGCTCTCGCGTTTTTCGAGTCGCGCACCGATAAAACCAGAGAGAGTATCCGTAAAAGCACGGTTTACCTCTGCAAAAACTGCACCGGTATCTGTTTCTATCTTGCTTGAGAACGGTCCAGGCAAGTAACTGTAGTCGCGGGTTAACGTTTCTCGCTGATGTCTCAAGAGCGTGCCTAATATCCATGCAGTTCGTTCACCGCTCAGGGGTTGAATACGCCATTCCAGACTTGTCATTGTTCTATCGCGACGATATTCATCAAATGATTGGTATTCCCAACCCGGTGCTATGCCAACAAAACTCCAGTCCTCGTCGTAGCTGTAGGTGGTCTCGGTGTTCGCATGGCTCAGTTGGAGCCAGCTTTGATATGGCCCCAAAGGCCCCTGCCATTTGATCCTTGCAGCTTTGAGCGTCAGATCATCTTCCCCAGGCTCATCAGAGAGCGTATCGCGAGTATTGTCGAGAGAAAACGCATCGTAACCATTGTTAACACGAGTGTAGTAGAGCGCAGTCTCAAACAGATGCCCGTTTGATTGCCAACGGGCGGCGCCACGCGCCGTGAGCTCATCTCGCGCATTGGTGTCGTTGCGGTTCAGCCATTGATTATTAGTGAAGCCATCGCTCGTATAGCGCTGAAGTGCGAGACGCGCGCTGGTATTTTCCGACGTTGGCCCTCCGATCTTCATGCCCAACCGGTATCCACCATCAGTTTCTGCGCCTGCGCTAAAAGCAGTGCCCCGCTGCTCTGGGGAGGTGCTCTGCATGGCAATAACACCAGCCAATGCGTTGGCACCCATCAATGTCCCTTGGGGACCTCGGAGCACCTCAACCTGTTCCAGATCAAATAATGTGAGTGTCCCGCCCAAGCCACTGAGATCGACACCGTCTAACAGTATTCCGATAGAAGGGTTGAGCGGTTCGATAAATTGACTGCGCTCACCGATTCCACGTATCTGAATAAAACGGCTTCGGGATGCGCCAGAAGAGCTGGAAACGTTGGCCAGTAACGTGACCAGGTCATCAAGATGGACGCCGCCGCGCTGGGCTCGATCACGATCATTGAGTACCGACACGCTGATGGACGGCATGACTTCCCCCATGAGGGTCGCCGTTACCGTGACTTCTTCAACAAGTGGTAAGGGTTGCGCAACGACAATCGCAACATGGGTCGCCAGATAGCAGGCTCCGAGGCAAGCCAGCCTGAAGGCAATCCCTTTTTTCACAGTGCAGTCGATATGGGCATCTAAACGTTTTGAGCTGATGGCGTTCATCGCGTTGCGTGTTCCCTCTTTGTGGCGGGGAACCGGTGAAGCCAGGCAGGAAACTTCGCCCGGCACCTAGTCCCTCCGCCGGTATCATCCGGATCAGGTTCAACGGGTTCGCCACTCTGGCATCTCAGGTATTCACCACCCCGCAGGTACTGAAAAGATAGCACAGCGTCACAGGCTAGGTTAACGATAATCCTGAAATTTTCGCCGAGATGCGTTGCTATTGGCGAAAAAGCATCGTCTTGCTGCCACTTCTTTTGTAGTCCGCCAAATTCCCTTTTGCTACCCTTCCAGCTCGATTTATCATCGGTATTCGCGTTGCCATCAGCGTATAATAGGAGCCGGTCAGCCAAGGAATGTTTGTTCGACTGTGAGCCGATTAAACCAGTACGCTACAAAGTTGCGGCTACGAGATGTCATTGCCCAGACGGAGTCTCTCTTGATCCGCCTGTGGCAAGATTATGCGCGGAACCCTGCGAAACTCACGCGGCTGCAGAGCATGTTGCTAGCAGTGCTAGTGCTGTGGTCTCTAGCGAGCGCGAGCCAGTTGTTTTGGGCTCCATGGCGCAGTATATCATTGGAAGCCATTCCTGCCGAAATGATCAATATTCCTCGGCTTACCGCTGGCTCGGGCAATATCGCCGTCGACATCAACCCCGTACTCGGTTCCGGCATATTCGGTGGTGATCCGGATACGCTAGAGGATGAGGGTGGGGCCGCAAGCATCGATAGTGGACGCGAGGGTATTGAGCAAAACGCCAAGGAGACGCGTCTCGCGTTGGTGTTGACGGGTATTGTCGCGTCGACTGAGGACGGATTGGGAAGCGCGGTGATTAAAGGAGGAAGTCGCGAGCAGGTATATGCCGTTGGTGATGACTTGCCCGTTTCTGGCAAAGTGACTTTAGTAAAGGTGATGCCCAGACAGGTCGTTATCGACAATAGTGGCACTTACGAGCTGATTAAGCTTTACGAGGGACCGGGTCTGGTATTACCGACCCGAGCAGCGCAAAGGGCGCGCCCGGATTTGGCGACGCCTGTCACGTCGCAATCGGGCGGCGATGATACAGTTGTTGATGTTGAGGTGAGGGCGATTGTGGCTGGGCAGTATCGACAGCAGCTCTATGAGGCGCCTGAATCCCTTGCTCGCGTTGTCTCGGTCTCTCCGGTACGCGAGGGGGGCAGCGTCTCTGGATACCGGGTAGCGCCCGGGGCGGACCGCGACGCCTTTAATGCAACCGGTTTTCAGTCGGGTGACGTTGTAAAGGCGGTGAATGGGCTGGCGCTGAGCGATGCGAGTAATACACTGAAACTGTATCAATTGATGAAAGACGCCAATCAAGCGACTTTTGAATTAGAGCGGAATGGCGAATCGGTCACACTCAGTGTGGATCTTGCGAGCCCGTAACAGGATGCCCTTGAAAAAAATGGATATACGTTTGTCCTCCCTATCGAGTCTGCGCATCGTTTGTATCGCGATGCTGCTGTGTTGGGCCCCTCTATCGCCCGCGCAAGAATATACGGTCAATCTTAAAGATACCGATATTCAAGAGTTTATTAAATTTGTCGCCGATGTGACGGGCACCACGATGGTGGTGGATCCTAACGTCAAAGGTAAGGTCAGAGTTATTTCTTCTCAGCCTGTGACACAGGCTGAGCTGTACGACCTTTTTTTGTCTATTTTGGACGTTCAGGGGTACACAGCAGTGCGCAGTGGCCAGATCATTCGCATTGTTCCGAGTAAAGACGCGCGTTCCTCACCGGTGCCGCTCATGGGTGATCAGGACATCGCGGCCAATGATGAGTACGTTACGCAAGTCATCCGGTTGGAAAACATCTCGGCGGCTAAGCTGATTCCCGTATTACGCCCACTTGTGCCACAACAGGCTCATATGGCGGCTTATGCGCCAAGCAATGCGATTATCCTCTCAGATATTCGCTCCAATATTGGAAGAATTGTCGACATCATTGAGCGCATGGATCGTTCCGCGGTTCAGACAACCGAGATTATTCGGCTGAGATATGGGGTCGCCGAGGATGTCGTCAGCATGCTCAACGCACTGGAAAAATCGCGTCAGGGTGAGGGTGCGGAGGCCGACAAGGAGGCGATACTCGTAGCCGATAAGCGCACCAATAGCGTAGTGGTAACCGCGGACGAATTAACGGTAGAGCGAATCCGCAAACTGGTGACGTATCTCGATACCCCGCTCGAGCAGTCCGGTAACGTCCGGGTAATCTACCTCGAGTATGCAGATGCAGTTGAAGTCGCGGAGGTGCTCACGCGGGTCATGCAAAATATCGCTCGTCTCGAAGAGGGCGGAGCGAACAAGCGCTCGGGTAATAATGAATCCACTATCGAAGCAGATGCCGGCACTAACAGCCTGATCATCACTGCGGATACGGACGAAATGGCGGCGCTGGAATCGGTGATTGCGCGCCTCGATATCCGTCGTGCCCAGGTGCTGATTGAGGCGATTATCGTCGAAATGGAAATGACCGAGGGTCAGGAACTCGGCCTGCAATGGCTGTTCTCCAATGATAGCGGTTTGTACGGTGGCAACATCAGTACAAGTTCTGCGCAACAGGCGCGCAACCGTGCGCTGGCCGATGCCATTCTGCCTGACGATGGATCCGAGACCATTTCTACAGGTAGTGTGGCGGGCGCGCTATCCCAGATTCCGGGCACGACGCTAGGCTGGGGCGTGGTCGATCAGGATCTGACCATGTCGGTCATCCTCAACGCGCTGGAGACACAGGGGAACGCTAACATCCTCTCGACCCCTAGCTTGTTGACTCTGGACAATGAAGAGGCCTTTATTACAGTCGGCCAACAAGTGCCCTTTGTTACCGGCTCCTATACGAGTACGGGCGTGGCTAATGGCGCCCAGAATCCTTTCCAGACTATTGAGCGTCAGAGTGTTGGCGTCACGCTGACAGTGACACCGCAAGTTAACGAGGGAGATTCCGTTGTGCTGGACATCGTGCAAGAGGTGTCGAGTATCTCTGCGCAGATTTTAGTGGCGTCTGACGTGATTACGAATGAGAGAAAGATTGAAACAAAAGTACTGGCCAATGACAGCGATATCGTGGTGTTGGGTGGATTGGTGAAGGACGAAGTTCAGGACTCGGCCCAGGGGGTTCCTATCTTGTCCGATATCCCACTGCTGGGAAGGCTGTTTCGTAACGATGTCGTCACGGTGACCAAATCGAACCTGCTGGTGTTTATTCGCCCCACGATCATCCGAGATGACGAAGATCTGATTGGCGCAACTGCAGAGAAGTATCGCTTCATACGAGAGCAACAGATTGAGCGTCGCGAGAGAGGCTTGATGTTCTTGGATGACGGTAATCTGCCGGTATTGCCTCCATGGGAAGAACAGATACAGCAGTTACCTGAGGTGCCCGCGGGCGACCGCGGAGATGGCTAGTCGCTGGTGACGGAGTCCTCAATCAACCAAGCGGTGGCAGCAGAAGCTCCCGGTGCGGTCATGGCCTCCGGCGTGCCCTTTACCTTTGCTCAGAGTCGCAATGTTTTGCTCGATCGACAAGGGGCTGTTTCTACTCTTTATTATGTCCCTCCATTGCAGCCGGACGTGTTACTTGAGATGCGTCGCTTTGTTGGTGAGGCTTTTACGCTAGAGATTCTGGATGCGGAGCAGTTTCGCCAGCGCCTGACCCTGGCATATCAGCGCACGCAGAATGAAGCAGCGCAGATGGCAGAAGATTTATCTTCGGATGTCGATCTGGCACAGCTGGTTGATGAGCTGCCCGATGTGGGTGATCTCATGGATGCTGAAGACGATGCACCCATTATCCGGCTCATCAATGCCATTCTTTCGCAGGCGGTGAAAGAGAAAGCATCTGATATTCACATCGAAACTTTTGAAGAACGCCTCAGTGTTCGCTATCGCGTAGACGGCGTGTTGGCCGAGGTCTTGTCGCCAAAACGCATGCTCGCGCCATTACTGGTGTCACGGTTGAAGGTGATGGCGAAATTGGATATTGCTGAAAAGCGCGTGCCTCAAGATGGCCGGATCTCAGTACGGATAGCGGGGCACGGAATTGATATCAGGATGTCAACCATTCCCTCGGCCTATGGTGAACGGGTCGTATTAAGACTTCTGGATAAGCAGGCGGGGCAGCTCAATTTAACTGAGCTGCGCATGAACGAACAGGTGGACTCAGCCTATCGCAATGCGCTGGCGAGTCCCCATGGCATCATTTTGGTTACCGGTCCTACGGGGTCGGGTAAAACTACGACGCTTTACGCGGGGCTCTCCAGTATCAATGAGTCGTCACGCAACATTCTGACGATAGAGGACCCTGTTGAGTATATGTTGCCGGGTGTGGGGCAAACGCAGGTCAATCCCAAGGTTGATATGACGTTCGCGCGTGGCTTACGCGCTATTCTGCGGCAGGATCCGGATATCGTTATGGTGGGTGAGGTACGTGATCTTGAGACAGCGGAGATCGCTGTTCAAGCCTCGCTAACGGGGCATCTCGTGCTGTCTACGCTACACACAAACACTGCGATTGGTGCCGTCACGCGGCTTCAAGACATGGGCGTAGAGCCATTTTTGTTGTCTTCCAGCTTACTGGCGGTAATGGCTCAGCGTCTGGTGAGATTATTGTGTTTGGAGTGTCGTGAGCCCTACCGGCCGACGGATACCGAGTGCGAGAGGCTCGGCATTACCGACTCTCAGATACAGCTGTATCGCGGCGTAGGATGCGAGCACTGTAACTTCACGGGCTATCGTGGCAGAACCGGTATTTATGAATTAGTAGAAATTGGCGACGCACTTCGGCAAGCCATTCACACCGGTGAGGGAGAGCAGGCGCTTTTACGAATAGCCCGTCAGCATAGCCCCGGTATCGATGCCGATGGACGACGAAGAATACTGGAAGGGCAAACTAGCCTTGAGGAAGTCCTTAGGGTAACGGCGGTGAACTGAGCTATGGCGGCGTTTCGTTACAAGGCGCTCAACGGCGATGGCAAGCTGGTAAAAGGGGTCCTTGAGGGTGACTCTGATCGTCAAATTAGGGCCGTCCTGCGTCAGAGACACCTGCGCCCGGTCGAGGTGGAAACCGCGAAAGACACCCTGCAGGTTGGCCGTAAATTGCCCCTGCGGATTTTTAGTCGGCGTCTGGCAGCGAGTGATTTGGCGCTCATTACTCGCCAATTGGCGACGCTCGTCGCCTCTGCTTTGCCCTTGGACGAATGTTTGTCAGCGGTGGCCGAGCAGAGTCGCAAGCCTGCGATCACATCGATGATGCTCGAGGTGCGATCGAAGGTGGCTGAGGGACATACCCTTGCGCATGCACTGAATCAGTTTCCTACTGCTTTTGGTGAGATGTACCGTGCAATGGTGAATGCCGGTGAGGAGGCTGGGCAGTTGGGACCAGTCCTGGAGCAATTGGCCCATTACACCGAGACACGGCAACACACCGCCCAGAAGCTCCAGATGGCGCTGATCTATCCGTTTGTCTTGATCGCGGTAGCGGTTGCCGTGGTGGCCGCATTAATGATTTTTGTAGTGCCTGAGTTGGTGGGCATCTTTGCTCACACGAAAAAGGCATTGCCACCGCTGACAGTCGGCCTTATTTGGGTCAGCGACTTTATGCGTCTCTACACTGTGCATTGTCTGGTGGCCATTGTTATCGCAGCGTGGGGCATACAACGCACACTGCGCCCGCCCAGTAGCCGGAAGCGGTGGCATCGTGCTTTGCTAAAGGCTCCGATGTTGAGTGGCGTGTTAATCGCGCTGGATAGCGCCCGCTTTTCCTCTACGTTGAGTATCCTGATGGCGTCAGGGGTACCACTGATTCATGCGCTTCGCATCGCAGGCTCGGTGATGAACAATTTGGTGTTAAGAGATGCCAGTCTGTCGGTTTCCAAACGCGTGCAGGAGGGTTCGAGTCTCAGTCGGGCACTGTCTCAGGAGCAGTTTTTTCCACCCATGATGGTGCATATGGTTGCCTCTGGGGAGAGCAGTGGTGATCTTGAGAAAATGCTCGAGCGATCTGCCGTCAATCAGGAACGCGAGCTCGAAATGGCGCTTGGTACAGTAATGGGGTTGTTTGAACCCGCAATGGTGGTATTCATGGGAGGGCTGGTATTGACCATTGTGCTCGCTATCCTGCTGCCAATATTTGACTTAAATACGATGGTGAGGTGATGCATTATGAAGCGTGATTATGGCTTCTCATTGATTGAGATCTTGGTGGTGCTGGTCATCATGGGGCTGTTGATTAGTGTGGTGGCTCCTACTGTCCTCAACAGTGCAGACGATGCGCGGATTCAGAAAGTCAGAGCAGATTTTAAATCCATTGAAACGGCGTTAAAAATTTATCGTCTTGATAATTATGTCTATCCGACGACCGAGCAGGGCCTCGAGGCGTTGGTCTCACCCAGCACCTTGAATCCGGAGCCTAGAAATTTCAAGCAAGGTGGTTATCTTGCTGAAACACCGATGGACCCATGGGGTCGCCCCTATCTTTACCTCTCCCCGGGAGAGAATAGAGACGTTGATATCTATTCGCTAGGTGCAGATGGATTACCCGGGGGAGAGGGTCAGAATGCTGACATCGGTAATTGGAATGAAGCTGACGGCTGATATTATATTCGTTTCAAATTAAGCAATGAGAGCTAGCTCGCGCGGGTTCAGCTTTATCGAGCTGTTGGTGGCCGTATTCATCATCGTGCTGCTGACCGGGGTCGTGACCTTGGGTGTGGGCCGTGGTGGAGCGGATCTTCGCCTAGAGGACGAGGTTAGCTACGTGGCTAATTTGCTTATGTTTGCCAGTACAGAGGCGGGCCTTTCCGCAAATGACCATGGTTTGTTTCTCGGTCTAACGGTCGAGAACGGCGCTGATCGCTATCAGGGTATTTGGCTGCAGCGCTTTGATCAGGGTTGGGCTTCGCCGCGGGTCAACGCCGAGATATTCGGTCCACTTTGGTTCGAGGAGGGCTCAGAACTTCGATTAACACTGGACGGACAACCGGATATTGATATTCAGGAATACGATCCCGAACTTAATCCGACGCCGCAAATCGTCGCCTGGGCGGGTGGTGAAATGACCCCCGGGGCGCTTGAATGGCTTGACCAGAAAACAGGTGAGCTTCTTTTCCGTCTGGAGTGGGATCTACTCGGGCGGATGACCGCCTTGCCTGGGGGAGAAGCCGTCGTGGAAGATCCAAGGTGAGTCGCTGGCGATGGGGTCAGGGCTTCACTCTGATAGAAGTCATGGTCGCGCTCGCAGTGGTTGCGGTCGCGCTGCCTGCCCTCCTGATGACCATATCGCAACAGCTTGATGGTATGCGCTATCTGGAGGACCGAAGTCATGCACAATGGGTGGCAGCCAATCGGCTTGCAGAGCTCAGGTTGGTGTCGAAAGCACGAGGCAAATTACAGGCTGGATTGATTTCGGGCAGCGAAGAACTTGCAGGCCGGCAGTGGTATTGGTGGAGCGAAGGCAAAGAGACGGGAGTGCCGGGGTTTTTCCGTTACGAGATTCTCGTCTCAGACCGAGAGGATTCTCGCATAACCCCGCTGTATTCATTGGATGGTTATCTGGTGCATGAGGCGACTCAGGGTGGTCAGTAAATTCAGTGCCCGCGGTTTTACACTAATAGAGGTACTGGTCGCCATGGCGATCACTGCATTGGTCGCTATGGTCTCTTATAGCGCGCTCTCGGCTGCAATCTCAAGCGCCGAGGCGCTTCGTATCAGTACTGAAAGAGCACGGGATATCGGTCAAGTCATGGCGATACTCTCTCGCGATATTCGGCAGGTTGCAAAACGCCCCGTCATTGACGAGTTTGGACAACGAATGCCTGCGGTATTGGGTGGGGAATTGGCCCGCGACGAACTGACGTTAACCCGGGCAGGCTGGCACAACTCTACAGGTGCACCACGCAGCACACTACAACGTGTGCACTGGTGGATCGAGGATGAAACGCTATGGCGTGGCTATTTTCCGGTATTGGATCGAACCGTGGGTACCGAACGTATAGAAACCGCCGTCCTGAATGAGGTCGAGGGATTCGAGGTGCGATTTTTACCCAGTTTGGCTAAGTTGGAAATCAATCGCGACGACGTGATTGATCGCAAGAATTGGGAGGATAGTTGGGTTGCGGATGTATCTCAGCCGAATCAGGGACTGCCCTCACCTGCCGCGGTTGAAGTGACAATGGAAGTGTCCGGTCTGGGCGAAGTGAAGCGTTTATATGTCTTGCCTGAACACTGATCCTACTGCATCACAACGCGGTGCCGCTTTGATTATTGCAATGTTGGTCTTTGCTTTGGTAGCGGCGTTATTGGTCGGACTGCAGCGTGACTTTTCCCTCACGCTGCAACGTAGCGAGCAGCAGCTTTTCGCAGAACAGGCATGGGCTTATCTGATAGGCGCTGAAGGGCTTGCACAATTGGCGCTGCAGGCAGACGGCAGGCAAGACGCCAAATCGGAATCTCCCACCGACCACATGGGTGAATTATGGGCACAACCGGCGGCACCTTACCTGTTAGAGGCAGGGGGCGTTATGAGGGGTCAGATTGAGGACTTACAAGGACGATTCAACCTCCATTTACTAGTTTCAGCGCCAACAGCGAACGATACCAGCGCCTCCGAGAACGCCGAGGATGCGGTTGGTGACGGTGTTGCGGACGAGGCTGAAACACGAAGTTCGGAAAGGACGGGGCAGGTAGCAGAAAAGCGTTGGTCGCCGGGCCAAAAACTGCTGATCCGGCTTTTGCAGTCACTTGGTGAGGAGGCGCTGTCGCTTGAGGAGGCAATGTCGTTGACCGAAGCGGTCAGTGATTTCATCGATGCAGATGCAGACAAGCGCATTAATGGGGCCGAAGCTGACGATTATCGTTACGCAGATTTCCCCTATTTGCCGGCTAATAGTTCCCTCGCGAGTGTAAGTGAATTAAGGGCGGTCAAGGGCATGACGAGTGAAGTGTACGAGGCTTTGAGACCGTGGGTGACTGTGTGGCCGGAGGCAGGAGCGAAGATCAATATTCTCACCGCGCCTCTACCTGTTTTGAGAAGCCTAAACGCTGACGACCAATGGGAACCGCTGCCCCTCATTGAGTCTGAGCGGCTAATGACAATGCGAACCGAAGGGGAAATTACGAGTGTCGAAGACTTTCTCTCGGATCCAACATTCGAGGGCCAATCGGTAACGGACCTACAGACCCTCCTCGGTGTGCGCAGTAACTGGTTTCTGCTTGATGCCAGCGTGGATTTGGTAATGCGCGAGCGACACCTCTTCTCGGTGCTGACAAGAAAAGGGGGTAATGTGGCCTCGGCTGTTTTTCGTTCCGAGGGCGAGCTATGATGCGTCGCACACGAGCCAATCGAGGCGTGCGAGCTTTTTGCTCATGACCCAGGGCAATTTCAACATTATTAGGTGGAATGAGGAGTTTTTGTCCTTTTTGCGTCCGGGTAATCAGCCCGAGCGCCTGGGGCACGAGCTTGTTCAGTTACCTGACAATACGTGTCTTGCGCTCCCGGCAGACAGTGTCAGAACGTTACCGCTGTCGGTTGCGCCTGAAGAAGTAAAGCATTTGCGCCGGGCGCTGCCCTTTATGCTCGAGGAAGCGCTTCTGGAGGATGTGGCGGAGCTGCATTTTGCCAATGAGCCCCTCGACAGTGATCGTCAGGCGGTAGCCGTAGTGCGACGGCAAACGATGAGTCAATGGATGTCCACGCTGCCTGAGGCCCTGAAGGAATTGCCTTGGGTGTCGGAAGCGCTTTGTCTGCCCTGGTCCTCGGGATATTGCACGCTGGTTTTTGAGACAGATCATGTTTTGGTCCGGTGGGGAGAAGCCAGTGGGAGCCGTATAGAGCGAAGCTTGCTGCCTGCGCTTCTGAATAGCCTCCCAACAGAGCACGTGTCGATTGTGGCTTATTGTAGTGATGAAGATGTGGTGAGAGCGACCATCCCCGATGCACTTCATGATGGATTACAGATCCGCCAGGGCGGGTTATCTGAGGCGCTCTTGTTGGCGAGCACCGACACGCCGGGACCCGACTTGCGCCAAGGGGAGTTCGCACCACGACTCCCTTTGGCACGTTGGTGGCGCTTGTGGCAACGGGTAGTCATTGCACTGGCGGCGGCAGTTGTGCTGAAAACGGGCGCGTCGGCCGTCGATTACGTCAATATGAAAAGGGAAGATGTTCGACTCCGTCAGGCTGTACAGCAGAGTTACCGGCGCGTGAACCCCAAAGGGGCGGTGGTCGATGTGGAGAAGCAGCTAAACAGGCAGTTGGCGGAGATGGGTGCAGTGGGCACGCACGGCGCGTTTACGCCGGTACTTGTTGAACTGCTGTCTGCTCTGGCTGAGGTAGGGGATATTGAGCTGACCTCCGTTAATTATACGGGTGGGAAAGACATGCGGGTTAATTTTTCTGCGCCGGATTTCCAGACGGTTGAACGCGTTAGGTTGGCACTTGAAGCGCGCTCCTTTAACGCCGAACTGGAGAACTCTAACGCTCGTAAAGAGGGTGTCGTCGCTCGCCTAAGGGTGGAGAATCGTTGATGAGGATTTGGTTTGAGGCGCTGTCCCGGCGCGATCAGGTGGCGTTGCTCATGCTCGGTGGGGCACTGGTAGCATGGCTTTTTATTCAGGTGGTCGTGATCGAATTAGATGGACGGCGCGCGCATTTGGTTCGTGCCAATCAATTACTGTCCGAGCAGCTGGTTCGCGTTGATTTCAAAGTCGAGCAATTGGCTGTCTTGCGTGCGGGAGACGGCGGACGGCGAGTCAATTTAACGCAAACACTGAGTCAGGCAAGCGACGCGAACGGTCTGGCGGTTAAGCGTCTGCAACCGAATAGTCGTGGCGAGGTTCAGATTCGATTCGAGGGAGTGGCCTTTGACGGTTTGCTGCGATTTCTTGAGCAGATTGAGGGGAGTTCGGGTCTTCGTGTGATGGATGCCTCGGTCATCAGCGCAGGGCGTGATGGTGGTGTAAACGCAACCCTTCGCGTAGCGAGTAACTGAGGGGTGGCCCTTATTAGGCGACGTTGGGGCATGATCGTGGGTGCCGCGTTTTTGCTGCTGTTGATCTTTCAGATACCGGCCGGTGCGGTACGTTTGCTTCTGCCTGCACAAGCGGGTGTGAGTGGTCTCTCGGGAACCCTCTGGTCAGGCCAGGCAATCAGATGCTGGTGGGGGACAACCGATAAAAACATTATGCTGGGCCATGTGGCGTGGCGCATTGAACCGTGGAAATTGTTTTGGAACACCCCTCTATCGTTTACCAGTGAGTGGGGGGCACAGCGATTTGAGGCCCGTTTGGGTTACTTGCTGGGAGGAAGTTGGAGCCTCACTGATACCAACTTGGATTTTGATGCCCAGATTTTGAGCGAACTTCTGCCGCTTTACATTGATGGTCGCTTTTCCGGTCGGTTTTCCAGCGTCGAATTTGAGGGTGGTCAATTACGACGAGCATCGGGCAAAGCGATACTTGAGGGCGCTGTGTGGACGGCTCAATCCGGCGATATTCCTTTGGGTAACTATCACCTTGATATTGGCACAGCCAGCGCAGATGGCGAAGTAGTGGGTGTTATGAAGACGCTGGGTGGTGCATTACAACTGGCGGGTAACTTGGTACTCCGGCCCACGTCCTATCAGGTCGCGGTGCAGGCTTCAGGCCCAGTTGCATTTGATGAGAGTTTTCGCGGCGCGGTCGCCATGTTGGCAACACCCACATCGGCGGGTTTCGATATTAACTTGCAAGGGACCTATTGAGACCTGCGCGTGACGTGCGGTACACGGTGCCTGTGTCGGCGTGCATCGCCACAAGTTTCAGCGTGGCACCCTCAATTTTGATGAGTGCTTGCGAACGGCCAAAAGAAAGACAGTGAAAGGAGGCCCACTTATGGGGTCAGCAGGCAATGCAGTGTGGTCCAGTCGTTTTGCTTTCATTATGGCGTCGGTGGGATTTGCCGTCGGGTTGGGCAATATCTGGCGCTTTCCCTATGTGACGGGTGAAAACGGTGGCAGTGCCTTTGTTGCGATCTACCTACTCTGCACATTGTCGATAGGGGTCCCGTGCCTGATGGCGGAGTTAATTGTTGGACGTCGTGGTGGTGGGAGTCCACCACGCTCTATGGCAATGGTTGCTCGACAGTCCGATCGCAGCGCTAATTGGATGATCGTCGGCGGCATGGGGGTATTGACGGCCTACACGATCGCGATCACCTATGCTGTTGTAGTGGGCTGGGTGCTCTGGTATCTGGGACGCGCGCTCATGACTGGCTTCGTGGGTTTTGACTCAGGCGTAGCAGACAGCACTTTTGCAGGATTGCTCGGTGACAACCAGTCGATGGTGATCTGGACACTGATAGGCAATCTGATCGTCGGTTGCATCATCTATGCCGGCATTACAGCGGGCATTGAACGTGCCGTAACCATCATGATGCCACTGATGTTCACACTTCTGATCGGGCTAAGTATTTATAACTATTTTGCCGGCGGCTTCTACGAAACCCTCCAGTGGCTGTTCACGCCCGACTTCAGCAAGGTGACAGGAGCTACTTTTCTCGCTGCGGTGGGGCAGGCTTTTTTCTCAATTGGTGTTGGCATGGGGGGCATGATGACCTACGGGGCTTACTTGCCGCGCGATTTTTCTATTGCAAAAGGTGCGGCGACGATTGTCATGGCCGATACGCTCGTAGCCTTACTGGCCGGATTTGTCGTATTCCCCGCGGTGTTTCATTTTGGACTCGACATGGCGGGTGGTCCGGGTTTGATTTTCCAAACGTTGCCGGTCGCGTTTGCACAGATGCCAGGTGGAGGCATCTTCTCGGTTTTGTTTTTCATTATGTTGGCTGTCGCGGGGGTCACCTCAATGGTGGGTCTGTTGGAAAGCGTCACCAGCTGGACTCAGGAAAAGCTGGATATATCGAGGCAGCGCAGTACGCTATTGGTGGTTGGATCGGTGACCTGTTTCAGTGTCGTTTCGGTGCTCAGTTATAACATCTGGGAGGATTATCGATTATTGGGCATGAACTTCAATGAGTTAACAGAAGCGCTTTATGACAAGCTGTTGTTGCCACTCGCGGGATTACTGGTCGCGCTCTTTACAGGGTGGTTCATGCATCGGGAGCACAGTGAAGATGAGCTAAGAGATGACCATAGATGGTTCGATCTATGGCGCGGATTGACCCGTTGGGTCGTGGTGCCAGCAGTTGCACTGATTCTCATTAAGGGATTGTTCTGATCGCCATGCTGTTAGCGATTACCGATTGGCTGTGGTCCTACGTATTGATAGCAGCGCTACTGATGGTGGGCCTGCGGTTCACACTCGGATCCAGAGTGGCTCAGCTTCGGTTATTCCGACGGGCATTGAGTGTGCTATCAGATATTGAGTGGCGCGGTTCTGACCGGGGTATATCGAGTTTCCAGGCGCTGGTGGTGAGCATTGCCGGACGAGTGGGCGGAGGCAATATCGCGGGTGTGGCGGTCGCCATCACCTTAGGGGGTCCCGGTGCCTTGTTCTGGATGTGGCTGATCGCCCTTCTGGGGATGGCCACCAGCTTATTTGAGTGCGCATTGGCGCAGCTCTACAAGAGGCGTGATGGTTCCGATACTTTCCGTGGCGGGCCTGCCTATATGATGCGTTACGGTCTCGGCTGGCGGATCCTGCCGATTATCTACAGCGTATTGCTTATGACCACTATCGGCTTTGGATTTAATGCAGTTCAAAGCTATGTCGTAACGACTTCAATCGAATCCGCTTTTGGTGTGCCGCCCCTAGTCAGTGGCCTTGTTATGACCTCTGCAATGGCGGTTATTCTCTTTGGGGGTATTCGTCGACTGGCTTTTTTTGCCGAGGTTGTTGTTCCTATAATGGTAGTGGGGTATCTGCTGATCGCATTGATGGTGTTGGCATTGAATGCCTCCGCGATACCGCAAGCACTGGGTTTGATTTTTACTTCGGCCTTCGGCTTGGAGCAGGCTGTTGGCGGAGGGATTGCGGCAGCGATTACTCAGGGGGCGCGTCGCGGCCTTTTCTCAAATGAGGCGGGGTTGGGCACCGTACCTAATGTCGCCGCTGCCGCTGATGTACCCCATCCAGTCACACAGGGATTAGTGCAGTCGCTAAGTGTTTTTATTGACACCATCGTTCTATGCACTGCCACGGCATTGATCATATTGCTGTCTTCTGTGTATCAGCCAGATGCTCAGGGTGTTCAGGGCGTTATCCTGACTCAAATGGCGGTAGCTGAGCACCTGGGGGCCATTGGTGAGCCGATAGTCAGTATCGTCCTAGTTCTGTTCGCCACGACGACGATTGCCTATAACAGTTTTCTGGGAGAGAACAGCATCGCGTATTTTGGGAAAGCGGGCGGTCGCCCTGTGCTGATTTTCAGAGTCAGTGTCTTGGCGTTGATTGCCTGGGCATCTGTGCAGGATCTCAGCACTGTATTTGGTTTCGCGGATCTGACAATGGCCCTACTGGCGTTAGTCAACTTGTTGGCGCTATGGGCTCTCTATCCTGTTGCGATGAGGTTGATGTCTCAATTTGAAGATCAGGTTAACGCGGGTGAGTCCCCCCGATTTGGTGTCGACCAGCTTCCCGATCAGACGCTGGATCTCGAGAGTTGGCCGCCTCAGCAGACTCATTGACGAGTCACTGCACTTCTGAGAGTTCCACCTTGAATTGCCGCTCTGTTCCCTCTCGCGTGGTTGTAATCCTGATGGTATCCCCCACCTGATGTGCTTCCATCGCAGATAGGAACTCGTCGTTACTTGCGACCTGTTCACCATCGATATGGGTAATGACATCCCCCAGAATCACCTCACCTCTGCTACCTCTGCGTGCACCAACCATACCGGCATCGTCGGCCGGAAAACCGCGGTAGGTCCGAACGATGGGAACACCCTCAACCCGGTAGCGACGCAACCAGCGATCAGAGGCAAGTTCTACGCCTAAAACCGGTCTCATGATTTTTCCAAAGGCAATGAGTTGCGGTACTACCTCAATGACTGTGTTAACTGGGATTGCAAAGCCAATGCCAGCGCTACCGCCGCTGGGTGAATAAATTGCAGTATTGACTCCGATCAGTTGGCCGAGAGAGTTCAGCAGAGGCCCCCCAGAATTGCCGGGGTTAATTGCAGCATCGGTTTGAATCACCCCGCGAATGGTGCGGTTACTGGGGGACTGGATCTCGCGATCCAGAGCGCTCACCACCCCGACAGTCAAAGAGGTATCAAGGCCAAAGGGGTTCCCAATCGCCAATACCTTCCTGCCCACCGACAACTCAGAAGAATCTCCCAGCGGCAGTGCCGTGAGTGAGGGAGGGGGATCCATCAGTCGCAGCACGGCCAAATCCCGCTCGGGGGCGTAGCCGACCACTTCGGCCTGAAATGCCTCCTCATCTTGCATGGTGATGGTAAGGCGGTCTGCGCCTGCCACCACGTGATAATTTGTCACTACTAGGCCTGAAGCGGCATCCCATATGAAACCTGACCCCGCTCCGCGCGGTATTTCCATAATGTTGCGCGTAAAGCGCTGCCGGCGCAGTTCGCTTGACGTCACAAAGACAACGGCAGGGCTGGCCTTTTGAAACACTTCTGTGGTGTTCGCTTCGTCATCTGTGGCAAAGCTGAGGTAGTCGGGCGCGCTTTCAGCGCTGGCGACGCCCAGCGGGGACAGCAATACCATCGCCAGCAGGCGCAAACCCAGGCTCGCTTTACCGAGCATCATGGATTACTCAAGGCGCGGATGCGATCATCAAGTGGGGGATGCGATCTAAAAGGGGCGTCGAGGCCCGTGCCGCCACCCGATCGGATCCCGAAGGCCGTGAGCTCACCCGGTAAGTCGTCAGGTAAGCCTTGCTCAGCTTTTAAGCGCTGCAGCGCTGCGATCATACTGGCGCTGCCTGCCAACTGAGCGCCTGACGCGTCGGCGCGGAACTCGCGGTGGCGAGAGAACCACATGACAACCGTGCTGGCAAGGATGCCAAGCACGACCTGGGCGACAACAGTTACGACATAATAGCCGATGCCGTAGCCACGCTCAGTTTTAAATACCACTCTGTCAACGGTGTGGCCAATGATGCGCGCAAAGAACATCACGAAGGTATTCACCACGCCCTGTATCAGGGTCAGGGTAATCATGTCGCCATTGGCGACGTGACCAATCTCATGGGCCAGCACAGCGCGCAATTCACCCTCTTCGAAACGACGCATTAAACCGGTGCTGACCGCCACGAGGGCGTTGTTGCGGTTCCAGCCTGTCGCGAATGCATTTGCGGCGTCAGAGGGGAAAACCCCTACTTCTGGCATGCCAATTCCCGCTTCCTGAGATAGCGATTTTACCGTATCGAGGAGCCATTGCTCTTCGTGATTACGAGGCGTCTCGATGATGCGAGCCCTGGTGCCGCGCTTGGCCATGTACTTCGATGCGAGCAACGACACGAATGATCCAAGAAAACCAAAAAGAGCGCAGAAAATCAGCAGACTGTTCAAGTTAAGATCGACACCATTTGTGGACAGGATGCCTTCGAGGTCCAGTAAGTTGAAGACAAGGCTGACCAATACCATGACGGCGATATTCGTTGCGAGGAACAACAGTATTCTCATACGACACGCATCCTTCTTACTGATCGGCAGACCTTAAGTAGTGGGGTCGCCTTCTGCGTTTTCAAGCGGCATGTCTGTTTCCACGCCATCATTTATTGGCAGAGGGTGGTCGCTGATAGCGAGGTTTTTCGGCTTGCCATTCTCGACCTCCGTACTGAGCACTTCTCCACGAAGGTCAGTATCTTTGGATCCCAATTCAAAAAGGGTATTGATGGCGGCATCACGGAAGTCCCAAATGGCTACCTGGCCATTGTGGGTCCCGATTATCCAATGTCCCGCCTTCCCCCAGTAGTGCCCCTTCTGGTTGCGAATGACAAATGCGCCGCTCATTAATGGCTTCTCCTCAACAGACGTTGTGCGTTCTACCGCTATGACAACTCAGCGCAACAAAAAATCCTTGGCCTCGTTAATTTTTGCTGCCAGATAATCATTGCCACCCCGATCGGGGTGGAGTTTTTGAATCAGCGTTCGGTGTGCAGCGATGATGTCTGCCTCACTGGCCTCTTCGCTTAGACCCAGAATCGCGAGCGCCTCGCTTCGAGAAAGCCCTATGGTGTTGGCACCGGACACGCTGCTTTCTCTCTCACTTTGGTGATCATCTTCAGGGAAGCGTTGATCCATATAGCTTGTGAGTAACTGCGCAGAATCAGTATCCTCTTGTTGACAATAGTCAAGCAGGGCATCCAATTGGGATCGGTCCAGCTCCGAGAGCAGCCAATCTTTGTAAGCGCCTTCAAGCACAACGCCACTAAGCTCGCCGTTATCATGATCCAATGTCATTTTGATTAGGCGTGCACTGACTTCTGACTTTTTTCCCGCGGCGGTGGATGCTTGCGCGCGCCACTGACTGAGAAAGGGAAGCAGGCGCAATATAACGGGCAGCATTTGCCGGGCGACGACCAGCAGGCCAGTGAGGGCCGCGCCAACCCAATGCATTTTGCCCATGAGGGTCAGAATGATCACGCCGACTACGGCACCACCCAGTATTATCTGCAGATAAGCGCCCCGGCGCTTGTGTGGCGGTTGGCGTTGCGCTTGTCTGATTAAGAGGCCCAGCGTAATGGCAACGGCGAGTAACAGAATGATTCTCGGCACGGCTTATGCGGCTCCTGTCTATAGGTTGGGATGGTGAATGATATCCGTTTTGTGCGTTGGCTACGGCTTATTGGGTAGTTGAGCTAAAAAGAGCTGATCTTTTTCAGAATTGGAGGCTCTCAGCGCCCGAACACCGCCCACTGCAAAGCGCGACACAGCACCTAGGAGCGCTCTGAGTTCGTCTGCGCAGTTCACGTCAAAGGGGGCGTAGGCGCCCTGGCTGATATGAGCCAGTTGCCGAAAGACCGTTTTGGCTGCGGGATCCTGGCCCTCGTGAAAAACAAAGATCGGTATTGTCCTGATAGCGCATTGACCCGCGAGCTCATAGAGCGCTTCGGGCCCCTCCTCACAGGCATCCCCAACAAAAACTAGTGCACGAACAGGATGGCTAGTCGTCCCCGATTGCAGCGCATGCTTCAGCACGCGATGTATCTGCGTCGTGCCGGCTAGGCAAGTGACATTGCTCAGTTGATCGAGTAACGCGGCAGGCTGAGTCAACCAATCGCTGTGCTGGAAGTGCCCCTGACCCTGATAGTGGCAAAGCTGAACCGCAAGCGGTGTCGGCGCCGAGGCGGCATTGAAGAGTTCACCATGTAGCGCTCGGGCATGTTCCCAGGTGGGCTCTCTACTGGCGGTTGCATCCAGTGCAAAGATGAGTCTAGCTTGTCGGGATGTTACCGCCTGAATAGCTTTCGCCTTGCCTAAAAACGTGGCGACAGCGCCTGATCGGGGATGATCAAGATCGGTTGTAATGTGACAAACGCTCAATAAGCGCGGGGAGCGAGGAGCCCGCGATCACGCAATTCTCTTAAGTAGTGGCGTCGCTGGGTTAATTCCGTCACGACTGCCATCAGCATTTCGGTGTCAATCTCGAGCCGTTCCCTGTGCTGGTTCTGGTCAACCAAGTCCATGAGCTTGCGACTGGAGAATTCTTCAGCATTGAAAGGAGCATTATCTTTGCCGGTTCTTGAGTTGTGTTGTGTGTTTTGCATAGTTCTTTCTCCCCGCCACCCGCTGTTAGCGGGATTTCCAGTGGGGCGGCTACGAATCACGCAGCCTCATTCCCCCGGCGGTTTCTGTTGTCAGTTTTTGAAGTAGCCGAGTAGTATGCCAAAAATGAGCAGATAAGCCCAGTGCGCTTGACCGGGCACTAAAATGACAAAGAGATGGGGTGGATAAAAATGATCTTCAAGACTGAGCTCCCGGATGCGGATAGTGCCTTACCGGGCAGGGATTCGCCGATGCCAATCACAGACCGGCATGCTGTGCTGGGTGGTACGTTATTGCCTCCCTATCCCGAGAACATGCAAAGTGCGATGTTCGGTATGGGTTGCTTTTGGGGCGTAGAGCGCCTGTTTTGGCGCATCAACGGTGTCTACAGCACGGCCGTAGGTTACGCTGCTGGGTCGACGCCTCATCCCACCTATCACGAAGTCTGTACCGGCCAAACGGGCCATAACGAGGTCGTGTACGTGGTGTTCGATCCGTCTCAACTCCACTATCACCAGCTTCTCTCCCTTTTTTGGGAAAACCACGATCCCACGCAGGGGATGCGGCAGGGCAATGATCGCGGCACTCAGTATCGATCAGGTATATATGTATTCGATGCAGGCCAGAGGACCGCGGCGCATGAGAGCCTGGCTCAATTTCAGCCAAGCCTGACTAAGGCGGGTTTTGGGGCTATCACTACCGAAATAGTGGATGCCCCCGAATTCTATTTTGCTGAGGATTATCATCAGCAGTATCTGCACAAGAATCCGGCGGGCTATTGCGGGATGGGTGGCACGGGAGTTGCTTGCCCACTCGGTATCGGAGTGCCGTCTTAGCTGACGCGGAGTGTTAGCCTAGCGCCTGACTCAGCGCTGCAGCCAGCGCGGTGTCTACGCTCAGGGTGCGAGAACCCAAATGACCGCCTGTAAAACCGATTGACTCGGCCAGCTCAAGCTCGAAAGGTACAAATCCTCCTTCGGGCCCTAGCATTACCAGCGCCTTCCCTTTTGCTCGCGAAAGCGGCTCTGCGGCAGTTTGATGGGCTATCCAACCGTGTCGGTCTTTTAGCAAAGCAGGTGCCGTGTCCTCGATGAAGGGTTTGAAAAAGCGGTGCATATGCACCTGTGGTGGGACTGTATCGCCCGATCGCTCGAGCCCGGCCTGTAAGGCTTCAGCAAGACGTCCCGGCTGTAACAGCGGGCTTTGCCAGAAGCTTTTTTCCACTCGAGCGCCGTGAATCAAGTGAAGGTGTTCAACACCCATTTCCGCAGTAGTGCGTAATACCCGGCGCAACATCTTTGGTCGTGGCAGCGCCAGCGCAATATCGAAAGCATGTCTGGGTGGTGGAGGCTGTGGTAGCGATATAGTCAGCTGGCTTTCGTCGTGTGTAAGCTTCGTCACAACGCCTGTTCCGCGCGCTCCACCTAGCTTTCCCACCTTCAATGACGAACCAATCTGAGGTTTCAGCACGTCGCGAATATGGACGTGGCGTCTGTCCCGAAGTTCAACTGTTGAGGAGTCGAGCCAGTCTTCGGGTCGAAGCAAAATAATATTCACCGGTTGCCACTCGCCGTTTTAAACCCAAAGATCATAGTCGTCTGCTGCCGATATTTCTGCCTCTACCCAATCACCGGCTTGCAGATCCGCGTAGCCGGGTAGATGAACGACGCCATCAATTTCCGGCGCATCCGCTGGAGTACGTCCGATGGCGCCACCGTCGTCGACGCTGTCAATCAGTATTGACTGTAAGGAGCCGACTTTGTGACGTAGCTTATTCGCACTGATGGCTTGCTGTCGCGTCATGAATCGCTCCCAGCGTTCTTTTTTAAGCGCATCTGGAACTGGGTCGGGCAATGTATTGGCGGCAGCACCTTTAACCGGTGAATATTCAAAGCAGCCAACTCGATCCAATTGCGCTTCCTCGATAAAGTCGAGCAGCGTTTCGAACTCCGCTTCGGTCTCACCGGGATAACCCACGATGAAGGTCGAGCGGATCGTCAACTCTGGGCAGATATTGCGCCACTGAGCAATGCGGTCCAGAGTTTTTTCTGCGGCGGCCGGCCGCTTCATTCGCTCGAGCACACTGGGCGCCCCGTGTTGAAGCGGCATATCAATATAGGGGAGCAGCTTGCCGTCAGCCATCAAAGGGATAAGTTGATCAACATGGGGATAAGGGTAGACGTAGTGAAACCGAATCCAGATGCCTAACTCGGCGAGTGCAGTTGCCAGTCCGGCAAGATTGCTTTTCATGGGACGACCTTGCCAGAAATCGGTCTGGTATTTGATATCGACGCCATACGCGCTGGTGTCCTGAGAGACGATGAGTAGTTCTCGGACCCCTGAGCGCACCAATCCCTCTGCTTCATTCATTACCGACCCTATGGGTCTGCTAACGAGGTCCCCTCTGATGCTGGGTATAATGCAGAAGCGACAACGGTGGTTGCAGCCTTCACTGATTTTTAGATATGCGTAGTGTCTGGGAGTCAGTTTCACGCCCTGGGCAGGTATCAAATCAATTCGCGGGTCAGGGCGATGATGCCTGGGCAACACCTCGCGCACAGTCGAGAGCACTTCCTCGTAGGCTGCAGGGCCACTGATGCCCAATACCTTGGGGTGGCGGGCGCGAATGTGGCCGGCGTCATCGCCGCGTCCCATGCACCCGGTGACCAGAACACGCCCGTTTTCGCGGACCGCCTCTCCAATCGCCTCAAGACTCTCCTCCTTGGCTGCGTCAATGAAACCACAGGTATTGACGATGACCACGCCGGCATCTTCGTAATGCGGCGTAATTTCGTAACCCTCAATCTTGAGTTGCGTCAGGATACGTTCTGAGTCCACCAGAGCCTTGGGACAACCCAGAGAAATGAATCCCACCCTGTCGTTGTCGACAGTGGTGGTGCTGAATGGTTTTGTCATATCACGCTCTGAAAGTATCGTTACCGCTGTGGGTGCGGACGCTGAGTTGTTGTTTGAGTACGTTAAGTAATTCCAGGGTCTCATCGCGGTTGAGGAAGTCACCGACTCGGGTTTCCGTCTGCTGATCGTGCACAGACAGCTCCGGTCCCTGCCAAGGATGTGTTTCTGTGGAGATCCTGAGCGCTGTCGCTTCACGTAAAAAATGCCAACTGCGCTTGGGAATAAAATACCCCTTTTCGATCACCACGCTCTCATCTGTGAAGCGGATCACATGCCGGTATTCCAGTTTCCAATTCACCCAATATAAAGCGCCGCCCAGCGCCACTAGTTCGATGCTCGCAAACGGCAGAATGGGCCAGGCCCCCAAAAGTGCAAAGGCGACGCCTGCACCCAGTGATGGCACGGCGAGCGCTGCCAATAACCACAGATTCTGTCGCCAGCTCGCAGAATGATTGGGTTTGATCAAAATAACCGTTTCCGGACCGGCACGATTAACGGAAACCACATTGGCCTCCGTTTAATGCGGTATGACACGCTGCAAGACGAAGCGTGGCGATCGGCGAGAGTGTCCTAGCCATAATCAGTCATGCACTTCGGTGGCGAGAACGCAGTGATGATGGCGCCTGATGTGGGATGTGCGAAGCGGATTCGGGAAGCGTGCAGCAGAAGTCTGGGCGCTCTTGCAAGCACGGCTTCGGGGGCGTAAAAATCGCAGCCCAGAATGGCATGTCCAATGGCACTCAGATGAATTCGAAGCTGATGTGAGCGCCCTGTTTCGGGCGAGAGCTCAAGTAAAGACGTATTGTTCTCCCTAGATAATACGCGCCAGTGCGTAATGGAGGGCTTGCCTGCCTCAAAGCAGACTTTTTGACGCGGTCGGTTCGGCCAATCCCGCGTCAGCGGTAGATCAATTGTTCCCGTGTCGTTGCGTATACAGCCCATCACGCGTGCAATATAGGTTTTTTCAACAATACGGTCTTGAAATGCTTTGGCCAGTCGCGAGAGTGATTCGCGGTGTCTTGGAATAATCATCACCCCAGAAGTGTCCAAATCAAGCCTGTGTACCGCAACTACGCCCGGATACTGCGCATCGAGTCGCTCTATCAAGCAGTCCCTGTTTAACGGATGTCGTCCGGGCACACTGAGTAGCAGAGTAGGTTTGTCCACAATAAGCAGATCGGCGTCACGATAGAGAATGCGGATAGCTTCCTGAGAATGTGGCACCAGATAGGGAGGGGGGTCCAATGCTTGTTCTGGATGGCTCAAGTTGTCGGTCTCAGTCAACCTGTGAGACCGCCAAGGCCTCCAGGTAACGATGAACGGCGTTTTCAACGCCATATCGCAGAGCGTCTATCGTGAAAGCGTGACCGATCGAGACCTCTAGTAACCCCCGGATACGAAAGTTTGGCAAATTATCAAGATTGAGGTCGTGTCCGGCGTTGATGCCCAGCCCCGTTGCGGTCGCCGCGGTTGCCGCAACCTGAAATCGAGATAATTCAGTATCTGCCCCGCCTTTGTCGTGTGCCTTGGCATAGGACTCGGTGTAAAGCTCTATGCGATCTGCGCCCAGTGCACCGACGAGTTCAATCTGGTCGGGATCGGGATCCATGAAGAGACTGACACGACAGCCCCACGATTTCAGTTGCTCAATGACCGGTTGTAAGGATTCACCATCACGACAAATGTCGAACCCGTGATCAGATGTGAGCT
Organism: Halieaceae bacterium; assembly: GCA_002683335.1. Lineage (GTDB taxonomy): Bacteria > Pseudomonadota > Gammaproteobacteria > Pseudomonadales > Halieaceae > Luminiphilus. The sequence goes on from NYTE01000024.1 coordinate 51,499, forward strand.
GGTTGTCGTTGTCTGGCACCAAAGTGACCTGATCTGGTCGAACCTTCTCGACAAGAGCTAAAAACCCGGGGTAGTCCCCCACCCCCGCTCGGTCTGATCGTCTTGAGGCCGCAAACGGGTTTCCCTCAAGATTGAGTTCGGTTGTGCGTGTTTCACCGAGGTGAATGCAGTCAGAGGCTCTGATATGGCGCTGATCAGGGCGTGGATGAACCGTAATGCCGTGCGCGCCAGCCGCGATGACTAATCGCGCAAACTCTGCCGGTTCGGGGTGGGCAGTGTCTCTGGCATTTCGAATCAAGGCGATCTTGTTAAGGTTAATGCTGAGGTGCGTCACGGTGCCATTCTGCTCACGGAAAGCAACACAATCGGCGTCACTGGGACGTCTTGAAACACAGCCGGACCACGACTTGTCTCCACTGATGTGGCACCCGTCTCAGTCAGTGCAATGATATCGACCACTTGCATGCCCTCTACCACTTCACCAAATACCGCATAACCTTCATTTCCTGGTGTCCAATCCAGCCGGAGGTTGCTCCGCTGATTGATAAAAAATTGCGCCGTGGCTGAGTCGGGATCACTGGTCCGCGCCATTGCCAGTGTGCCTCGAGTGTTGTGAAGTTTGTTACTCGACTCGTTAATAATTGGGTCGCGGGTCGGCTTTTCTTTCATCTCGGTGGAAAATCCGCCTCCCTGAATCATGAAGTTACTGATCACGCGATGGAAGACAGTATTGTTGTAGTACCCGGCGTCCACATATTGTAGAAAGTTCTCCACGGTCACCGGGGATTTTTCCGCGTAAAGTTCAATGACAATATCCCCGTCGGTGGTTTTTATAATGACTCTTGGGTTGTCTACGCTGTCCTCAGCCGCTGTGACCGCCATGGATATCGCGAATAAGTAGCTCGCCAATCCGATCAATGCGCACGTTTTTTTAAAATAAAACTCGATATTCATTGTTGCTTCCCTGTCAATGTTCTCGTTAGTTCCAACCATCGCTTTGTTTTTTTGATGGCCACAATCGCGGCGTAATCACGGCCAAAATGACACCCAGTAGCACTGCTAAAGCGCCGTCGAGGATCTGATTATTAGCAATTCGCTCACGTAAGCGCACGTTCTCCAGGCGGAGCAAGTCAGCCCCCGAGCGCTCCGACTCCAGCTCGGCCACAAGTTGCTGATTCATCAAATCGAGCTCTAGGGCGGCAGACGACACACGCCTGACCTCTGCTAGCTCATTGCGTGCACTCTCGACTTGAGCGGTAAGTTCATCAATCGCGTCGTCAGCCAGATTAGCGTCTGAGGATCGTTCACTAAGCTGGGCGACCAAACGATTATTTTCCGCTTGCATCTTCGCAAGCTCAACGCGCATTTCTCCGATCATTAATGAAGCGGGGGGGTCTGTTTGCAGGTACTGAGCTCGCACCCATCCGCGAATGCCGTTATGCGTTTCGATTTCTATCCATTCGTTGTTTTCACTGAACGCATAGCTTAGTACCGCTGTGCCTGTAGACAGCCCACGGTGAACAATCTCAGAATCAGTCTGCGCTTCGGCGCGAACTGCTACCAAAAGGGTGTCACTGATGTATCGAGTCTCCTGAGCGTAACTCAAGAGTGAAGGCAGCAGAAACGCCACAACAGCAGAAATAGCAGTAACACGGTTCGCAAGTAGCGACTTTTTCATGATGAACCTCGCATGGAACCTGCGTCGTCGCCGTCGCCGGCATCTTGGTCCTTCAGGTATGGGAGAACCAGAACCATAGTGAGTAGCATAAGCAAGAGCGTAAACCCCACACTTGAATACAGCTTATAAGACACCCAAAAAGCCTCCTCAAAACGGTAGGCCACGACAATGTTCAGTGTGCCCACTAGCGTGAAATTGGTGATCCACAGTGCGTTCAGGTATCCCCAGATTCTCTCTGGCAGTGTCAATTGCTGTCCCATAAGGCGTTGCAGAAGGTTTTTCTCTCCAAAAAACTGTGAGGCCAGAAAAACCAGTGCCAATCCCCAGTTAAACACAGTGGGTTTCCACTGAATAAACCTTTGATCGCGCAGAATCAGCGTGGCGGAGCCAAAGACAACAACAGCGAGTGTCATCCACATCAGGCGTTTGTCGTTGGCTTTGCTGATCATTGAGCTGACCAGCCATACCAATACGCTACTGACTATCAGTACAGCAGTGGCACTGAAGATCCCGTCAAAGGTGTGAGACCAGCTGCCTATGTTCAGGGTCTCGCCACTGAGTTGGTAGGCGCTAAAAAACAGAACCAGCGGGAGAAATTCGAGGAGTTGTTTCATGTATGTTCCTGTTTGCTAACGTGAGCGCTCGCTATCTATCGGCCTATGTTAGACAATTCAGCCCAACCCGTTTGCGCGACCGGTTGCTAATATGCGACCAGCGCAGTGTAGAGACAGCCTTGATCGACTTCCACACACACAGCACTGCCTCAGACGGCGCATTGACACCTTCCGAGTTAGTTAATCGAGCAGCTGCGGCGGGCATCAACACGGTTGCTTTGACAGACCACGACACCATCGCTGGGTTCGTAAGCGTGGCCCATAGTGTGCCATCGGGCATGCGGCTTGTCAGTGGTGTCGAGCTGTCGTGTCAGTGGGGCAGGGTAGGTATCCATGTAGTGGGGCTGGGCTTTGATCCGACTTCGCCAGTGCTGCTTGATCATCTCGATGGTTTGGATTCTGCGCGCCTCAGACGTGCAGAGATGATTGCTCAGCGACTGTCTAAAAAAGGCATTCAAGAGGCCCTTGAAGGTGCGATGACTGTCGCTGCGGGAGCGCAAATTGGCAGACCACATTTTGCCCGATGGATGGTGAAGAAGGGTTACGTACAGAACGAGAATGACGCTTTTAAACGATTTCTGGGGAACGGTAAAGTGGGGGATATCTCAACATTATGGCCGGATCTTGGGCGAACCGTTGAGACCATCAAGTCAGCGGGCGGACTCGCCGTGCTAGCGCACCCCCTGAAGTATCGTCTGACTGCAACGCGCCTCAACGCGCTCTGTGCGGCTTTTGCAGCGGTAGGTGGCTCGGCGATCGAGGTCATTAATGGCCGACCCGCAACCGGCGACATAAAACGATTGGTGGGTATGGCTGTCGAGCGTGACCTGCTGATCTCGGTGGGATCGGATTTTCACCGCGATGCTGAATATGGCGCTGGATTGGGCATTGATACGGAACGATTTCTTCCTGGCTTGGGAGTGTGGGAGAGGTTATGACGTATAAGGGCCGCTTATCTATCGCGCTCTGTAAACAGCGATGCGCTGAACGTAACCGTTGTTTTGATGAAGCTAATGTAGCGAGGGCGGAAAGCCAGGGCGCAATACGATGAGTCAGTTTTTTTCGATGCATCCCGAGACACCTCAGGTCAGACTGATTCAGCAAGCCACAAATATCATCCGGCAGGGTGGGGTTGTGGTCTACCCGACCGACTCGGCTTATGCACTGGGCTGCCAGCTGGGAGACAAAAAAGCGGCTGACCGTATCCGAAGAATCCGGGCTTTGCGGGATGATCACAATTTCACCCTCATGTGTCGCGATTTATCTGAGTTGGGCACTTATGCCCGGGTCGACAACGCCGTGTATCGACTCATTCGCTCTGCAACGCCGGGGCCATATACCTTTATCCTGGAGGCCACGCGAGAGGTTCCGAAACGCTTGGTTCAGCCGAAGCGGAAAACGATTGGTCTGCGTGTGCCTGCTCACCCTATACCCAGAGCGCTACTGGATCTGCTCGATGAACCCCTTATGAGTGTCACCTTGCAGATGCCAGGTGATGAGTTCCCATTGACTGATCCTTACGACATTCGTGATCACTTGGAGCATGAGGTGGATCTTGTCATCGACGGTGGCTTTTGTGGGCTCGAGGCGACTTCAGTGGTGGACCTGACCGGACCGGAGCCCCATATTTTGCGACGCGGACTGGGTGATGTGAGCGACTTTGAGGCGGCCTGAGGGTATACTTGATTGGTGAATAGTCCTGAGCAAACCTCCCCCCCCGCGGGCGTTGAAGCGGTCCCCGCCCCGATCTCGCCACTTCCTCAGGAATCCGATTCGATGCGGCCTGAACAGGCGGAGATGCCCTTTGCAATGGTTCGCGGCGAGGCGGTCACGGAACTGCCCAAAGACCTTTATATTCCACCCCAGGCTCTGGAAGTTTTTCTGGATGCGTTTGAGGGCCCGCTAGACTTATTGCTGTATCTCATTCGCCGACAGAATCTCGATATCCTCGATATTGATGTTGCACAGATTACTGAGCAGTACATGCGTTACGTCGAGCTGATGGATGCGATGCAGTTTGAGCTGGCGGCAGAGTATCTACTGATGGCGGCAATGCTGGCTGAGATCAAATCCAGAATGCTGTTGCCCCGTGCTGGTGACGTAGAAGATGAGGAAGAGGATCCTCGGGCGAACTTGGTACGCCGTCTGCAGGAATATGAACGGTTCAAGAAAGCGGCAGAGGATCTCGAGGAATTGCCGAGGCTCGAGAGAGAGGTTTGGCAAGCCTCGGCGGCGCCTCCTGATCTGCACCTAGAGCGCCCACTGCCGGATATAGACATGCGGGAAGTATTGCTAGCGCTAAGCGAGGTGCTCCGCCGCGCGGAGATGTATGCCAGCCATCATATTCAGCGAGAGTCGCTCTCGACACGTGAACGTATGTCAGAAGTCCTAGAGACGCTCAAATCAGGCGGATTTGTGCCATTCGTATCCCTTTTCCGACCTGAGGAAGGCCGTTTGGGCGTCGTGGTGACTTTCCTGGCGCTGATGGAACTGATCAAAGAATCACTGGTTGAGATTGTCCAAACTGAGGGTTTCGGCCCGATTCATATCAAAGCGAAGTCAGAATAGGCAGGATAAAAATGGCAGAGGGATTGGTCCAGATCCTCGAAGGTGCGCTACTGGCGGCGGGGGAGCCGTTGTCAGTGCAGCGCATGGCTTTACTCTTTGAAGAGCAAGAGCGACCTAGCAACGACGAAATCCGTGCCGCGATTAAAACGGTTGGGGAAAGATGTGATGACAGGGGTTACGAGCTGGTACAAGTCGCCTCAGGTTTTCGCTTTCAGGTGCGTCAAAGTCTGTCGACCTGGGTTGGCCGCCTTTGGCAGGAGCGGCCCGCACGGTACTCCCGTGCCCTTATGGAGACCTTATCGCTCATTGCCTATCGCCAACCGATTACTCGAGGGGAAATCGAGGAGATCCGAGGCGTGGCGGTAAGCACCAACATCGTCAAAACCCTGATGGAGAGAGAGTGGGTTCGGGTAGTGGGGCATCGCGATGTGCCGGGCAGACCCGCCATGTACGCCACGACGCGACAATTTCTCGATTATTTCAATCTCAAATCGTTAGACCAGCTACCGCCACTGGCTGAAATCAAGGAGCTTGATAATTTATCTGGGGAGCTGGCGCTTGAGTTACGTGATGCCGGACAAAACGAGCGGTCAGAGCCCGATGAGTCTGCCGAAGGTAAAGCAGTTAGTTCCGCCGAGGCGGAAGAGCGCGGGCACGATGAAGAAGACGCAGAAAAGCAATAGTCGCCTCGAATCCAGTGCGGAGGATAAGGGTGAGAAGCTGCAGAAGGTGCTTGCCCGTCTTGGTCTGGGGTCGCGTCGTGAGATAGAGCGGTGGATCGAGGAAGGCCGCCTCATGATCGACGGGAAGCTTGCAGGTCTCGGCGACCGCGTGCGTGGCACTCAGGCTATTCGTCTCGACGGGAAGCCAGTGCCACTTGATGCGGCGTCGCACGTCAGGGTTTTGCTATACCACAAGCCCCTGCGAGAAGTGTGTTCGCGCCATGACCCAGAGGGCCGCAAAACGGTATTCGAAAGGCTGCCACGGCTGAAGAATGGGAGGTGGATTTCAGTGGGCCGTCTGGATTTCAATACTTCGGGCGTCTTACTGTTCACAACCGATGGTGATTTAGCGCATGCGTTGATGCACCCCTCCACCGCTATTGAGCGCGAGTACCTTGTGCGTGTCATGGGCAGGGTGGACGAAGCATTGCTCGAGCGGTTGAAGGAGGGTGTGCACCTCGATGACGGCCTCGCCCGGTTCTCTGATATTCAGGACGGAGGCGGTGACGGCATCAACCAATTCTTTTACGTCGTATTGACGGAAGGCCGTAATCGCGAAGTCAGGCGGCTCTGGGAGTCGCAGGGCTTGACGGTTTCCAGGTTAAAACGTGTTCGCTATGGCGAAGTGTTCATGCCTTCTAAGCTTAAACAAGGCAAGTGGCTGGAACTCCCCCAAAAAGATGTTGATGTGATTTATCAAATGGCCGGCTTAGCCGCCCGCGAGGTGGCGTCCGTAAGCCAAAGAGAGCAAGTTCGGCTCGAGCGTTTGGTGAGTAAGAATCCGCGCCCGCGGGGTGGTCGCAATCGCCGGTCAAGTTAACCTTGCGCACTCAGTGCTTTACCGTGGATCGAAGCGCTGGCGTCACTAAGGAGATAAATCCACTTATCTGTTAGCGCTTCGGGTAGGGGGTTGCTGTCGGGCGGTTCGCCCGGGTAAGCAGCTCGCCGCATTCTGGTATTCACGGCACCCGGATTCAAGCTGTTTACTCGTATGTGGGAGGTGCCACCCAGTTCATCGGCCAACACCTGCATATACCCTTCTGTGGCAAATTTCGACACGGCATAGGCGCCCCAAAAGGCTTTGCCCCGTCGTCCAACTCCTGAACTGGTGAGCACGATCGAAGCGAGGGAGGCACGTTCCAACAGAGGCATCAGTGCACGGGTGAGGAGAAAGGTGGCAGTGATGTTGACTTGAAGCACCTCCTGCCAACTCTCTGGAGAGGTTTGTGATAGTGCGCGCCGCTCCCCGAGCACACCTGCGTTGTGCACCAGCCCGTCAATGGCCAAGCCCTCAGCGAGAAGTGTCTCCGCCAGCTCATCGTAAGGCTCGTGTTGCGTTATCCTGAGATCAAGTGGAATCAGTCCCGGTGTTCTCCCGCCCTCATTTAGGATGGTGTCATAGACGGATTCCAGCGCCGCTTCATTTCGGCCGGTAAGTAATACTTCTGCGCCTAGGCGCGCGCAAGCTAACGCAACGGCTCGGCCGATGCCCTCTGTGGCGCCGGTGATGAGAATCGTTTTATTTTTCAACTCATCTTGGGCTGGGCGCCAATTCGGTGGCAGTCCGCTCACACTAGTAGGTCCTCGATGAGGGTTCGCAGTTCCAAACTCGATGCTGCAATCGCGTCAGCCCCCCAATCCTGGGCGGACTCGCCATCGGCGAGATAGCCGTAACTCGCCGCGATGGTTTGACATCCGGAGGCAATGCCTGCATCGATATCTCTTCGGTGGTCTCCTATGAAAATCGTATCGGAAACACTGCACTGCAATTTCTCACAGGCCAGTAGCAGTGATTCCGGATCAGGCTTGGGTCGGACGACATCGTCGGGCGTCAGCACGATCTCCGCACTTGGGGTAAATGACATGAGTGTCATCAAAGGCACCGCAAAGCGGGCTAGTTTGTTGGTGACTATCCCCCACGGTACGCCATGAGACCCAAGCGAGGATATGAGTTCTCGCATGCCGGGGTAGGGCTTGCTGAGCGCCCCCAGACCCGATTCATAGTGGTCGAGAAAACGTTGCCGCCAAAATTCAAAGGAGGGATCTGACGCGGAAATCTCTAGTGCGGCCTGAACCATACCTATTGCCCCATCAGAAACGCTTTGCCAGATAGTTTGTGTGTCCATAACGGGCAATGCGGCTTCTCGCCGCAACTCGGCGGCAATATGGACAAACTCCGGTGCGGTATTGATCAATGTGCCATCCAAATCAAACAGCACCGCCCGTGGGCGGGAGAGGATCATGGTTTGCGCGCTCTGATCAGATAATTGACGGAGACATCGTCTGTTGTGAGCCGATAATGCTTGCTGATTGGATTATAGGTCATCCCCGTCATTTCCAACATCTCGAGACCCGCGTCGCGGATCCACTTTGCCAACTCGGAGGGTTTGATGAGTTTGGCATACTCGTGGGTGCCGCGAGGAAGCAGATTCAACACATATTCGGCCCCGACGATTGCAAACAGAAACGCCTTAGGATTGCGGTTAATGGTTGAAAAAAAGAGATCGCCCCCGGGTCGACATAAGTCCGCGCAGGCGCTGACGACGGTGGAGGGGTCGGGTACATGCTCAAGCATTTCAAGACAGGTGACCACATCAAATTCGCCCGCTCTTTTTTCGGCAAAGGATTCAGCAGTGCTGCGTTCGTAACTGACTTCTATACCGCTTTCTAATTGATGCAGGCGAGCCACCGACAACGGCGCTTCGCCCATATCGATGCCGGTCACGTGGGCGCCGCGATGCACCAGTGCTTCAGACAACAAACCGCCGCCGCAGCCAACATCTAGTACCGATTTTCCCCTGACTTCGGCTAAATCGTCGATCCAATTCGCGCGCAATGGATTGATGTCATGGAGGGGCTTGAACTCGCTGTTGGGATCCCACCAGCGGGATGCAAGTTTCTCGAATTTAGCGATCTCATCCAGATCGACATTATTCTCGGTGGTCATACTGTTAATGCTCCAAGGAAGATCGCACAGCGGCGAGTTGGCTTGACCAGTTCATAGCGCGATGAGTGACGTCATTGTAGTCAAGTGTTTGGAGTCGACCATTACTCATGATCAATCGACCGCCTATCCAGCTCCATAGCACTTCGCTGCCATTATTCGCGTATACAAGGTTAGACGCTACATTACTCTGGGGCAGTTGATGCGATCCGGAAACATCCACGGCGATCAGATCGGCTAACTTACCAATTTCAATACTGCCCAGTTGGTTTGCCTTTCCGAGCGCTCGAGCGCCTGACAGAGTGGCCATTTCAAGCACGGTCCATGCATTAAGCGCCTGAGGGTCGCCGTGTTGGACTTTGCCGATGAGTGACGCTGTTTGTGCCTCGGCCAACATACTGAGTCGGTTATTGCTAGCCGCGCCATCGGTTCCCAGTGCGACGTTGATGCCGTGATCCAACAATCTCTGCACTGGACTGATGCCCGACGCCAGCTTTAGATTGGATCGCGGGCAGTGCACTACATGTGCGCCGTGCATTGCAAGGGTTTCTATATCCTGTTCGCCTATCGCGTTCATGTGAACACAGTGCGTCCTGGGACTTAGTAGCCCCAATTTTTGCAGCAGATCGATCGGTCTAAGACCGCATCGCTCAACCGAGCTCAATACTTCCTCTTTGGTCTCTTGAAGATGAATGTGAACAGGGGCATCCAGTTCTTCCGCCAGCATGGCGATTTTATTCAATATCGCTTCACTGACTCCGTAGGTGGAGTGGGGGCCGAAGCCTATTTCTATGCGGTCATGATCACGATATCGATCACGCAGTTGCAGACCTCGGTTAATGCAGGCGTCCGCATCGCGAGCCCATGCGGTTTCCATGTCGATAATCGGGAAATTCAGCAGGGCACGCAGCCCTGCGCTGTCGCACTGTTCGGCCGTGATCTCGGGAAAAAAGTAATTGTCTACCAAAGTTGTTGTGCCGCCCTTTAATAGTTCTGCGATAGCCAGATCGGAGCCGTCCCGGACAAATGCCGGGTTGAGCACCTGCTGCTCGGTTGGCCAGATATAGTGCTGCAGCCAGGACATGAGGGGCATGTCATCGGCATACCCTCGGAATAGCGACATTGCGGCGTGACAATGAAGGTTGATAAGGCCTGGCATTAGCACGCAGCCTGCGAGATCGATATGCTGCTCTGCGGCAGCTTCGTCGGCCTTAGATCGAGGCATAATGGCAGCGATGCTATGGTCTTTTAGCGCCACGCTATGTGCTTCAAGCACCTGACCCCGCGGAATAATGGGCACCACAAAATCAGGATGCAGGACGGTATCGTACTGAGACATATGTGCTCCTTTTCGCCACACAGTATACCGTGATGTCCCTCTGCGGATTGCCGAAAACTGCGCCGCCAGACTCGCTCGTTCGGGTGTTGTTTGGTACACTGCGTCTTTGTTGTTTTGGGCCCTTAAAAGCCCAATCAAGACGCTGAGCTAAGTAGCCCTAATGGCAGAAAATCCGCAGGAAATGGCCCGGGAAATCCTCCCGGTCAACATTGAAGACGAGCTGAAACAGTCCTACATGGATTACGCGATGAGCGTGATTGTAGGGCGGGCCTTGCCTGACGTGCGGGACGGACTGAAACCCGTGCATCGTAGGGTGTTGTTCGCCATGAACGAGCTCAATAACGACTGGAATAAGGCCTACAAAAAGTCTGCTCGTGTCGTGGGTGATGTAATCGGTAAGTATCATCCCCACGGAGACTCTGCCGTCTACGACACTATCGTCCGGATGGCCCAGGATTTTTCATTACGCTACATGCTGGTGGACGGACAGGGTAACTTTGGCTCCATCGATGGCGATTCCGCGGCGGCCATGCGCTACACGGAAATTCGCATGTCCAAAATCGCACATTCGTTGCTCGCGGATCTCGATAAAGAGACGGTCGATTTTGTCGACAATTACGACGGCACGGAACGTATACCTGCCGTTATGCCAACGCGAGTTCCCAATTTACTGGTTAACGGTTCGTCGGGTATCGCCGTGGGGATGGCCACCAATATTCCTCCGCACAATTTGCGAGAGGTCGTGGCAGGGTGCCTTGCGACATTGCAAAACCCAGACATCTCAATTGATGAGCTGATGCAGTACATTCCCGGGCCAGATTTCCCTACGGGGGCGCAGATCAACGGGCGAGCGGGCATTGTGCAGGCCTATCGCACTGGCCGAGGCCGGATTTACGTGCGCGCAAAAGCGGAGGTTGTTACCGATGACGCCAGAGGGAAAGAGTCGATCATTATCCATGAGATCCCCTATCAGCTGAATAAAGCGAGGCTCATAGAGCGGATTGCCGAATTGGTTAAGGACAAGAAGCTTGAGGGCATTACCGAGTTGCGTGACGAGTCTGACAAGGACGGGTTGCGGGTAGTGATTGAATTGCGTCGTGGCGAGGTTGGAGAAGTTGTTCTGAACAACCTTTACGCCCAGACCCAGCTGCAATCCGTGGTCGGTATCAATATGGTGGCACTGGTTGATGGCGAGCCGAAGGTGCTGAACCTCAAGCAGATGGTCGATGCCTTTATCCGGCATCGCCGCGAGATCGTCACGCGACGAACCGCCTATTTACTTCGTAAAGCGCGCGAGCGGGGGCACGTACTTGAGGGTCTGGCAATTGCTCTTGCCAACATCGATGAAGTCATCGAGTTGATCAAAGCGTCGCCGACGGCAGCTGACGCACGTGAGGGCTTAATGGCACGATCCTGGGCCCCAGGCGAGGTTATGGCGATGTTGGAGCGCGCGGGCGCTGATGCCTGTCGTCCCGACGAACTACCAGAGCAGTATGGGGTGCTTGAGGGCCAGTATCATCTCTCCCCCGCACAGGCTCAGGCAATTCTTGATCTTCGGTTGCATCGCCTGACAGGGCTCGAGCACGAGAAGCTCTTGCAAGAATATGCCGACAAGATCGCCGAGATCGCGGGCTATCTGGATATTCTCGGTGATCCGGATCGGCTCACGCAGGTGATTCGCGAAGAACTCGAAGCGCTGGTAGAGGAGTTCGGTGACGAGCGAAGAACGCAGATTTCGGATTCGGCACACGACTTGACGGTCGAGGACCTCATTACTGAGGAAGACAGAGTCGTCACCATATCCCATGGAGGCTATGCCAAAACCCAGTCGCTGACCGATTATCAGGCACAGCGTCGCGGTGGTACAGGAAAGAGCGCAACAGCCGTCAAGGATGAGGACTTTATCGAGCACCTGCTGATTGCCAGTACCCATGCCACGATCTTGTGTTTTTCAAACCTGGGTAAAGTTTACTGGCTCAAGGTCTTCCACATTCCTCTGGCAAGCCGTAGTGCTCGTGGTCGTCCGATGGTCAACTTGCTGCCGCTCGATGAGGGGGAGCGGATTACGTCGATTCTGCCCATTGAGGGTTATGAGACAGATCACTTTATTTTCATGGCAACCAGCAATGGCACGGTCAAGAAAACCGACATGAGTCTGTTTTCCCGGCAGCGCAGTGTGGGCCTGCGGGCCATTGAATTGGATGAGGGCGATGTGCTGATCGGTACAGCCGTGACCGACGGCACTCAGGACATCATGCTGTTTTCCAGCGAGGGGAAGGTTGTTCGCTTCCCCGAATCGGTGGTCAGAGCGATGGGACGAACAGCCCGCGGTGTTAGAGGCATCCGCCTGGGTGATGGACACCGTTTGATATCCCTCTTGGTACCTCAATTGGGCAGTAAGATTCTGACTGTCAGCGAGAATGGCTACGGCAAGCGATCTGAGACTACCGAGTTTCCGGTCAAGGGGCGCGGGACCAAGGGTGTGATCGGCATGACAACATCTTCTCGCAACGGGCCTTTAGTGGGTGCCGAGCAGGTATGGGACGGGGATGAGATCATGTTGATCTCGAATCAGGGAACCGCTGTGCGAACCCGCATCGAAGAGGTCGGCGTTCAAGGCAGGAATACCCAAGGGGTGAGAGTTATTCGCACCCGGGATGGTGAAGCGCTGGTGAGTGTGAGTCGTATTGCCGAGGACGATATCGAAACGAGCGCCCGCACTGATTTGGATACGGGTGATTCTGGGCCCATGGTGAGCAGCATGGCTGAGGACACCGCCACTGAAGGTGAAGAGGGCGCCGACGAGTGAGTCGCAGGCACAATTTTTGTGCCGGACCGGCCGCACTACCTTTACCCGTACTCAATCGAGCGAGAGATGAATTGCTCGAGTGGGCGGGGGTGGGCGCCTCGGTCATGGAGGTTAGCCACCGCAGCGGTGAATTTGTTGCCGTAGCCGAGGCAGCGGAAGCGTCTCTCAGGCGACTCCTCAACATTTCAGACGATTATGCAGTGTTGTTTTTGCAAGGCGGCGCATCCACTCAGTTTGCCGCAGTGCCACTTAATTTGAGTCAACCGGGCCAAAGTGTCGATCAGGTCGTCACCGGCCAATGGTCAAAAAAAGCGCTGCAAGAAGGGCGACGATTTGCAGATGTCCGCGTGGCGGCGAATTCGGCGGAGCAGAACTTTTTTGTTGTGCCACCACAAGACGTTTGGCAAACGCACGCCGATTCGGCGTACCTTCATTACTGTCCCAATGAAACCATTGGAGGTCTCGAGTTTGGTTTTGTCCCTGAAGTCTCGACGCCTTTGGTTGCGGATATGTCGTCGACCATTTTATCGAGGCCTCTGGATGTTGATCGATTCGGTGTGATCTATGCCGGCGCGCAGAAGAATATTGGCCCCGCGGGATTGTGCCTTGCCATTGTGAGAAGAGATCTTCTCGGACGCAGTCGCGAGGAGACGCCGGCGATGTTGGATTGGCAGGTTGCCGCAGACAACGACTCGATGTACAACACCCCTCCGACCTTTGCGATTTATCTTGCCGGACTGGTTTTTGAATGGCTCGAGGAGCTGGGTGGATTAAATGAGATGGCCGCGACTAATCAAAAAAAGGCGTCGACGTTGTATGGTGTCATCGACGGGAGTGACTTTTATCATAACCCTGTAGAGCGCCAGAGCCGGTCGCTGATGAATGTGCCCTTTACCCTCGTCGATGCCGCGCTAGACGCCGCGTTTTTAAAAGGCGCAGAAGCGGCTGACTTGCTTAACCTAAAAGGCCATCGATCTGTCGGCGGAATGCGCGCGAGCTTGTACAATGCGGTGGAGCAGACCTCGGTAGAGGTTCTGTGTGATTTTATGAAGGATTTCGAGCGACGCTACGGCTAGCCCGGCTAGCGAGGGCAGTTTCCATGGATTCTGATCAGCAACTCAACCACATCAGACAGCGTATCGACGACATTGATCTGCGAATTTTGGAGCTGATCAGTGAGCGGGCTCGTTGTGCTCAGCAGGTGGCGGAGGTGAAGCTTCTGGCATTACAGTCGGATGAGGACACGCCCCTGTTCTACCGCCCTGAGCGGGAGGCACAAGTACTGAGATCGATTCAGGAGCGAAATCCTGGACCCTTGGCAAGTGATCAGGTGGCGGCGATTTTCAGAGAGCTGATGTCGGGATGTTTGGCGCTCGAGCAACCGCTTTCGGTTGCCTTTTTGGGGCCAGAGGGTACTTATTCTCAGGCAGCTGCGCTGAAACATTTTGGTCAGTCTGCGGTGCCTCAGGGTCAGTCCAGTATTCACAAGGTTTTTCGTCAGGTCGAAGAGAGGCAGTGTGATTACGGAGTTGTACCAGTTGAGAACTCGACGGAAGGCATGGTTGGCCAGACTTTGGATTGTTTTTTAGAATCGCCTCTGCAGATTACGGGTGAAATAGAGTTGCCCGTGGTTCATCACTTGCTCGTCGGTGACCACGATTTAGTCAGCGACATTGAGCTTGACGATGTGAGGCTTGTGATTGGCCATGAACAAGCGCTGGGTCAGTGTCGCCAATGGCTTGATAGTCACTTGCCCGACGTGCCCAGGGAAGCGGTTGCGAGTAATGGTGAGGCCGCTCGGCGAGCGGGAAATGAGCAGGGCATAGCAGCAATTGCAGGGGAGCTGGCACTGAAGCAGTACAGCCTTGTACCGCTCGCAAGCACCATTCAGGACAGCAGTAGCAATACCACTCGATTCTTGGTGTTGGGCAGAGAGAGTGTGCCGCCCAGTGGCTATGACAAGAGCTCCTTGTTGGTTTCTGCGCGCAATCGTCCCGGGGCTTTGCTGGGTCTGTTGCGGCCCTTTGAGGAGAAGGGCGTAAGTCTGACTCGAATTGATTCCCGTCCATCCAAAACAGAAAAATGGACGTACGTTTTTTATATTGAGTGCGAGGGCCACCTAGTAGATCCCGTGATGGCCGAGGTGATCGCCGAGATTGAAGAGCATTCCATCATGCTTAAAAAGCTGGGTTCATACCCCCGGGCGCCGATTTGAATTCTTCCCCGGTTCACGACTGGACAGTCGCTTTTCTGGGGCTCGGGCTGATCTCTGGGTCGCTGGCAGGCGCGCTCAAAGCTGCGGGTTGGCGCGGGCAAATTTTGGGGTGGGGGCCTCGAGCGCCCTCTCTGGAGAAGGGTCGAGCGCTGGGGTTGATCGATCAATTTTCCCTGGATCTTGATGAGGTCCTCTCGGACGCCGATATGGTGGTCATTGGCGCACCCCCCATAGCGACTGCGCAGCTGCTGCCCGAAGTGATTGGCAAAGCGGTTTACTATGGGAGTCCGGTTGTGACCGACATGGCCAGCGTCAAAGGTTTTATCGTAGATAGTGCAAAGTATGACTATCCCGGATTTGTCCCCGGCCATCCGATCGCGGGGAGCGAGCACAGTGGTGTAGAGGCGGCGAGGGCGGATTTGTTTAAGGGTCGAGAGGTCATTCTTACCCCTTTGCCACATTCGGATGAGAAGGCGCTCGTGGCGGTAGAGAAAATGTGGACGTCTGTTGGAGCGAGGATTGCCCACATGTCTGTGGCCGATCATGACGCCGCTTTGGCTGCCAGTAGCCATCTGCCACATATGATGGCCTATGCCTTGACCGCCATGTTGGATGATCATGAGTTGGGTCCTATGGCGCACGGCGGAGGTGCGCTGAGGGATATGACCCGCATTGCGGCGTCTGATCCGGTGATGTGGCGAGATATTGCCCTGACTAATCAAGAAGCCTTGTTGAATGCAATGGATGCATTGGCGGACGAGCACGGTCGATTGCGCTCGCTGATTGAGGCGGGTGATGGCGAAGCGATGGAGCAGTTTTTTCTCCGGTGTCGGCAGTTGCGTCGTGACAACGACAGAATCTTGAATCCTCTCACTCACACCGACGAGGCTCAGGTCTGATGCATTTTTACCTCGAGCCCGGAGGCAAGCTTGTCGGCAGTATTCGGGTGCCTGGCGACAAGTCCATGTCGCACAGAGTGATCATGCTGGGCGCCATTGCCGAGGGAAAAACCGACGTCAGTGGTTTTCTGGAGGGTGAGGACGCACTCTCCACTCTGGGTGCTTTTCGCAATATGGGTGTGATGATAAGTGAACCCGAATCTGGCCGGCTCTCTATTGAAGGCGTAGGACTTAGGGGGCTGCAGGCGCCGACCGGGATAATGGATGTAGGTAATTCCGGGACCAGTATTCGACTTATGGCAGGCTTGTTAGCGGGTCAAACATTCAGCAGCGTGCTAACGGGAGATCAGTCATTACTCCGCCGACCGATGGCGCGCGTTATCACGCCGCTATCACAAATGGGTGCCGTGATCAGTTCTCGCGAGGGCTGCCCCCCCCTGGAAATCTCGGGTGGCCGGAAATTGCGGGGCGTTCACTACGAACTGCCCGTTGCGAGTGCGCAGGTAAAGTCGAGCGTTTTGTTGGCGGGTCTTTTTGCAGAGGGCTTCACCTCAGTAGGTGAACCCGCGCCCACTCGGGACCACACGGAGCGAATGCTCACGGGATTTGGTTACACAGTGGAGGCGGGGTCAGGCTCTATCGGGCTTGAAGGAGGTGGCACCCTGCAGGGCACGAGGGTCGATATCCCTGCTGATATATCCTCCGCCGCCTTTTTTATGGTCGGTGCGTCTATTGCCGAGGGGTCCGATCTAGTGCTTGAGCACGTTGGCATCAATCCGACCCGGGATGGCGTGATCAGAATCCTGAAAGCCATGGGTGCCGACATAGAGTCAAGCAACGAGCGTGATGTGGGCGGTGAGCCCGTAGCGGACCTGAGAATTCGTTCAGCACCGCTGAGAGGGATCGACATTCCGGTGGAGGAAGTCCCTCTGGCAATCGATGAGCTGCCTGCCATTCTCATTGCCGCTGCCTGCGCCGAGGGAGCGACCGTGCTTCGAGGCGCAGAGGAGTTGCGTGTTAAGGAGAGTGACCGTATTGCCAGTATGGCAGAGGGACTGACTCAGCTGGGTATTTCCAATACAGTGCATGCCGACGGCATCACGGTTATCGGTGGAGATATTGATGGTGGCGTGATTGCCACGCACCATGATCATCGCATCGCTATGAGTTTCGCCATGGCGGCACTACGCGCTTCAAATCGGATTAAAGTCAGCGATTGTGCCCATGTGGCAACTTCTTTTCCGGGCTTTGCAGAACTGGCGGCCCGGGTCGGGCTGCGACTGGAAGTCGCCGATACATGAGCCCAGCTGTTCCCGTTATCTGCGTGGATGGCCCTGGGGGCGCGGGGAAAGGCACGCTGAGCCAAAAACTGGCCCAGAGTCTGCAATGGCATTTGCTGGACAGTGGCGCCCTGTACCGAATTTTGGGTTTTGCCTGTCGTCAACTGGCTATATCGTTGAGCGATGAGGGCCGGGTAGTTGCGGTGGCTCGCGAGCTTGATGCAAGGTTTATCACCAATGAGGCGGGTGTCTCTGCTTTTCTCGGCGATGAGGATGTCAGTTTATCGATTCGCACTGAGGAGGGCGGTCGTGATGCATCGCAGGTGGCGGTTTTGCCTGCCGTCCGAGAGGCGCTGCTGTGTCGACAGCAGGAGCTTGCCGTCTTCCCCGGGCTAGTGGCGGATGGGCGTGATATGGGGACCGTGGTTTTTCCCTCCGCGCCATTGAAAATTTTCCTGACTGCGAGTGCAGAGGTGCGGGCTCAACGACGATTTCACCAGTTGCAGGGCCAGGGACGGGGTGGTAGTCTCCCGCGCCTTCTGGCTGACATCGAAGAACGAGACAGGCGCGATGAGTCGCGTTCAGTTTCTCCGTTGGTGCCAGCTGAGGATGCAACCGTGATAGACAGTTCAGAGCTGTCACCGGATGTCGTCCTTGATGCCGCGCTTAAACTGGCGGTAGANAGAGGATTAATGAGCGAGACTTCGGGATAACGGCTAGACCCCGCCGAAGCCTTAGGAGTATGAACCCGACCGGGTCTTGAGGTCGGAGGGAGTGGCAACACTCCGTATCTTGGGAATCCCATCATGAGCGAATCTTTCGCCGAATTATTTGAAGAAAGCCTCCAAACCGTAGACATGGAACCTGGTTCCATCGTGACGGGCGTTGTTATTGATATCGATAACGAGTGGGTCACTGTCCACGCCGGTTTGAAATCTGAAGGGGTTATTCCTCTCGACCAATTTACTAACGCCAATGGTGAGTGCAGTCTCACTGTGGGTGATGAAGTGCAGGTCGCGCTTGAGACCGTGGAAGACGGTTTTGGTGAAACGAAACTGTCCCGTGAAAAAGCCAAGCGTGCCGAAGCGTGGAAGGGTCTCGAAGCGGCGCANCTCGCTGACGAAGTGGTCATGGGCGTGATAAATGGCAAGGTTAAGGGCGGTTTCACCGTTGATATCGAATCCATTCGCGCGTTCCTGCCCGGTTCACTGATTGACGTTCGCCCGATCAGAGAAACCACTCACCTTGAAGGTAAAGAGCTCGAGTTCAAGGTCATTAAGCTCGACCAGAAGCGTAATAACGTAGTGGTATCCCGTCGTGCTGTCATGGAATCGGCAAACAGTGCAGAGCGAGAGGAACTGCTTGAGAATCTCCAGGAAGGCCAGTCTGTGAAGGGCGTTGTTAAAAATCTGACCGATTATGGTGCCTTCGTGGATCTGGGTGGGGTAGATGGCCTACTCCACATCACTGATATGGCATGGAAGCGTATAAAGCACCCCAGTGAAATTGTGGAAGTCGGGCAGGAAATGGACGTCAAAATCCTCAAATTCGATCGAGAGCGCAATCGCGTGTCACTCGGTCTCAAGCAACTTGGTGAAGATCCTTGGGTCCAGATTACAGGGCGGTACCCTGAGGGTAGCCGCTGTGTTGCCAAGGTAACCAACCTGACTGATTACGGCTGTTTTGCCGAAATCGAGGAAGGGGTAGAGGGCTTGGTTCACGTATCGGAAATGGATTGGACGAATAAGAATGTCCACCCCTCCAAGATTGTGCAATTGGGNGACGAAGTTGAGGTCATGGTGTTGGATATCGACGAAGAGCGCCGCCGTATCTCTCTCGGTATCAAGCAGTGCACGCAAAACCCATGGGATGCGTTTGCTACCGACCATGCGAAGGGCGATAAGATATCGGGCAGTATCAAATCGATTACNGACTTCGGTATTTTCATTGGCCTCGATGGNAATATTGATGGGNTAGTTCACCTCAGCGACATCAGCTGGAACGAAACAGGTGAAGAAGCGGTGCGNAGCTACAAGAAGGGCGATGAGATTGAGACGGTGATCCTGTCTATCGATCCCGAGCGCGAGCGTATCTCACTGGGCATCAAGCAACTCGAAGAGGACGCTTTTTCTCTTTACGTCAGCGATAATGACCGCGGCAGTTTGGTGACGGGTACAGTGACGGAGGTCGATGCCAAAGGAGCAACCATCAAACTGTCCAATGAAGTTGATGGGTACCTTAAAGCCGTTGATATTGCTTTTGACCGTATCGATGACGCGCGGTCGGTGCTGAGCGTAGGCGAGAGTGTCGAGGCGAAAGTCATCAATGTCGATCGCAAGAATCGAGGGCTGGGTCTGTCGATTAAAGCCAAGGACATTGACGACGAGAAAGATGCGGTTGCCTCTTTGAAGGAGCAAGACGATACTTCCTCGCCGGGCACGATCGGAGATCTGATAAAGGCGCAAATGGACGATCAGTGATTGCACTGGCACATGCGCAAAGGCCGGCTATTCGCCGGCCTTTTTTGTGCCGTATTGAGCGTTGTTGACTCGAGAAAAAAGCATTTGAAAATGAATAACTTGCCAATAAAAGAGGTGTCGGCGAGAATGTCGGGGGTGCCAGTTGGAGCGCGGTGATGACTCGTAGTGAATTGATTGATTTGATGGCAGAAAGTCAAAACCAGTTAAGTCCCAAAGATGTGGAGCTGGCGGTTAAGCTGCTTATTGACTGTATGGCAGAGACCTTGTCCTCCGGTGAAAGAATTGAGATTCGGGGTTTTGGGAGCTTTTCCCTGCATTATCGGGAGCCCAGACAGGGTCGTAATCCCAGAACCGGCGACGCAGTGTCGTTGCGTGGTAAGCATGTCCCTCACTTCAAGCCTGGAAAAGAATTGCGCGAGAGAGTTAACCGGGCTGTCAGATCGGGTTTCTGATCGTGCAACTGATCAGGCGCGGACTGATGCTGATTACCGGCGTTATGGCGGTGGCGCTTGGCGGCCTTTTTACCGTTCAGAATACCGAGAAGGTGCCGCTGGACCTGCTTATTGTGCAGCTTCCTCCTCAGGCGCTCGCTATCTGGATATTACTTGCAATGGCAATCGGCGCTGTTCTGGGGTTGCTATCCAGCGCACTGCTGTTGATGGGTCGCAGCGCTGAAATCCGCCGTCTGCGTAAACAATGCGACCGGTTATTAACCTCAACAGGAAAGCAGTCGAGCAATGATTCTCAATAACGCACTTCTGCTGCTGCTGTTGGTGTTGGCAATTGCAGCGGGTTGGATGCTAACCAGAGGGGGTTTACGCATTGGCAATGCGGAGCAAGCGCAGCTGCCTTCGCAGTATTACCGCGGGTTTAACTTTTTACTCGATGGTGAGGAGGAGGACGCCGTTGATGCTTTTACCGAGGCGTTGGCGGTAAACGAGGAGACGCTGGATACACACATTGCACTGGGCAGTGTGCTGCGAAAGCGAGGGGAAGTTGAACGGGCCATCCGAATTCATCAAAGCTTACTCGCGCGTCCGCAGCTGACCGCAGTTCAACTGCACCAATCTCATTTGGAGCTTGCCAGAGATTTTATTGCAGCGGGCCTTTATGACCGGGCGGAAAAGTTGTTGCTGGATTTGATTACTCAGTCTTCAGACCTTCGTCAAACGGCCCGGCGACATCTGCTGGAGGTTCACGAGGCTCAGAGGGACTGGCAGTCGGCAGTCTCGATAGCACAAGCGCTCATCGATGTGTCGAGAGACGAAGAGTCGGCCAGTATTTCCCAGGGTCAAGCAGCTCATCAGTTACGTAGCCATTACCTTTGTGAGCAGGCGGAAGCTGCTCTGGAGAGCGGCGATGCGCGAGTGGCGCTTCCGCTTTTCGAGGATGCATTGCGAGACAATGCCGAGGAACTCCGGGCGCTGATGGGGCTCGTCCGACTGGCTTTGTTCGAGGAGGATATTGATCAGGCACTGCAGTATTTCGAGCTAATTATCGATAGTGGTCGGGCTAGCGCCCCGGATTTATTGGCACTTCTCGAGGAGATTTGCGCGCGACAAAGTAACCCTACCCTGCAGCTGAGTTCTCTCCAACGATATTATAAAAAACAGCCTTGTTCACTCCTGGCTCGGGCTTTGGCTCGCGAGCTGGAAACACATGAGGGAAAAGAAAAGGCGCACGCCTTTTTGCGCTCGACGCTCACTGATAAGCCCTCGGCTTCCATCGCTGCTTCCTTATTGCTTGGTGAGACAGTCGGACCTGACGCGCTCCCCGAACGGGAGATTCTCGAGCAGTTCGCCAATACTGACGCGGGATATCAATGCGAGCACTGTGGTTTCAGTGGACGAGCACGGCATTGGCGCTGTCCGGGATGCAGACATTGGGATTCGATACACTATTTGGGAGCGGTACTGGAGCATCCCAGTGCGTGATCTCGGACCTCAAATCATCGTTGCAATGGATTTCCCGTCGCGCCGGGAGGCGTTGCAACTGGCCCGTCAGCTCGACCCGAGAGCTGTGCGACTAAAAGTCGGTAAACAGCTGTTTACCCAAGCTGGGCCAGAACTTGTGCGAGAGTTACAGGATCTGGGGTTTGAGATATTTCTTGATCTCAAGTTCCATGATATTCCCAACACAGTCGCCCACGCGGTATCCGCTGCTGCAGATTTGGGGGTGTGGATGGTCAATGTGCACGCGACAGGCGGATCGCGCATGATGACAGCTGCTCGGGAAGCTTTGCTCAACCATTCGCATAAGCCCTTACTGATCGCTGTTACGGTATTAACCAGTATGCAGCAAGAGGATCTCGCTGAGCTGGGATGGGACATGTCACCCGTCGATCGCGTCTCTCACTTGGCGGCGCTGGCGGCTGAGTCACGTCTTGACGGTGTCGTCTGCTCAGCAGCAGAGGCTGCGGTCCTGTCCGATCGACACCAGAAAGGGTTCTATCTTGTGACGCCGGGTATTCGTCTAAGTGATGATGATGTGGGTGATCAGCGGCGGGTTGTGACACCCGAGGCCGCGGTTTCTGCAGGTGCTACCCATTTGGTAATCGGACGTTCGATTACTGAAGCCGCAGATCCAGCGCGTAAGGCAGAAGAAATACAGGCTTCACTTGACAGCATTGCTGACCAATGGAACTCAGGGGCGTCGCCTGATCTGTCATAGCGCCAGCGGCGTCTCCACAGTGAGTGTCGATCCCAATAATGGGGTCGCATCTCTTTCACTAGTGGAGCACTATTGATGAACAAACTGACCTCTCAAACACTACAGCTTGACGAACTTGGCGCTGGTCGATCAGGACACGGCATCCGTCCGCTCAGTCATTTCCTACAGGCCCTAATGTTGAGCGCGGGACTACTGATAATGGGTTTAACATCAGTGATCGCAACGGCCGACGAGCCAGTGAATATCAACTTGGCGAGCGTCGAGGCGTTGGCTGAAGCGTTGCAGGGAATTGGGCCGTCGAAAGCGGTTCGGATAATCGAGTACCGAGAAGCCTATGGACCATTTGAACATATTGAGGAATTGGCCGCAGTGCGNGGTATCGGTCTCGATACGGTTGAGAAAAACCGTGACATTATTCGCCTTCAGTAGCGTCATGCGGAGCAGGGCGCCTTGTTGTTATTGACAGGCGCCACTGGTTACCTGGGCAGTGCGCTTACCGCGGCACTGTCAGCTCGGGGGGAGCGTTTCCGGTGCTTAGGGAGGAGGGAGGTGACCTGCTCCGGGGCCGACTGGATGCCATGGGACTTGTCTGAACTCGAGTTATTGTCCCACGATGCCTTTACCGATGTGAGCGCTGTTATTCACTGTGCTGGTGTGGCGCATCGAGTGGCCTCCGAGCGGGAATACGATCAAATCAATGTGAAGGGCACCGCATTGTTGGCAGAGTCGGCGGCTATGGCGGGCGTGCGACATTTTCTTTTCGTGAGCTCGCTCAATGTTGTATCGCCTTTGTCCGCTGATGCGGCAGCGTCGCCCGAGTTCTTGCCGGAGCAAGATGAGCCATATGCCCGCTCCAAATGGCTTGCGGAGTCCGCCCTTAAGCAAATTTGCGACCAGTATGATATGGCGCTAACGGTTATTCGTCCCGCACTGCTTTTTGACCGGGAGTTAACCGCTAACCTGGCAACGCTTGAGCGAATATTAAGATGGTTGCCCTGCCTACTGCCCGAAAGAGGCCATCGCAGTCTGCTGAGCAGATCAGATCTTGTCGAGCTGATCTTGGCGTATGTTGAGGGCAAAGCGGGGGCACCGGTCGGGCATTCGGTGATCGCTGCGACCGATGGTCGGTGCTACAGCGCCCAAACCATCTCGCGATTACTGGGTCCTTGGAAGACGATCGAAGATGCCAGCGGTTTAGTGATGCCAATATGGTTATGCAAATGGGCGGGCCGTGTGCTGGACTGGCACCGGGGTCTTTCACCGGGTTCAACCTGGCGCGCGCTTTCGTCAGATCACTGGTGTGGTGCGCCCCCCGAAGTTGTGGGGTGGCAGCCGTCACAAACCCTCAAAACCCGCCGAATGGAACGCTAGACAATGCTGGTTCTCGGGTTCATGAGTCTCGTTTCTGCTTTAGGTCTCTGGATGTTTAGCAGACTGGCTCCCCGTATAGGTTTGGTAGATCAACCCAATCACCGTAGCTTGCATGAAGAGCCCAAGGTGGTGGGAGCGGGCGTGGTCCCCGTTTTTGTCATTGTCGGCTACCTTTTACTTTTCGCTCCGCTGGGCCATCACAACGGTGTTGCGGCGTTACTTGTGGGGCTAAGTCTCATCGGTTTGAGCGATGACAGGTGGGGCCTCCCCAGCGCGCCACGATTTTTGAGCTATTTGCTGGCGGGTATCGCGCTTCCGTGGCTGATCCTCCCAATCGAGCAGCAGGCTTCTGTGATTTCACTCATGTGGTTCCTTGTTCTGGGCGTCAGCGTGGCCTGGTGCACCAATCTTTTTAACTTTATGGACGGGGCTGATGGCCTCGCGACAGTGCAACTCATGAGTGTTTCGCTGGGACTGGGTCTGATCGCTACATTTGGCCCAGTTGACGCTCACGAGCTTGCCAGGTGCTGTGGCGCATTATTTGCGAGTAGCTTGCCTTTGCTCATTTTTAATTGGCCGCCTGCCAAGGTTTTTATGGGCGATGCAGGGGCGATACCGTTGGGTTTTTTCTTGGCGATTCTCGGGGTCTTGGCTGGCTCGGCGGCTCCGTCTTTGGGCATCGCCTGGTGTATTTTGATGATGCCTTTCTTGGTAGATACGGGCGTTACCTTGTTTTGTCGCCTGCTGTCGGGTGACGCACCGCACGTGGCTCACAGAGACCATGCTTATCAGCGGCTGGTCTTGAAGATCGGTAGCGCTTTGCCCGTTACTCTGGGGTTGCTCGCTATGCAGACAGCGTGGCAGTTTCCGTTGGCGGTAACGGCTGTGAATCACCTGTTATTCCCACCGGTTCTGGTATTTTTATCAGCCATTCCGACGGTTTTGGTTGTAGTGTATGCGCGGTCAACGCAGTAAACTCCAAAATTCTGACCAGCGCTCTTTGTGGCCTTGAGGGTCGAGCCGGCATTTAGAGAAAAATATGGTTAAGAAAATCGTGTCGCGATTCCGCGCGTTGGGCCTCGGTTCTCTTTCCGGTTTTGTCTGGCTTTTCGCTAGAGGCGCTTGGCCTAACTCTTATCGGGTTGCTAGCTGGATCGCCCTAGATGTGGGCGTCATAACTGCTGCATTGTTCGGTGCTGTGCAGATTGGTCTAGACCCGGCATCGTCAATATCGGCAGTGCTCTCCCCATCGATCACGCTGGTATTGATTGCTGCGACGGTGGCGATCTTTACGGTGCATGGATTGTATCGCTCTGTCATCCGTTATATGGGGCATCAAGCCGTATGGGATCTGGTGAAAGTTGTCAGCCTCTCAACGCTGATTTTGGGCGCTTTGATCTTTTTGGCATCAACGCCAGTGCCCAAAACAGCACCTATGATGTACTGGCTGTTCCTGTTTTTTGGTGTCGGCGGATTGCGTCTCGTTTCCCGCCGCATTCACCAGATCAAAGATCAATCCGACGTTCGGTCTGTCATTATTTATGGCGCGGGCGACACGGGGCGTCAGCTGTTAAATGCGCTGAGTCATGGATCGGACTATCGCGTTGTCACTTTTGTAGATGACAATCCGGCATTGCACGATACGGTGATCAATGGCCGCCCCGTTTTGGCAGTTGAGGAGATACCAGATTTGGTGGCTGCCCATTCGGTGCGTCAGGTTCTGCTGGCGATTCCGTCTGCATCACAGGAACGCAGGCGCGACATTATCAATTCGTTGGTTGATCTACCTGTCCGCGTTCGAACCATTCCTAAAATATCCGAGTTGATCTCGAGTAATGCCCTGGTCAGCCAGATTCAAGATGTGGATCTCGATGACCTTTTGGGGCGCGAGCTCGTTCCGCCACATTCAGAATTAATCGACCGCTGTATTACCGATAAAGTGGTGATGGTGACGGGTGCGGGGGGCAGTATTGGCTCAGAACTGTGTCGCCAGATTCTGGCATCCTCTCCAAAGGAGCTGGTGCTGCTCGATATCTCTGAATTCGCTCTATATAGCATCGATCGTGAGATCAAGACTTTCTGTCAGCGCCAAGGCCTGCGGTTTCCGGTAGTGACCCTGCTGGGTAGTGTTCGTGATGAATCGAGACTAGAGTCGATTTTTAGAACGTTTGCGGTTGATACTGTCTACCATGCTGCGGCTTACAAACATGTGCCGATGGTGGAATACAACGTCGCTGAGGGTGTCGCCAATAATGTTCACGGCACATGGGGCGCTGCTTGGGCGGCACATCGCGCCGGGGTAGCCACGTTTGTGTT
This sequence comes from Halieaceae bacterium, assembly GCA_002683335.1. Classification (GTDB taxonomy): domain Bacteria; phylum Pseudomonadota; class Gammaproteobacteria; order Pseudomonadales; family Halieaceae; genus Luminiphilus. Next base: position 77,404 of record NYTE01000024.1, read on the forward strand.
GGTGTCCACGGACAAGGCGGTGCGGCCTACCAATGTTATGGGCGCCTCCAAGCGGTTTGCCGAGCTGATTCTTCAGGGACTCTCTCAGATAGAGACGAACACCCGTTTTTGTATTGTGCGGTTTGGTAACGTTCTGGGATCCTCAGGATCCGTCGTGCCGCTTTTCAGGGAGCAAATCAGCTCGGGTGGACCGGTTACCGTAACTCACCCTGAGGTCTCCCGTTACTTTATGAGTATTCGCGAGGCCTCCCAACTTGTGCTACAGGCTGGGGCTTTGGGCACTGGGGGCGACGTTTTTGTCCTCGATATGGGTGAGCCTGTTCGTATTGTGGAATTGGCCGAGCGCATGATCCATCTCAGCGGCTACGATATTGAGCGTGATAACCTGTTTGGTGAGCATATCGATCTGGAGTACATTGGTTTGCGGCCGGGAGAAAAACTGCATGAGGAGCTGCTCTTAGGTACCTCTGTGACGGGCACCGGTCATCCGATGATTATGCGAGCAGAAGAGGAGGCCTTTGATTTTGACGTTATCGAAGATGCTGCCCACCGTTTACTGCGCGCCTGCGCTGACATGGATCTCAATGAAGTCACCGCTATGCTCACCGAGTATGTGATCGGCTTCTCTGGACACGAACCACGGCATGACTATGTTTGGGTCAAGCAAGGCAGAGTTGGAAAGCGCNTGCGCAAAGCACTAGATAGCGANAATGTGACGTCAATTCGCCCGGAGTTGGTAGGGCCGCGTCAACATTTCAGTAGCCGCGTCGATTAGAGCCCAGCCTCTGCCGGGCATGACACCGGTGTGAGTGCTGGATACCGGAGTTGTTGTGTCGTTATTCACTGGTGCTACGTCACGTAGCTACGCCGCGAGTTGAACAGCGATACTCACTCCAGTAACGTCTCCATCTTATTTTTTTCGAGTACCAGTAACGAGGCGCATCATGTCCATGATTGTTAATCGACGTGATGTCGATTTTTACCTTGACGAAATGTTCGATCTCAATGGCCTGCTAGCAAGCGAGCGCTATGTGGATCATGATCGTGACAACATCACGGCAATCCTCGACTTAGCCCAGCAAATTGCTGAGGAGGCTTTTTTGCCTTGTGCGGCTGAGCTCGATGACTGTGAGCCCGTTTTTGAGGANGGCAAGGCGATTACCCCCGAGGTATTGAAAACCTGCCTTGAGACCTATGTGCAGGCGGGGCTTCCAACCGCGACGTTCGATGCGGCGCAAGGGGGCATGCAGTTGCCCATCGTGGTCGCCAATTTTATGCAAGGTATGTTTCAGGCCGCGAATGCGCCTGCAGTTGGCTACGTCTTCTTAACCCAATCGAATGCCCATATGCTGCAGGCCTGNGGTAGCAAGGCGCTGTGTGANCGGTTTTTGGCGCCGCTTATTGAGGGGCGGTGGTTTGGCACGATGTGCTTGTCAGAACCNCACGCGGGGTCTTCTTTGTCCGATATTCGCTGTATGGCGGAGCCCGTGGGAGACGGCACATATAAATTATCCGGGACCAAAATGTGGATCTCAGGAGGAGAGCAGGATGTCTCCGAGAACATTGTGCACATGGTGTTGGCGCGAACGCCTGGTGCGCCCCCTGGTGTCAAAGGAATCTCACTATTTTTGGTTCCAAAAATTCGTGTGGAGACTAACGGTGCCTTAGGCGCGCCTAATCATATCGCGCTGGCGGGCCTCAATCACAAGATGGGTCAACGTGGCACGACCAACGCGCTGCTGAATTTTGGTGAAGGCGGTGACTGCCTTGGCTACCTCGTTGGTGAGGAGAACGAAGGCCTTAAANACATGTTCCATATGATGAATGAGGCGCGGATTGGTGTGGGCATGTCAGCCACGATGTCGGGTTTGGGCGGCTATCTATACTCGCTTGATTATGCCCGCAACCGGCCACAGGGACGGCACCCTGGCCACAAAGCNCCCGATAGCCCCATGCTGCCTATCATCGAGCATGCGGATATCCGCAGGCTCTTGATGGAGCAGAAAGTTGCGGTGGAGGGAAGCATCGCGCTGCTCACCTACTGCTCACAGCTGGTGGATCAGCAACTGACTTCGGATGATGCACAGGACTCACAGCGGCTGACATTGCTGCTTGAGTTACTGACTCCCNTTGCCAAGTCTTGGCCCTCGGAATACACCTTAGAGGCCAATAAGCATGCCATCCAGATTTTGGGCGGCTACGGCTATACCCGGGAATATCCCGTCGAGCGTCTCTATCGGGATAACCGGCTCAACCCCATCCACGAGGGCAGCCACGGTATNCACGGGCTCGATTTNTTGGGCCGCAAGGTGAATCTGGCTGGCGGTGTTACCCTTGCCATCTTTGAAGAGGAGATGCAGCCGGCGTTGGACGCTGCATCAGGCAACGAGACGCTTGTCGAGANGGGTGAGTCGCTTAATGACATCTGGCAATTGGTCAAGCGCACGATCGAAACTGTGAATCAAGAGCTCGACACCGTGACGCGCCTTTCCAGTGCCACGCCATTTTTGGACGCCTTTGGGCATGTTGTCATTGCCTGGCTGTGGTTNCGTCAGGCGCTGATTGCTCAGCAAGCGCTGCAAAGAGGCGCGCAAGCGGACACCGATTTCTATGAGGGCAAGGTCGCAGCGTGTCAGTTTTTCTATCGTTATCACTTACCTCAGGCGGCGGAGAAGCTTCGGTATGTTGGGTCTCAAGATCNATCGGTGCTCGACGCGCAGGCGAGTTGGTTCACAGGCCAGTGACCGGCGGTCGTGCGGCTTGACTCAGGACGCCGCACTGATCGAAGACGAAAATGCAGAAAGACAAGGGTTTATAGNCATGACCGATACCAAACAAGCCGTCATCAATCTGTTCAGCGATTTTACCGTTGAAACCACCCCCAACTCAGCCTTGAAGATCCCGGATTTCAACGCACGTTTGCGCAATGACACGCCGGTCTACGTGACCTTCCTACCCGGCTCTGATGTGTATGAAACCGTCACNGTGGCCAAGCGTCTGCGCGGTGAAGGCTTCAAACCCATCCCGCACATCGCCGCGCGGTCCCTGCAATCCGAAGACATGCTGAGCGAAATCCTCAAGCGCTATGTCGGCGAGGCCGGTGTCGAG
>NYTE01000001.1 GCA_002683335.1 Halieaceae bacterium
CAACAAATGCAAGTACATTACAAATTACAGATGATGCAACAACTTCAAATAATTTACAATTAACTTTAGCTGGTTCAACAAATACTAACAAACAAATGATACTGGGTTTTGATACAACGGCAGATAAGTCTTTTATCACTTCTCAAATTGCTGGTTCTGCACCAAAACCTCGCCATCGCCAATTTGCGGAATAGGGGTCTCGGTAAATTCAAAGTTGTCCGGGCCGATCATGCCGTGGGGCCGGGCTTTTAGAAGCCACTGTCGATTCATGGTCATGGTGTGTGTTCCTTAGTCTGAGTCGCCGGCGCGTATGCCGCGAAGTATTCGATGCGCGTTGGTCACAAAAATGGGCTTCGAGGCAAAGCTGTCGAGCAAGGCCTGGATATCGTCGGGCACGTCCTCGCCCTCGAGGGAGGGGGCTAAATCGGCACCTGCGACACCCACAATCAACACGCCCAGCGTTTTGATGAACTCGATCGCCTGGGCCTGGTCAAGGCCGAGTGTCGTCGCCGTGGCGGCAGCGATGCGACCCACCTGCTTTAAGAAGTTGCGTTTAGAGTTAATGAGGCTGTCGAGTGACACATTGTGTTCGATCACCTTCTCCAGCCTCGCCTGCAGCGGCACGTAAAGGCCGTCGCCAAAGGCCACCTCATAGAGCAGCTCACAGAGAGCGCGGTCGCTCATGCCCGGCGTTAACTGGGCAATAAAGGCTTCGCTCATGCGATTCAGGCTCTGGTCGTAGAGCGCCAAAAACACTTCTTCGCGGGTCTTGAAGTAGAGGTATAGCGTGCCTTTAACGACCCCGGCCTTGCTCGCCAGCAGTGCTACCGAGACCCCCTCGTAGCCCACCTCCTGAAACAGTGTGGCCGCCGCATCCAGAATCTGCTGGCGGCGGAACGACTTATCTTCGAGGGATCGGGCGCGTTTTTTCGCGAGCGTCACAGCCTGACCTTTTGTTTGATGCTCTTCTCAGACGCATCGCCATAGGGCGGCATAAAGCCCGCGAGTTTGGTCACGGGGATCTTGCCGGGCTGCTTGTAAACGCTCTTTGCGTGGCTGAAAGTTTTGAACCCTTCGATGCCGTGATAAGACCCCATGCCGCTGGGGCCGACGCCGCCAAAGGGCAGATCTTTTTGCAGCATGTGGAACATCACGTCGTTCACGCAGGCGCCACCCGAGGTGGTGCCGGTTAGGAACCGGTGCTCCTCGGCGTCGTGCTTACCGAAATAGTAGGCCGCCAGTGGTCGCGGGTGCGCGTTGATGTAACTGATCGTGTCCTCAAACTGCGTATAGGTCTTGAGGGGTAGGAGCGGGCCAAAGATTTCGTCCTGCATGCACAGGGCGTCGTCGTCTGGGTTCACAATCAACGTCGGCGGAACCTTGTGGGTCGGGTTGACCGAGAAGTCCTCGTTCGCAGGGTTAATCGAGATCGTCTGAATGCCGCGCTCATTGGCGTCGGCGAGGTTGCGCTGCATGCGCTCATAGTGGCGCTCGTTCACCATCGCGGTGTACTGCTCGTTGGCCAGCAGCGTGGGGTACATTTTGGCGACAACGTCTTTTGCAATCGATACTGCCTCATCGAGCTTGTGCTCCGGCAGCAGCACATAGTCCGGTGCGATGCAGACCTGACCGGCATTAAGCATCTTGCCCACCATGATGCGCTCCATCGCTTCTGCCAGGTTCGCGGTGTCGGAGATTACAACGGGTGACTTGCCCCCCAGCTCGAGGGTGACAGGCACAAGATTTCTGGAAGCAGCCGCCATGATGTGGCGCGCCACGCTCGTCGCACCGGTGAAAATCATGTGATCAAAGGGGAGGGAGGAGAAGGCCTGTCCGACCTCGGCGCTACCTGTGACCACTGAGATCTCACTCGGGTCAAAGGCGCTGGTCATCATTTCCTCAATGAGTGTTGAAGTTGCCGGCGTGAATTCAGAGGGTTTGATCATCGCGCGGTTACCCGCCGCCAGCACGCCCGCGAGGGGTTCAAACACCATCCCAAGGGGGAAGTTCCAGGGCGCGATCACACCCACGACGCCCTTGGGTTGGTATTGAATAGACGAACGGCCGCCGAGCAAGCCCAAAGGAAACATCGAAGGGCGCTTTTCGGCCTTCATCCACTTGCGGAGGTGTTTCTTGGCGTGCTTGAGGTTCTCTAGCGAGCCCGTGACGTCGGTCATCAGGTTCACCTGACGGGGCCGGCAGCCAAAATCCGAGTTCATCGCCTCACTGATTTTTTCGGCGTTTTGAACCAGCACCTCGATGGTGCGCTGCAGCCGGTCGATTCTTGTGGCGGCCGACACTTCGCCCTCCGCGATGACGCTGTCGCGTTGCAGGGCGAGGGTTTCACGCATTTTCTGCTCCGCATCGGTGCTGAGTGGGAGTGACTCGGGTGCATTCATGACGGATCTCCAACTTTAATAAATGAACGACGGTCATTTAATAGAAGAGCGAAAGCAATTTCAAGAGGGTAGGGCGTATTTATTCTTCTGGAGCCTGCGCGCAGCGGGGAGATTAATCAGTTGGCCACTAACACCGGCGTCGAGACTGCCCAGCTGCCGCCAAAATACTCGGCCTGAGGCGAGTAAATGCGGAAGGTCGCGTTCCAACTCTCATAGATATCGAGATAGTTTTCTTGATCGGCTGAGCCGCCAAAGTGCACCACTACCACGCCGTCCTCATTCTCGGTGCCAACGGGACGCTCAGCGGGCGCTGATCGGTCTCACAAACGACTTGAGCAGTGACTTTTATCATTTTAATTCAGTAATTTAAGAGCGATTTGTCACCCTAGGCACATCCGATCGGCTCGCTATCAGCCGATCGCATTGGCAACAGCCAGCCATACGGCAGGGGCGCACTAGCAGAACTATGGGGAATTAACTTCCCTTAACCCATAAATCTCAAGAATGACCTACATGACAAAAAACCATGCCGAATAGTCGTCGTTTGCGGGGCAGGTTCCGTATATTTCGCGNCCAATGAAATAGGTGCCCCATGGAACTCGACCCGTTTGTACTCTCGCGCATCCAGTTTGCAGCGAACATCACGTTTCACATCCTGTTCCCGACCATTACGATCGGGCTCGGNTGGTTTCTGNTGTTCTTCCGCGTGCGCTACACCCAAACCGGCGACATGTACTGGGAGTACGCCTATAACTTTTGGGTCAAGGTCTACGCGCTGACCTTCGCGCTTGGGGTGGTCTCGGGCATTACCATGAGTTTTCAGTTCGGTACCAACTGGCCGGGCTTTATGGAGCGCACCGGTAACATCGCCGGGCCCTTGCTCGGTTATGAGGTGCTCACCGCTTTTTTCCTGGAAGCCTCGTTCCTCGGCATCATGCTCTTTGGTAAACAGCGCGTGTCCAACCGCACCCACTTGATCTCAACATTCCTGGTGGCCTTTGGCACTTCGCTCTCGGCCTTNTGGATTTTGGCGCTCAACTCTTGGATGCACACGCCGGCGGGCTATGAGATCCGCGACGGGCAGTTCTTTGCCGAGAGCTGGTCGGCCATTATTTTTAATCCGTCGTTTCCTTACCGCTTTACCCACATGATGCTGGCGAGCTTGCTGACCTCGGCGTTTTTGGTCGCGGGGGTGTGTGCCTGGCGGATCCGTCAGGGTGTCGATGGCCCCGCCACAATGAAGGTCCTCAGAGCGGGCATTTACACCGCGGCAGTCGTCATACCAATCCAAATTCTGGCGGGTGATCTGCACGGCCTGAACACCCTCGAGCATCAGCCGGCCAAGGTGGCGGCCATGGAAGGCATTTGGGAGACCCAAAAGGGCGCGGGGTTCACGATTGTGGGTATCCCCGACGAGGCAGCCCGCGAAACCCGCTANGCGCTCAAGATTCCNAATGCNGCCAGTTTGATTCTGACCCACGAGCTCGACGGCGAGGTGAAAGGCCTCAACGATTTTGAGGCGCACCCCCCGGTGGGGCCGGTGTTCTGGTCTTTCCGCGTGATGACGGGCGTCGGTACCCTGATGCTGCTGGTGTCGTGGTGGGGTGGCTGGCAGCTGCTGCGGCGCGGCAAGCTGAGTCGAATGGCGCTTCAGGCGGTGTCGCTGATGACCTTCTCGGGCTGGGTGGCCAGCGTAGCGGGGTGGTATGTCACCGAGATCGGGCGCCAGCCTTGGATTGTGCAGGGGCTGGTATCGACCACTGAGGTGGTNGCACAGCACCCCTCGGCGACGCTAGCCGGCACGTTGTTTGGTTACGTGGGTCTGTATATTGCGCTGATGATTGCTTACATGAAGGCGCTGCGCATAATGGCCGTCAAACCGGCGAAGTTGCTTGAACAGGATTCGAATCCGCTCGGCACGCCTCTGCTGGGAGCGTCCACATGAGCGAAGCGTTACCGCTCTTTTTTGTCTCGGCAATGGGGCTGTCGCTACTGTTATACGTGATTCTCGACGGCTTTGATCTTGGCGTGGGCATGTTGCTGCCCTTTGGCAGTGACGCCGAGAAAGATGTGATGATCGCCTCGATCGGGCCTTTCTGGGACGCCAACGAGACCTGGATTGTGATGGGCGTAGGGGTGCTGTTGATCGCCTTTCCCAAGGCCCACGGGATTATCCTCACTGCGCTCTACATTCCCGTCACGATCATGCTGGTGGGGCTCATCCTTAGAGGAGCGGCGTTTGACTTTCGGGTGAAGTCGGCCGACCACCGCCAGCCGATGTGGAACAAACTCTTTGCGCTGGGCTCGCTGATGGCCTCCATGGCGCAGGGCTGGATGCTCGGCGCCTACATCACAGGCTTATCGGGCGACCCCGTCAGCACGGCATTTTCGGTGCTGATTTCGCTAACGTTGCCCGCGCTCTACATCATGCTCGGCGGTGCCTGGCTGTTGATCAAAACAGAGGGGGAGCTCTTTGATAAAGCCGCCCACTGGTGCCGGCTGGCATTACCGCCTATGGCTTTCGCGCTGTTGCTGGTGTCGATCGCAACCCCGGTGGTGAGCCAGGACATCGCTGACCGCTGGTTCAAGCTGCCCGATGCGATTGGTCTGCTCCCCATCCCCATGAGCTGCGCACTGGCTATTTTGGGCATGGACTGGATGCTGCGGCGCCCGAAGGTGCTCCACGCGGGCTACGGCTGGTTCATTTTTGTGGCGCTGATGGTGATCTGCCTGATGGCGGCGATTGGCCTCGCCTACAGCATATACCCCGACATTGTTATTGGCCGCATGACCCTGTGGGAGGCCGCCGCTGCTACAGAATCACTCCAGTTCATCTTTTGGGGGACGATCGTCACGTTACCTGCCATATTGGGCTATACTGCTTACGTTCATAGAGTGTTCTCGGGTAAGGCTACCGAGCTCTCGTACGAATAATCCTGGGGGATGTGGTAGATGAAAAAGCGGGGGTGAGGTTGGCCCCCGCTTTTTTATGTCCGGCTGTTTTGTACCCCCCCGCTTTGAAAAACCCCTTTTTTATGCCTATCTGTCAGACTGTCATCCCCGTTAGGAAGGTGTGCTATGTCGTCGCTTCGCCAGCTCATTCTCTCTTGGTTTCTCGCACTCACCTCATTGGTATCGGGAGTCGCCGCCGCGACCGCCTCAGAACTGCCCGACCTTGACCCCCTTCGCTTTGCCACAGAAATCATGGCATTTCAGGACTGGGAGGCCAAAAACACTCTCCCCGAGGGCGGCATTTTATTTGTCGGCAGCTCAAGCATTCGCATGTGGCCCACTGCCATGGCCTTTCCCAATAAGGTGATCATCAACCGCGGTTTTGGCGGCGCCGAGTTCCCGGATCTTTTTTATTACTACGAGCGTGTGATCACTCGCTACGCGCCCGCCAAGATTCTGCTCTATGTGGGCGACAACGACGTGTCTCGCGGCAAATCAGCCGATGCGGTGTTCGCTGATTACCTGAAGCTTGTGGATGGGATTCAGCGCGATCTGCCTGATACCGAGCTGCACTTTATCTCCGTGAAGCCCAGCCCAGCACGCTGGCATCACTGGCCTGTGATGCTTGATATAAATCGCAGGGTAGCCGCCCATGCAGCGGATGACCCACAGCTGGGGTATGTCGATTTAGCGTCGTCGCTGCTGGTCGATGGCGAGCCGGGGCCCTTTTATATTTTTGACGGCATTCATTTGAATGCGGCGGGCTACGAAGGCTGGCGCCAAGTGCTCGCGCCGATCATTGCGGATTGGTAACCGGCCGCAGCGCTTAGAGCTCGTTCTCCAGCGGGAGGAGTCGCATCACGCCCCATACAAAGCGCGTCCACCACGATGTACCCGGGTCTTTGCTGAACTGAACCAGCTCGCCCCCAGACTCACCCGACCAAAGCAGTTTGCCGCTCTCATCAAGCGACAGGTGCCAGGCGGCATCGGGCGTAAAGTCCCGCGCCATCTCCTCTAGCACCTCCGCGGCAAAACCGGGGTCATCCACAACCAGTGCGATCTCCGAGTTCCACACCCGCGAGCGGGGGTCCATGTTGTAAGAGCCAATGATCGACACGCGCTCGTCAAAGACCATGGCCTTGGTATGTAATCCGGCACGGCCATCCTCACCAACGCGATCGAGGTACCCTGCGAGGCTGCCGTTGCCCTGCACCTCGTAAAGATCAACGCCGGCCTCAATGAGTCGCTTGCGGTAGGGCACATAAAAGGCATGCACCGAGTTGTGGTTATTTGACTGCGCCGAGTTGGTGAGTATCTTCATGCTCATCCCCGCAGCGCCGATGGCTTCGATGTTGCCCATAGTTGGGCCATTGGGGATCAGATAAGCGGTCTGNATCACCAGCGATCGCTCGGGNCGTAAACTAGGATCTTGGAGCAGCGTCATGAAGGCGGAGTCGGGTTGNTCGGTGTTGCGGTCCGGCCGGTCAACAATGACCTGCGCATTGGTCCATAGCAGCTCGGTGGAGAGCGCGCTCAGCCAAGCTTCGGTGGCGGCAGCGTTGTCATCTTCACCTTGGGGTCTGACGCGCTCGCGCGCTTGGGCCAGTGTCGCGGTCTGGACTGCCGTGGGCATTTCTTGCGGGTTGCTGTTCAGTGCCGCAACGGGGAAAGCGAGTTCTGCGTTCCAGAAGAGGTCGAAGGCCTCGCCGGCCTCAGCGGCCACTTCACCCAAGGCGATGGCGTCCATGTCCTGAAAGTTAAAGCTCGGGTCCTGGCCAAAATACTCGTCCCCNATATTGCGGCCACCCAGGACTGCCGCCACGCCATCCACGAGGAAAATCTTGTTGTGCATGCGGTAGTTGAGGGTGGATTTTTTAAACGCGTAATTCGCCTGCTTGGCGGCGCCGCGGTTGCCCATGGGATTAAACAGCCGCACCTCAACGTTGGGGTGGGCATTGAGTGTTTGGTAGGCGCTGTCGCGACCGGAGTGATAAATGTCGTCNAGCAAAATCCGCACCCGCACGCCGCGATCGGCTGCTTGCAGCACCTCGTGGGTGAGCCCCAGGCCGCTGTTGTCGGACTGCCAGAGGTAATACTGAATATCGAGGGTGGACGTGGCGAGTGCAGCCAGATGCAGACGGCTTTGCAACGCTTCGCTGGGGTCTGCCAGCAGGCGGATACCGGAGTGGGGCTGAGAATGGGCCAGCGCTATCAGTGGCGATGTCGCCGGTGTTCGGTCATCAAATTGGCTGGTCGATTTGTCCGCTACTTGAGGGGCGGAGGCGCAGGCGGTCAAGAACACACTGAGACAGACACTCCACAGCCCACGCAGCGANCTCGCCCAAGTAGCGCTTAAGAACAGCGACGCGCGATGCGGGGGCGAAAGCGGTTTGGTGNAGCGGGCCATGTTTACAGGACACCGTATTGTCAGCAGATTGTCAAAGCGCGCCTGGTAAGTTGCTGCGAGGGCGCTGACCTGCGGGTCTATGTGATCAGGCTGCTCGCAGTGCCCGGCCCAGTGTCTCCTGGCCGAGTGCTGCCTGCGCGGCGCCATCTTTCCACGCCACCACGCCGTTGATAAACACCGAGTCGACAATCCCTTCAGGCCGGTTCACCATTTGCTCGTGACCGAAGATCTCGCGGTACTCGAGCTTGCGGGTTTGGTCTGGCTGCCAACCATCCAGCGCATTCGGGTTAATAAGCACCATGTCAGCTTGAGCACCAATTTCCAATGAGCCCACATCGAGGCCAAAGATCTCCGCAGGCTCGGAGGTCAGGCGCTTCACCATGTGCGCCACAGTGGCTTCGTCTCGCTCTTTGGCCAGCTTTAACGACATCAGGTTCGAGTCAAAGAACGCCATGTTGGTGATGTGCGCACCGGAGTCGTTAAAGCCGGGAAGCGCCTGGTNGTCGAGCAAAAAGCCCAGCGTGGCCGTATTGTCTTTGTTCGCGATGTCGGCGTAAAAGCGGAAGCTTTTGTCGTAGGTACGCATCATGTGCAGCATAAAGTCGGCGTCGTCGCGCAGCACCTTCGGGAACAAATCAAAGGCTTCGCGCTCGGCGTCTGAGCGCGGTGCGGCGCTGTCGCCGCCGTGGTAGCGCTGCACCCGGCCCATCACGTCGGCCATCGATTCACCATCCCAGTCAGCTACGGGAGCGCCATCAAAAATAAGCATGCTGCCATCGCGTATCACCAGTGAATCGGGGAATCCTTTTGCAGTCTTCCAACTGGCAAAGTCGCCGCCCGTGCGCCCGTGCATCCACTCTTTGCGGTAGAGCTCGACCCACTCGGGGTCATTCAAAAGCGCCATGCGGCCCTCGCGGTCTTCGTATTCCTTGGCAATGAGTTGCGCCGTAGATTTCATTTCCTCAAAGAGCGGGCTCACAATCCCGTCGGACCATACGCGAAAGTTCGTGCCCAGTGCCTGAAAGTGCAGTTTGCCTTTAAACAGCCAGGTGTTCAGGAGCCGAGCCACATTCAAGAACAGCTTGGCGGTCTTGGGTGCTGCGGTCATCTCCATCGCCGAGAGCGCTGAGGTCTTGAGTGGCTTACCAAACAAACGCCCGCTGGTGAGCGTGAAGTAAAACAGCGCCATCAGCCGGTTCTCGATGATCGGTGTGGTCTGCCACACGCGGTCGTACTTGCGCACGACTTTTAATAGACGCTTGAGTTCACCAAAACTGGCGAACTGGGTCGGGATACGTTTCTCAGTGTTGGGGTCGTTCGACAGGTAGTGAAAGGGCAGCCCATCGGTGCTCAAACCCATATAGCCCTGCTGCATCGCCGCTTCTAACAGCGNCTCCATTTTACAAAGCTCTGCCTCGGTTGGTTTACGCGTCACGCTGGCCTCGAGGCCCATGACCTCTACACGCAACATCGAGTGGGGCACAAAGGCGGCGATGTTNGGGCCCAAGGGCAGGTCGTCAAAATGGTCCATGTAGTCGCCAGTGTTGTCCCAGGTGACTTTCTCGGCGACTTTGCGCAATACGGTTTTGGGAATGTTCTCTACCCGTGTAAAGCAATCTACGATCGGCTCCTGCTCGCCCGATTGTTGGGTACCAAAACTGGTGCCAAGACTGCAGTTGCCCACCAACACAGTGGTGGTGCCGTGGCGCACAACTTCTGGGAGAGCAGGCTCTACATCCACTTCGAGGTCCAGATGGGTGTGGATATCGAGCATGCCGGGCACCAGCCACTGGTTGCTGCCATCGATCACTTGGGTTGCGGCATCCGAGGGCAGGTTTTCACCGCGCGCCGCAACCTTACCGTTGCGTACGGCGACGTCCTGAATGCTGGGCAGCGCGCCGCTACCATCAAATACCTTGGCGCCTTTAATCAGCAGATCCCAACTCTGTGTCACGGTGTTGCCCCCTGAGCGTTGTGTCGTGCATTGCAGCACGATGTTTTAGATGGGTGAAGAGTAGCCGATGCGCCAGGGCTTAAAAAGATGTGTAGCGAGGATTCAAAGGACACGGCCGGCATTCGCAGTCACTGGGTTTGGCGACCAGATATCAAATGTTGTAGCGGGTGGGAAAGCGCGGGCACCGATGTCGATGCCCGCGGTTGCGGGGCTAACTCAGCAAGGTATTCGCCTCGTTAGCTGATCTTCTTCATCTCGGGCAGCCGGAATTCCTGCAACTCATCGAGCTTGGGCTCGTAGATGCGCAGGATGTAGTTCCAGCCCTCAACGGTCGGCAGGTTGTTATCGACGTCACCACATTCGCCAAAGTAGGCATCAAAAGAGCCATCCTCATTTAAGGTCATATTGAACTCATTCAGGATGCCATCTTCTGTGAAGATCCAACCGTCCGCGTCATACATAGTGATGGAGAAAAACCCGGGATCGTTAAAAGGTGGGGCGGAATAGGAGGCCTTGTAGCAGCCGTCGTTGTTGAATTTGGGTGAGCCCAGATACTGGGCCTGTGCGTCAGGCAAAAGACCCCAGCCAATGGCGGTGCCATAAAGGTGCATCATCGGCTCAATGGTACCGTGTGCGCCCTGCATGCCCATCAGCGTGCCCAGCTTGGTGCCTTCGATCGTTAATTCATCGCGCAGCGCGACCAGCTGTTCCATGTCGTAGTTGGGCCGCACATGGCTGGCGTCACCCCCAACCTCAAGCTTCACGCCCGCACGGAGTGCGGCGATTGCCTCGCCATCGTCGGGGTCACTCTGGTTGGCGCGGATGCGCATCGCCACCATCGCAAAGTCGGTATCACTGGTGATCTCGTGCGTGCCGGGCTCGAGAAATACCTGATCGATGTAGTGATCGTTTTGNACCACCATCACTGAGAGGTACCGGCCGTTGGTCTCTGGAATGGTAAGGGTCGCGCCCTGAGTGGTATCGATGGTCGCCGCGCTGTAGTAGGTGTCTCGGTTCATTCTCACGACGGTCTGATTGTCTAGATCAAAGGCGCCGGTGGGGAAGTGAAAGAAGGTATTCATCCCAACGAGTTTGGTGACGTTGTAGAACGCCAGGTCGCTCTCTGCGACCTCATAGTTCTCGAGCGTCACCGGAATTTTCTCGCCCGAATCGTCAGCATGGATTGCGGCAAAGTCAGGCGTAGAACTGGGCGCCGCTGCGGGTGTCTCGGTCGCTGCAGGTGCCTCGGCCGCTTCGTCGGTGGAGGAGCCGCACCCGGCGGTGAGGGCGATACCGAAACTGGTCNCGAGCGCAATAAAAAGCTTTTTCATGTTAAGGGTTCCCCGAAAGTATTCGTATGCGTTAAGAAGGTCCTTGTCCGCTGATACCCTCTTGAACTGCGATGGGTGCCAGCCTGTGATGCCAGCCGATTCAGACTATAGCGATGCCGCTGAATTGCAACAGCATTTCATGACAACGAGCACTTCGATTGGGGTGGCGGTCAGCGTATTTTTTATAGGGGTAGCAGTAGCTNCGCNCCGCGCCTGAGAAAGCATGTGTCGTCGGATAAGGCCACGTTTCGGAAAAGCCAGTGCAATCAGGTCCGGAGTGGCCGTAACGCCCNCTTAACATTTGTGCACAATGATCCTGCTGGGTCTGGTCGTCAACGCGTAATCGCGAGACATTACTTGCCGNTTGATCACCCTGTTACGCCNCAATGCTGAGATCAACATCGACAGTGAATTGCGGTTATTTGTGGCGCTGTGGCAGCATTNTGGCCCCAGACCTTGGTTTCTGCGATCGCGACCGCGCAACACAATGTTCATTGTTAGAAAAGTGCCAATTTTGAGGGCTCATACGCGACATAGGAAAGCCAAAAAACGACACGCCTCGGTCCGCCCTAGATTTCCCCTTTTTTAGCGTTTGCCATGCCTTATAAATGTCCCAATAATGGCGCCCGCTGCCCCTTGGCCGATGAGATTTTGGCCTTCTTTCGGTAATCAGATCCACTGCTGGTTTCCCAAACATTGANGNGAGTAAACGGAGTGCATCCCATGGCATCGGATATCGATATCGCCCAAGCCGCAACGCCAACACCCATTACCGAGATTGCCGAGGCACTCAATATCCCTGAAGAGGCGCTCGAACCCTACGGCCGCATTAAGGGCAAGATCAACTTGGATTGGCTGCTCAAGCAGCCGGTGCGCGATAGCGCTCGCATGATCCTGGTAACAGCGGTGAGCCCAACGCCCGCTGGTGAGGGTAAGACCACCACTACTGTNGGTCTGGGCGATGCGCTCAAGCATATCGGTAAGGATGTCGCGATCTGTCTGCGCGAGCCCTCGCTGGGCCCGGTGTTTGGTATGAAGGGTGGTGCGGCCGGCGGTGGTTACGCGCAGGTGATTCCGATGGAAGACATTAACCTGCACTTCAACGGCGACCTTCATGCGATCGGTGTGGCCAATAATCTGCTCTCCGCGCTGCTCGACAATCACATTCATCATGGCAACGCGCTGGGCATTGATGTGCGCCGCGTCACCTGGAAGCGCGTTCTCGACATGAATGACCGCGCCCTGCGCGACATCACCGTTTCCCTCGGTGGCCCGGGGAATGGGTACCCTCGTGAGGACGGTTTCGACATTGTCGTGGCTTCCGAGATCATGGCAATCTTTTGTCTGGCGACGGACCTCGACGATCTGAAAACACGCCTTGGTCGGATTGTTGTTGCTTATACCCGCGAGCGTGAGCCGGTGACGGCGTCAGACCTGANGGCCGAGGGCGCATTGACTGCTATTCTCAAAGACGCGCTGGCACCGAATCTGGTGCAGACCCTCGAAGGCACGCCGTCCTTTGTGCATGGTGGCCCATTCGCCAACATCGCCCATGGGTGCAATAGTGTGATCGCCACCATGGCCGGTCTTCGGCTCGCGGATTACGTGATTACTGAGGCAGGTTTTGGTGCTGACCTGGGGGCCGAGAAATTTATTGATATTAAATGCCGNTCGGCGGGTATTCGACCATCGGCTGCAGTGCTGGTTGCCACTATTCGTGCGTTGAAATTTCACGGTGGACTCGCGCGCGAAGACCTGACACAAGAAAACCTGCCGGCACTGCGGGCAGGGCTTGCTAATTTGAACCGGCACATCAATAACCTGCGCGAGAACTACGGGGTACCCGCAGTCGTCTCGATCAACCAGTTTGTGAGTGACACTGATGCTGAGGTCGAACTGGTGATGGAGCATTGCAAGGCGCTGGGGGTGCAGGTAGCGCTTTCTAGTCATTGGGCCAATGGCGGTGCGGGGGCGACAGATCTCGCGCATATGGTTGCAGAGATCTGTGACGCCGACAGCGTGCCGGCCAATACGCCGCACGATTCTTTTGTTTATCCCAGCGAGCTCTCTCTGTGGGAGAAGCTGGAAGCGGTGGCGACCAAGGTATATCACGCGAGTGAAATCACCGCGAATGGCAAGGTGCGTGATCGGTTNAAGGAGCTCACCGACGGCGGCTACGGGCACCTACCTGTGTGCATTGCCAAAACACCGTACTCTTTCTCTACGGATCCGGCATTAAAGGGCGCGCCTGACGGCCACGTCATGGACATTCGNGAGGTGCGGCTGTCGGTGGGTGCCGGTTTTGTGGTGGCCATTTGCGGCGACGTGATGACCATGCCCGGCCTGCCCAAGGCGCCAGCCAGTGAGAAGATCGACGTGATCGACGGACAGATCGTAGGCCTTTTCTGATGACGTCCCACGCGACGGATCCTCGACCGGTGCAGCGCGTGAGCGCCGTCACGGCGTCCGGCGCAATATCGCAGGAAGATTTTGACCCNGTTGTTGTCGAGGCGCCGCTGTCGATNGCCATCGATGGCNAGGTGCTCGCGACCACCATGCGCACGCCGGGTCACGACGAGGACCTTGCGGTGGGTTGGCTGGCTAGCGAGACTGATCTCGCGGCGCGCGGTCAAATACTGAAGATTGAGCGCGACGGGGCAGCGGCGTCACGGGCGCAGGGAATAGAGGAAGCGGTCGATACGGTCTCTTTGAGCGTGGCGGCATCAGTCGATGTNCCGAAGCCCCGGGCTTACCTGACCTCGAGCTCCTGTGGTATCTGCAGCGCCGAGGTGATCGAAGCCACACCTCGACCTCGCGCGATGCTCCAGACCGAAGGCTGGCAGCTCTNGCCGCAGCAGGCACACCAGTGGGTGGCAGCCATGCGCGATGAGCAGAAAATGTTCGAGCTGACGGGGTCTTTGCACGCTGCAGCGATCGTGTCACCGGGTGGCATTTTGCAGGTGGTACGGGAGGATGTAGGGCGCCATAATGCGGTAGATAAAGTGATCGGGAGTGCGTTCCTCAGCGAGGACTACCCACTCACCGATCACACTTTGGTGGTCAGTGGCCGGGTCTCTTACGAGATTGTCGCCAAAGCGCTCAGGGCGTGCATGGCGGGAATTGTGGCAGTATCGGGGCCGACGACACTGGCAGTAGATCTGGCAGGGGCCCATGGCCTGGTATTGGTCGGGTTTACCCGGGATGACCGCCTGAATGTTTATGCTGGGGGAGATCGCGTCGCAAAATGAGCATCGCACGTTATCCAGAATGGCAGGCTGAGGCGGCCGCAACATTAATTGCGCCCATTGTGGCGGCAGAGTCTGGTCCGGTACTCCTTTGCCTGCAGGCCGTGCAGGCACACTTTGGCTATGTTCCCGGTGACGCCGTGGGCATGATTGCCGAGGCCTGCAATGTTTCTCGCGCCGACGTACATGGCGTATTCACTTTTTATGCGGATCTCCGCGATACCTCGCCCCCCGCGGTGCCGGTGCGGCTGTGTGCTGCCGAGGCCTGTCAGGCAGTGGGTGGCCGCAAGCTAAAGACCGATTGGGCCACCGCCTGTGGTGAAGACGCCGAGTTGGCGGCACTCACGGGTGTCGATGAGCCGATTTTTTGTTTGGGTAACTGCGCATTGGGTCCAGCGGCGCTGGTCGATGGCGAGTTAATGGGCTGTGCCGATGTCGCGCGATTGAAAGGCGCCGTGACACAGGCTCAAGCAGCAGTGGAGGCGTCGTGAGTATCTGGTTTGTACCTCGCGACGCGGCCGCTCGCTCCATGGGGGCCGATGCGGTCGCAATGGCGCTCGAGCTCCGCGGTGAGACAGTCATTCGCAATGGCAGTCGCGGTCTGTTGTGGATGGAGCCGCTAGTGGAGCGCGCCGAATCGCGGCATGGCGCCCGGGTAGGCTGGGCGAATATGACCGCCGCCCAGATCGAGGCTGGCTTGCCCGATGAGCAGAGTGAGCAGTATGTTGGTGTAGTGGAGGAGATCGATTATCTTGCTCGCCAGAACCGTTGGATTTATGAGCGGGTTGGGGTCACTGATCCGGTTGACCCGGAGGATTATCTTGCCCACGGTGGTCTCTCTGGTCTGAAAAATGCACTCGCCATGAGTGCTAACGATGTTGTGCAGGTCGTTACCGATTCCGGACTTCGCGGGCGCGGTGGGGCCGGTTTTCCGGCGGGCATCAAATGGCGAACGGTGGCTGATCAATCGCCGGCACCGCACGCGGGTGAATCGCCCTCTGCGCCGGCCCATAAATATATTTGTGTCAATGCCGATGAGGGAGATAGCGGGACCTTTGCCGACCGGATGCTGATGGAGGGAGACCCCTTTTGTTTGCTCGAGGGCATGACCATTGCGGCACACGCAGTGGGTGCTGACCGCGGCCTGGTCTACCTGCGCTCGGAGTATCCTGACGCCATCGCCACCCTTCAGGCGGCGATTTGGATCGCTCGGGAGCAGGGCTGGCTCGGCGAGGGCATTCTGGGTTCACACCTCAATTTTGATGTCGAGATCCGTGTCGGTGCGGGTTCTTATGTGTGCGGCGAAGAAACCGCTATGCTCGAGAGCCTTGAGGGGCGACGGGGCATGGTGCGCGCTAAACCGCCACTTCCTGCGATCAAAGGGCTTTTCGGCACGCCGACGGTGATCAATAACGTGCTGACTATTGCCAGCGTGCCGTCCATTCTTGCGCGCGGTGCCGAGGCTTATGCGGCGCTGGGGCAAAATCGTTCACTGGGGACCCAGGTCTTCCAGTTGGCCGGTAACATCGCCCACGGCGGGATCGTTGAGACGGCCTTTGGTATCAGCGCGCGCGAACTGATTGATGATTTTGGCGGCGGCACGCGCTCCGGGCGACCGCTGCGCGCGGTGCAGATTGGGGGCCCGCTCGGCGCCTATCTGGCCCCCGAACAACTCGACGTCGCAATGGCGTACGAAACACTTATCGAAGCCGGCGGCATGATTGGCCACGGTGGCGTGGTCCTGTTTGATGACTCGGTTAATATGGCAGAACAGGCGCGCTTTGCGATGGATTTCTGTGTTGAGGAATCCTGCGGTAAATGCACGCCTTGCCGCATTGGGGCGGTGCGGGGTGTCGAGACGATCGACAAGATCCGTGCAGGGCAGAATGTCGAGGCCAATACTGAATTACTGCGCGATCTCTGTGATGTGATGACTCAGGGCTCATTGTGCGCCATGGGAGGGCTGACGCCCAATCCAGTGCTCAGCGCACTTAACCAGTTTCCGGAAGATTTTGCGTCTCCGGTGATTGCCACGGGGTGAGGGTACAGCGATGAATATGGTCCAGCAGTTTGATCCGGCTCAGATTGATCTCTCAGGGGATCTCGGCACCCCCGGTGCTGCATCTGATGTGATGGTCACCGTTCAGATCGATGGTATGCCGGTGAGCGTGCCCGAGGGCACGTCGGTGATGCGCGCGGCGGCAATGGTGGGTGCAAACATTCCCAAGCTCTGTGCAACGGATAGCCTTAATGCCTTCGGCTCCTGCCGGCTCTGCCTAGTAGAGATTGAAGGCCGCCCGGGTACACCCGCTTCCTGCACCACNCCGTGTCAGGATGGCATGTCAGTGCATACCCAGACGCCTCGAATTGACAAATTACGTAAGGGAGTCATGGAGCTGTATATCTCAGACCATCCCCTTGATTGCCTGACCTGCCCGGCCAATGGCGACTGTGAGCTCCAAGATATGGCGGGCGCCGTGGGTCTGCGCGATGTGCGCTACGGCACTGAGGGTGAGANCCACCTCGACCGTGGNAAGGACGAGTCAAACCCCTATTTCACTTTCGATTCCAGCAAATGCATTGTCTGCAGCCGCTGTGTGCGGGCCTGCTCCGAAGTGCAGGGCACTTTTGCGCTGACCATTGCCGGACGCGGGTTCGGCTCGCAGGTGTCGCCGAGTGAGCAGCAACCGTTCCTCGACAGCGAGTGCGTCTCCTGTGGTGCGTGTGTGCAAGCCTGCCCCACGGCCACTCTTCAAGAAAAAAGCGTGATAGACCTCGGGGTGCCGAGCCGCAAAGTGAAAACCACCTGTGCTTACTGTGGTGTGGGTTGTTCTTTCACGGCAGAGCTCCGCGGCGACGAGGTCGTCCGTATGGTGCCTGATAAACAGGGNGGGGCGAATGAGGGCCACTCTTGCGTGAAAGGCCGCTTTGCTTGGGGTTATGCCCAGCATCAGGATCGCGTGACCACACCAATGATTCGTGACAGCGTCGAGGACGAGTGGCGTCCGGTCGCGTGGGACGAGGCCATTGCCTTTGCTGCCGACCGCCTCAAGGCGATCAAGGCANCGCACGGTGTTGACGCGATTGGCGGGATCACTTCCTCACGTTGCACCAACGAGGAAGTCTATGTGGTTCAAAAGATGGTCCGGGCCGCCTTCGGAACCAATAACGTCGACACCTGCGCGCGCGTCTGCCATTCCCCAACCGGATACGGTTTAAAGCAAACNTTNGGNACCAGCGCGGGTACTCAGGACTTTGCATCGGTTGAGCACACTGATGTCATCATGGTCATTGGTGCTAACCCNACCGATGCGCACCCCGTCTTTGGTTCACGGATGAAGCGTCGCCTGCGCGAGGGTGCCGATCTCATCGTGATCGACCCGCGCTCGATCGATCTGGTGCGTTCTCCTCACATTCACGCCGAGCATCATTTGCCATTAATGCCCGGTACCAACGTAGCGGTGTTGAACGCCATCTCTCACGTGGTCGCGACCGAAGGGCTGATCGACGAAGCCTTTGTAGCAGAGCGTTGCGATATGACTTCGTTCAAAGCCTGGGAAGCATTCATCCGGCTCCCTGAAAATAGCCCTGAGGCGTTGGCCNAGATTACCGGTGTTGCGTCGGCGGCGCTCCGTGCTGCGGCGCGAGCCTTTGCCACCGCCGGNAATGGCGCGATTTATTACGGGCTCGGTGTCACCGAGCACTCACAGGGCTCGACCATGGTCATGGCCATGGCCAATCTCGCCATGGCGACCGGCAACATCGGGCGTGTGGGCGTGGGCGTGAATCCGCTTCGTGGNCAGAACAATGTGCAAGGTGCCTGCGACATGGGCTCNTTNCCNCATGAGTTTGTGGGNTATCGCCATGTCTCTGACGACACGGTCCGTGAGCAGTTCTCGGCGATTTGGGGCGTGAACTTGCGNGNCGACCCGGGTATGCGCATTCCCAANATGCTCGACTCGGCGTTATCNGGATCNTTCCGNGGTATNTANATTCAGGGCGAGGATATCGCNCAGTCAGACCCCAGCACTCAGCACGTGGCTGCTGCGNTNACCGCGATGGANTGCGTGATCGTGCAGGATCTTTTCCTGAACGAAACCGCCAAATTNGCNCACGTGTTCNTGCCNGGCACTTCNTTTCTGGAGAAAGACGGNACNTTCACTAATGCNGAGCGNCGNATTAATCGNGTGCGCCCNGTGATGANCTCNCGNACNGGACGCTCNGAGTGGGAGGCNACCTGCGCCNTGAGNGAGGCCATGGGCNACCCCATGCCNTATGANAATGCNGCNGAAATNATGGANGANATTGCNGAGNTGACNCCCACCTTTGCNGGNGTNTCGTTTGATCTGCTCGACCGCCTCGGNAGNGTGCANTGGCCNTGTAATGANCAGGCNCCGACCGGNACGCCCATCATGCANAAGGACCGGTTNGTGCGCGGNGAGGGNCAGTTTGTCANCACACCNTATGTGCCNACNGATGAGCGCTCNACNCGCAAGTTCCCNCTNTTNCTNACCACNGGNNGNATCNTGAGNCAGTACAACGTNGGNGCNCANACNCGNCGNACCGANAANGTGNTNTGGCANGNCGANGATGTGCTNGACATTCACGAGGCNGANGCCGANGCNCGNGGNNTNAAAGACGGNGANTGGGTAGAGATCGCCAGCCGTGCAGGAGAAACTCGCATGCGCGCGCGAATCAGCGATGATATTCCAGCGGGCGTCGTTTACACGACCTTCCACCACCCGATTAGCGGCACCAACGTGATTACGACCGATAACTCGGACTGGGCGACCAATTGCCCTGAGTACAAGGTAACCGCGGTGGAGATTCGCCCGTCGTCGGGTCAGGTCGCATGAGTACAGCGATGGATTACCAAGCGCGACATCTCGTGAAAATGGCCAATCAGATTGCGGGTAATATTCCTGTGCGCACCGATGTGCCCCAACAGATATGCCAACATATGCGCCAGTTTTGGACGCCTGTGATGCAGAAGTCGCTGCGGCAAATCGCCACAGAGACTCCCGATAGTCTCTGTTTGGACGTTCACGCAGCGCTGGAAAACCTCTAGGCATAAAGGCGATCTCGATGTGACGCTTTTGGTCGATCGGGTGTCGGATTTGAAACAGCGCTTTTGACGCAGAAGGCGCCAAATGCGGACCAGAAAAACGACCGTTTCGGATCAGCCCGAGCGGTGAAATAAGACAAAAAATGACGACCCGCAGCACCTTGCAGGTGCCGGCGCGGAAGGCATCACGAGTACGGATTGCAGGAGAGTCGTATGGCAGCGTTACCCGAAAAAGCGCGTGTGGTGATTATTGGACAAGGCGGCATTGTGGGTGCGTCCGTCGTACACCATCTGGTGGCAGCCGGTTGGGATGACATCGTTGGCTTGGAAAAGTCGGCGATTCCTACCGATATCGGATCGACCTCCCACGCGTCCGATTTTTGCTATATGACCAGCCACGACAAGCTGAATGTCTTCACCAGCACGTATAGCCGGGAGTTTTACCGGTCGCGGGGCAATTTTATCGAGATCGGTGGCATGGAAGTCGCCCGCAAAGGCGACGACGCCCAGGTTCAGGAGCTACTGCGCAAAGTCGGTTCAGGTAAGGCCTTCGGCAGCAATGCTCGCATGATCACTGCGGCCGAGGCGAAAGAGCGCTTCCCGCTGCTCGAAGAAGACGCCATTGAATGCGCTATGTGGGACCCGGATGCAGGTCTGGTGACGCCGCGCTCGCAAAAAGTGGCTGGCGATCTGGTGGATGAGGCCGTTGCGGCGGGCAAACTGCAGGTTTTTCCGTATACGGCTGCGGATGAAATTATTGTTGAAGACGGACGCGCGGTGGGTGTCAAGACGGCCAAGGGCACCGTGATGGCAGATTACGTCGTGTTATGCGCCGGTATTTGGGGCTCGCTGGTCTCCGAGACCGCCGATGTGAAATTGCCATTGATGCCCGTTGAGCATCCACTGCTGTTTTTTGGCCCCTGGGATGCGCTTGAGGGTACGGGCAAAGACATTGTTTACCCTTTGTTCCGAGATCAGGGTAACTCAGCCTACGTCCGTGATACGGGCGACCCGACAACACCGGAAGGCGGGCTGCTGGAGTGGGGTTATTACGAACCCTTTGAGCCGCGGATGGTTGAGGCGACGGCGATTTCCGAGCCTGAAGACGCGCGTATGTCGCCCTCTATGAATGATCTCACGCTTGACCAAGTCCTCGAAGCCTATGAACGCTCGGTAGAATTGACGCCCATATTGGCAGAGCTTCCCTGGGAGGAGCGGCGTTCCTTCAACGGACTGTTGTCGGTCACTACCGACGGCGGCTCGGTAATTGGTGAGTCGCCCAAGGTAAAAGGGCTCTGGCTTTGTGAAGCGGTATGGGTGAAAGACGGNCCCGGCGCTGGCAAATTGCTGGCCGACTGGATGACCAACGGACGGACTGATATGGATCCGCACGGTATTGATCCCGCGCGGCACTATCCGATCCAGCTTACCGATGAGTTTATCCGCAACCGCACCTATGAGATCGCGCAAAAGATCTACACGCCTGCTGTGCATCCGCGTGAGCCTTACGCGACATCGCGTCAGCTTCGCACCAGTCCGTTTTACGAGCGAGAAGTGGCGCTCGGTGGCCACTTTATGGAAGTAGCCGGATGGGAACGTGCGTATGGCTATGCTGCCAATGAAGCGACGCTGTTGGCCAAATATCGCGATCAGGTGCCAAGCCGCGAAGCAGAGTGGGACAACCGCCATTTCTGGGAGGTCTCCAACGCAGAGCATCTGGCTTTGAGTGACGGGGTAGGCATGATTAACCTGTCGCATTTTGCGATCTTTGATGTGGTCGGTGGCGAGGCAGAGGCCCTTCTCGAATTTTGTTCGGTGGCAAAGGTGGGTACCGATACGCCGGTGGGCAAGGGTGTCTATACGCACTTCCTCGACCACACTGGCGGTATTCACTCGGATCTCACTATTGTGCGCCTCGCCGAGGACCGCTTCCGCGTGATCTGCGGCGGTGATACGGGTCATCGCGATTATGTATGGATGAGACGGATGGCCGACAAGATGGGTCTGACGAAAGTNGAGTTCATCGACCAGACGGAGCAGATCGCCACACTGGGCCTCTGGGGTCCCGAGGCTCGCGCCACCTTGCAAAAATTGATGGACGATCCNGATAGTGTCTCACACGAGGCTTTTCCCTATGCGAACGCCAGGGAAATTAATGTGCTGGGTATGACCATCTGGGCGTTCCGCATTTCCTATGTGGGAGAGCAGGGCTGGGAGCTGTACTTCCCGTTTGCCGACGGCCTCAAGCTGTGGGACGCACTGTTTGAGCTAGGTGTGACACCGGTGGGGATTGAGACCTATGCCAACAGCCGCCGTCTCGAAAAAAGCCTGCGCCTGCAAAATGACGATCTCGAAATAGACTACAACCTCTATGAAGCAGGTCTGTCGCGACCCAAGGTCAAAGCAGCAGACTTCCACGGTAAAGAGGCCTACGTTGCCCAGCGTGAGCTGCCCGAGCAGGCGGCTTATCTCTGCACATTTGTGCTTGAGGATACGACCGATGACAACGGCATCGAGCGTTATCCAGTGGGTCATTGGCCGCTACTGGACCCTAGTAGCAAAGAGGTCATTATCGACTCCCATGGGCGGCGTTCCTACACTACCAGTGTCGCCTATGGTCCTTCACTGGGGCAGAATATTGCCATGGGGTATCTGCCGTCGGATCGTGCCAAAGAGGGTGATGCGGTGTTGATGGAGTACTTTGGCTGTTTCTTTACCGCTAAAATCGTTTCGGTAGGTTACCGCGCATTGCTTGACCCCGAGAACGCGCGAGTCAAAAGCTGAATGACGGGGGCCTGGGCCCCCTTTTTCTTTTCCGCACACCGAACTAGCCGTGTGCAAAAGGTGTCGCATTTGTATCCTTAATGTCGCTTTCGGGCTTGTATTCCGTCAGAATGGCGTCATGCGGTGCCCGTGATGANAACGGGTGGGTGTGGGGCGTTGAGTTCAGCAGAGGTGCTCTCCTATGCAAAGTGGAGCGAATGGTGCAGTAAGGCGCGCGCAGCGCGTAGGGTTTTTGCTGATGGATCAGTTCACGCTGATCTCACTCTCTAGCGCCATCGATCCGCTACGCGTGGCGAATCTGTTATCGGACCGGGAGTTATACCAGTGGTGCTTGATCGGCTCGGGTGAAGCGGAGCAGGTCAGCAGCGACGGCGTCCGAGTGAAGCTCGATCACATGCTGAGTGAGGATGTCGAACTTGATCTGGTGATTGTGGTGGGCGGTATCGATATCGAGCGCACCGTGCAAAAAACCGATTTAGCGTGGCTGCGAAAGCAATCCCAACGAGGGGCCCAGATAGGGGCGCTGTGCACTGGCTCGTACGCGCTGGCAAGTGCGGGACTTCTGAATGGCTATGAATGCAGTGCGCACTGGGATTGCCTCACGCTGCTGACAGAGCAGTTCCCGGGAATTGATTTTAATTCTCACCTCTACACCATTGATCGTGATCGCATGACCTGCACCGGAGGAACGGTGCCTCTCCACATGATGCTGGCCATGATGAGTAAACGGCATCCGCAATCACTGGTTGACGGTGTTGCCGACATGTTGGTGTGTGAACGCCATCGCACAGACGCCGAAATGCAGGTCATACCCATGTGGTCGCGCAAAGTCGAGGTGCAGCCCAAGCTCAAGGAGGTCTTGCAGCTGATGGAGGCTAATCTCGAGGAACCACTCTCCCTGCAGGAACTGGCGGATTACGTGCATCTCTCTCGTCGGCAGCTGGAACGACTATTCCTTCAGCACCTGCACAGTACGCCCTCACGTTATTACCTCAAGTTACGGTTGGACCGCGCGCGCCGCTTGCTCAAGCAGACCTCGCGCTCGATCGTCGAGATCACGTCCATGTGCGGTTTTGTCTCAACGACTCACTTCAGTCGTTGTTATCGCAAGTACATGGGGGTCTCCCCAAGAAGCGATCGGGGGCCGGGTGTCCCCAGCGCTTACCAATTATTTGATTCNGAGCTGCCGCCAGAAGGGGCAGAACTGTTTTCTGGATGATGCGGTTTTTTAGGTCAACAGGTACCGCGCCGACAAGTTATCGCTCACTTTGATAAAGGCAGGGGTTGCCGGTGACGCCACTCACCGAGACAAAAACCAGACTGCTCGTGTCCGGGCTTAAGGCCTGCCACTTTCCAAGCTCTCGTGATAAAACGCGAACTGTCTAACTGATTGCGAAAGCTTTCCGAGTACGCCATGACATCAGACGCTTCTGCCAGTTTGCTCGACACGGTCGAGTACCTGAAACAACCTTTTGGTCAACTGGCGTGGCTGATTAACGCCCACGCCACAGGTAAACCGGATCGTATTGCGCTGGATGATGGTGAAGAAAAACTCACTTGGGCAGAGACTGCCGCTCTGGTCAATCAGATCGCGGCCCAGCTGCAAGCTCAGGGGCTGGAGAAGGGGCAGGCCGTCTCTATTTTGGGCACCACTACCGTTCGCTATGCGCTNGTGTATCTNGCCGCAATCGTAGCGGGGGGATGCGCCGCGCCACTGACGACTTCGGCCACTCCACAGCAACTCGCCGCCATGATGGCGGATAGCGGTGCANGCCATTTGTTCATTGATCATATCAAGCGGGCCGAGCTGATGGAGAGCGGTGTCATATTGCCACCTCTACACCACGTGATGATCGACTCGATGGATGAGGCTAGCAGTGCCCCTTCTCTATTTGAGTGGATGGCCGAAGGGGGCGCCATGCCTGTTGAGGTCGATACTGGCCCCGACGACCCCTACAACATTATTTATTCGAGTGGCACAACTGGTACGCCCAAGGGGATCGTGCACAGCCGTCAGATGCGCTGGTATCAAATGGCTGTGGGTGAGGCGAGTGGGCTGGGTTTGACTGGGCAGGTCACATTGCTTTCAACGCCGATGTATTCCAACACCACATTGGGCATTTTTGTGGCCACTGTGGCTTACGGAGGGACCGCGATCCTGATGCGTAAGTTCGATTGTGCGCGCTGGCTAGAGCTGGCGCANGCGCATCGGGCAACTCATACCATCCTGGTGCCGGTGCAGTATCAGAGGCTCATGGATTTCGCGCATTTTGATGAGTATGACCTGTCGAGCCTCGCACTAAAATATTGCACCAGCGCGCCGTTTTCTGCGGAGCTGAAAGCCGAGGTGGTTGGGCGAATGCCGGGCGCACTCATCGAGATTTATTCCATGACTGAGGGCGGTGTAGTGTGCTTACTCCGAGCCGACACCCACCCCAATAAGCTCCACACGGTGGGGGTCTCCTGGGGGGGGAGTGAGGTGATCACCATCGACGAGAAATTGAATCGGCTTCCCACAGGAGAAATTGGGGAGCTAGTGGGGCGCTCCACCACCATGATGTCGGGGTATCAAAACCAGCCCGAGAAAACCGAGGAAGCCAGCTGGTACGACGAGAAGGGTGGGCGCTGGCAACGTATGGGCGATATCGGCCGGGTTGACGATGAAGGCTTCGTGACCCTACTCGGTCGTTCCAAGGACATGATCATTTCCGGAGGTTTCAATATTTATCCACGCGACCTCGAGGATGTTTTGCTCAAACAACCCGAGGTGGTGGATGCAGCCGTGATTGGCGTGCCTTCAAATGAGTGGGGCGAGACGCCATTGGGCTTTGTGGTGGCGGCTGGGGGCAAAGAGCTGGACTTGCCGGCAGTGTGCGCTCGCGCCAATACTGAGCTGGGTAAGACCCAGCGGATTTCGGCGCTCAAGCAACTCCATGAGCTGCCGCGGAGTCATATCGGCAAGATTCTGAAAACCGAACTGCGAGAAATGGTGTCGGGCACTTGACCCACGATATCGAGCCACGTAGCGTGCGGTGCTCTTTGGCTGTCCGGCAGCCATGAAGAGCAATAACAGGCGCTGACTTGCGCTGCGGCTAAATTTTGGGAGAAAGTTCGATGGCTAATGCCTATATTGTTGATGCGTGTCGCACCCCCAGGGGGATTGGCAAAGTCGGTAAAGGCGCACTTGCGCACCTGCATCCCTCTTATCTGGGGTCAACTGTTCTTGCCGCTATGGCACAGCGGAACGATCTTAATACGGCAGAGGTCGACGATATTATCTGGGGCACGTCCTCACAAACCGGCAAGCAGGGCGGAGATCTGGGTCGGATGGCGGCACTGAATGCGGGTTACGATGTGCGCTCCTCTGGCGTAACCTTGGACCGCTTCTGTGGCTCGGGTATTACCACGGTAAACCTCGCCGCGGCGCAGATCATGTCGGGCATGGAAGACCTCGTAATCGCAGGTGGTACCGAGATGATGAGCTATCACGGCCAGATTGCGGATCCANCCAAGCCTCCCATGATCGACTCGGGCAACCTCGAATTGCGCGCCATCCACCCCCAGTCACAGCAGGGTGTCTGTGCCGATGCCATTGCCACGCTTGAAGCTATTGATCGCGATGCGGTTGATAATTTGGCGTTGGTGAGTCAGGCGCGCGCGGCGCGGGCGATTGACGAGGGTCGTTTCGACAAGTCTCTGGTCACGGTAAAAAATCCCGACGGTACAGTGGCCCTCGATCACGAAGAATTCCCTCGCCCCGAGACCACCAAAGAGGGTTTGTCAGAGCTGAAAACCGTTTTTAGCGTGGTGCGGGACGTACCGGTCGATGAGGCGGGTACCACCTACGGCGCTTTGATCCAGCAGAAGTACCCGGAGATCACTGAGTTCAACCATATCCACCATGCGGGCAACTCCTCAGGCGTGGTCGACGGTGCCGCGGCCNTGCTGTTGGCCTCAGAGGCCTACATGGAAAAAAGCGGCATGACGCCGCGGGCACGGATAGTGGCTACAGCCAACATGGGCGACTGCCCCACGCTAATGCTGAACGCGCCGGTACCGGCGGCAGAGAAGGTGTTGATGAAAGCCGGACTCACCAAAGACGATATCGACGTGTGGGAAATCAATGAGGCCTTCTCAGTGGTGGCTGAGCGCTTCATTCGCAGGCTCGATCTCGATCGAGAAAAGGTCAACATTAATGGCGGTGCGATGGCGCTTGGTCATCCCATCGGCGCCACTGGCTCAATATTAGTGGGCACGGCGCTGGATGAGCTCGAGCGTCAGGGCGGACGCTACGCGCTGATTACCATGTGTGCTGCCGGTGGGATGGCGCCTGCGATTATTNTCGAACGCGTNTAAAGGACACTGCCAGCCTCGGACGACGAGGGGTGTGCCCAACTGCCTCTGCGACGTTTTTGCTCACTGATTAGGTCGTCTCTTCAGTATTTTCGCGGTGCAAGGTGACAGAAAAGAACGGCTGTCGCCTAGATGACGTGGGGGTGTCAGCCTTGTGGCGTAGGCGTAGTCACCAATTTGATCCAATCTTAGTCGGACAGCAGCAGAGGTCATCTAAAGTGATCAAGAAATTGCGTAAACAAAACCATTATTCGCAAGAGCAGTTGGCGATTCTTGCGGGTGTGAGTCTGAGAACCATTCAGCGAATTGAATCGGGACACAGCGCTAGTCTTGAAACTTTGAAATCTCTCGCCGCCGTTTTTGAGGTCGAAATTGAGCTTCTGACAGGAGAGATTATTGTGATCGATAAAAATACTGAGGAATGGGCCAGCGCACCGTTATGGGTTCGGCTGGGGTTTTGGGGCATTCGCGACAGAAAAGTGGCTTTTCGCTTTGAAATATTAAGCCTCGCTATGGGCGTAGCAGGCGGTTTTGCCGGTTTTATGCTGAGTACTGAATATTTCCTTGCGGGGGCTGGCGGTTTTGCTGCCGCCTATTGCTACGCGGTGCAAATCCGTTGGGTGGATAACAAAGGCATTTGGAAGTAAGAAGCAGCTAAGGAGACGTAACGAATATGCTTTCGCTAAACGGAGTAACGCACGTTTATCCCAATGGNACACGTGCGCTGAATGATATCAATCTCGAAATTCCCAAGGGGATGTTTGGGCTACTCGGCCCCAACGGAGCGGGTAAATCCACGCTAATGCGCTCGATTGCAACGCTGCAAACGCCGACTAGTGGCTCCATGACTTTTGATGGCATTGATATTGAATCTGAGCCTGAAAAAATTCGTGCGCGATTGGGTTATCTCCCTCAGGACTTTGGCGTTTATCCAAGGGTCACGGCCTACGACTTACTGGATCATATGGCCGTGCTGAAGGGGATCGCGACGAAGGCGGAACGCAAAGATACGGTGGAAACGCTGCTGGCCCAAGTGAACCTGTGGGACGCGCGCAAAAAAGCGATCGCCGGATTCTCCGGTGGCATGCGGCAACGATTCGGCATTGCACAGGCCTTGATCGGCAATCCTGATCTCATTATTACTGATGAGCCNACTGCGGGCCTTGACCCAGAAGAGCGCAACCGCTTNCTGAATTTACTGGCCGAGATTGGCGAGAGTGTCGTGGTGATTCTCTCTACGCATATCGTCGAGGATGTTGCCGACTTGTGTCCGCGCATGGCGGTCATTGTCTCAGGCCAAGTTCAGCTTGAGGGTGCTCCCGGCGACCTGATATCTGATACCCACGGTAGCATTTGGGAGAAAACTATTGCGCGTGCAGAAATGGCTGTCTACGCGGAGCGTTTCCATATTATTTCNAGCCGACTTCAGGCGGGCCGCAGTGTGATTCACGTATTGTCAGAAGCAGATCCTGGGGAAAACTTTGAGAGCGTCGACGGCGGGCTAGAAGACGTTTACTTCACCACGNTGGCGAGATCCAGGGCAGAGTCAGATCAGCCGGTTGTCGAGGGGTAGGGGAACACTGATGTTCGGATCTATATTTCGTTTTGAGCTCGGCTACCAGCTCCGCAATCCTGTCTTCATTGTTACGGCACTGATTTTTTTCNTGCTGACCTTCGGCGCGGTCACGCTGGAAGATATCCAGATCGGGTCCGGAGGCAATATTCATGTGAACAGNCCTTATGCGATTGCGCAGACGGTCCTCATCATGTCGCTCTTTTATATGTTTGCGACCACGGCTTTTGTTGCCAATGTAGTGGTGCGCGATGACGAGAGTGGCTTTGGGCCAATGGTGCGCTCAACCCAGGTGAGCAAGTTTAATTACTTGCTCGGTCGTTTCTCCGGTGCGTTTTTTGCGGCTCTCATGGGTTTCGCCGCGATACCGCTGGCTATGCTGATCGGTTCTTTCATGCCATGGCTGGATCAGGAGACCCTCGGCACGACGGTGTTGGCCCATTATCTGCATGCGTTTCTGGTGTTTGCTGTGCCCAATGTGTTGATTACTTCAGCAATATTTTTTGCGGTGGCCTGCGTAGCCCGCTCTATGATGTTGAGCTACGTCGGTGTCGTGGTGTTTCTCGTGCTTTACTTTCTGCTCACGGGCCTTGCGGGTAGCCAACCGGAGTATCGAGATACGATAGCGCTNTTTGANCCATTTGGTCTGGGTGCCTTCGCCGAAACCACCCGCTACTGGAGCGCGGAGGAAAGCAATAATCTGGTTACCAACGTTGAGGGATCACTACTCTACAACCGGCTACTGGTTATTGGGCTGTCCCTAGTGGCGTTGCTGGTTGCTTTGTGGCGCTACTCCTTTTCAGAAAAAGGGTTGTCTCCGCGCCAATTACGAAAGGAATCCGCCAAGAAGCAGAGAGAGGTGGGTGTCGCCCCCAGTGTGGTAGCAGCGTTGCCGGCGCCGTCGCAAGCGGCTGCCGCCTGGCCTCGTCTGATTGCGCGCACTCGACTGGAGACCGGCTTGATTTTTCGAAGCCCGGCTTTCTTTGTTTTGATTCTCTTAGGGCTGACCAATTCCGGCGGCGCACTGTGGTTTGCCAACGAGTTGTATGGAACTCCCTCGGTACCGATGACATTTGCNCTGGTGCTCCCTCTTTTGGGGTCCTTTGGGATCATCCCCATCATTATCGCTATCTACTTTGCGGGCGAATTGGTGTGGCGCGATCGCGAACGAGGTATGAACGAGATAATTGATTCAACGGCCCTGCCCAACTGGGCTTACTTCGTACCAAAGGTCGTCGCAGTTAGCCTCGTCTTGATCGCCACCCTATGCATTGCGGTTTTAGCGGCTATGCTGGTTCAAATCGCCCGAGGTTACTTTACGCTGGAGCTGGATAAGTACTTTTTCTGGTTCGTACTGCCGTTCTCTATCGACATGTTGATGATGGCTATTCTCGCGGTTTTTCTTCAGTCGCTCAGCCCCAGCAAGTACGTGGGATGGGGGCTAATGGCTATTTACCTCGTCGCCTCCATCACACTCGTATCGATTGGATTTGANCATCCGCTCTATGACTTCGGTGAGACTGGCTTCGTTCGCGTCTCCGATATGAATGGAGCGGAGCTTGGAGGAAGCAAATCGTGGTGGNTGCGTCTTTATTGGACGGGTGTTTGCTTGATGATCTCTGTTTTGTCGTACCTATTTTGGCGTCGGGGTGTTGGCATATCAATTTCGTCGCAGATCCGTCGTGTTCCCGCTCGCTTTAAAGGCACGCCGGCCTTGGTGGCACTGTTTGGACTCATGATATCGGTGGTGTCGGGCGCTTGGCTGTTTCATCAGATGAATGTCATCAATGAATATGTGACGAGCGACGAATTGGAGGAAAAGCTCGCTGATTATGAAAAAGCATTTCTTCAATACGAGGGCATTAGACAGCCTTCGGTTGTGGATGTTGATCTGAAGGTCGATCTATACCCGGAAGCGGGGAAGGCATTCTTTGAGGGTATTTATCTCCTGACCAATGATACAGGGGAACCCATTACCGAACTCCACGTCGTGTTTCAGGATTCCTACAGTGACTTGCTCAATATGGATATTCCGGGTAGCACACTTAGTCTTGATGAGTCGGAGGACTACGGCTATCAGATTTTCACACTTGAAAAGCCGATGCTTCCAGACGAAGAAATGACAATAAGCTTCCGATCAGAGCGCCTTCACAAGGCGCTCAGGACAAGCGGCGATGATTCGAGATTAGTCAGCAATGGCACATTTCTGAATAATTCTGAATTTGCCCCTCAGTTTGGTTTTGACCGCTCTGTGTTATTGAAGGACCGCACGACCCGTCGCAAGTACGACCTGCCCGCCGAACTTCGGATGCCAAAACTGGAAGATGAATCCGCTCGCGAACGAAACTACATAGGCAATGTCGACTGGGTGATGTCAGATATTACGGTGACCACTAGCGGCACTCAGGTGCCGATTGCTCCCGGGCGCATTACGGATGATCGTATGGAAGAGGGTCGGCGCGTGGTGAGGTTTGAGTCCAGCAATCCGATATTGGGATTCTTCTCTATACAGTCGGCTGATTACGCGATCACAGCGCGGCAGCACGATGGCATTTCCCTTGAGATTTATCATCACCCCGAGCACGGATTTAACGCTGAGCGAATGCTGGATGCTATGGCGGTATCGCTTGATTATTATCAAGCAAGCTTTGGTCCCTATCAGTTTGATTACGCACGAATCATCGAATTTCCCGGGTATGCCAGTTTTGCTCAGGCTTTCGCCGGTACCGTGCCCTATTCTGAACGTATTGGTTTTATCGCCAATGCCGCCGAAGACAATGATATTGACTATGTGACCTATGTAACGGCCCATGAGTACGGCCATCAATATTGGGCCCACCAATTGCTCAGTGCCTATATGCAGGGTGGGACGGTATTGGTAGAGACGATGGCGCAGTACTCGGCTCTAATGGTCATGAAGCAGATGTACGGCGAAGAGCAGATACGTCGGTTCCTGAAGTACGAGTTGGACGCCTATTTGTCCGCTCGTGGAGGTGAAGTGATCGAAGAACTGCCTCTGAATCGCGTCGAGAATCAGGGTTACATTCACTATCGAAAGGGCGCGGTCGTCATGTATCTGCTTCAGGACCGCTTAGGTGAAGAGCGGGTCAATCTGATGCTTGCAGAGCTCTTGGCTCAATATCGTTTCAAGAGCCAGCCTTTTGCCACGTCGACAGATCTGGTGAATGGTTTNAAGCAATTGGCGCGCGATGATGCTGAGCGTAGATTGGTCTCAGATTTACTGGAGGAGATCACACTCTATGACTTCAGTGCCTCTGATGCCACGGCGCGGGCGCTGCCTGATGGCAGCTTCGAGACAACGTTTACCGTNGCGGTCAACAAACATTATGCCGATGGTAGGGGTGTGGAGCGAGACGCCGAATTCGATAATTGGGTGGATGTGGGAGCCTTTACCAAGCGACCGGATTATGACGCATTGGAAGCGGAGAACGTGCTCTCAATGACACTTGAATCGATGAAATCAGGGCGGCAAACGGTATCAATTGTGACAGACGAGCGCCCCATCTATGTGGGGGTCGATCCTTACAGTAAGTTTGTTGATCGTAAGGGCGATGACAACATTATCGAAGTGGCGGAAGATTAGTTTTGAGGTAACAGACATCATGTGAGCGCTGACCTTGGGTCAGTTTCTCTTGAGGTGGCGTGCCTGTTACATTGGCTGTGAGTGAAACGGAGAAATTCATAATGAAAAAGTCATGGCTAGCCATTGCGGCATCGCTCCTTTTGGTCACTGCCTGTGGTGAAAAGGCACCGCTAACTAATGTTGCGGATATCGCCACCTACCCAGCGGCGACTTTTTTTCAAACGACCCGTTTTATTTCTGCACGCGACTCGCGCACTGCTTTTTCGGCGCAATCCGGCGACTTGCTGATCAGCAGCGATGAAACGGGTATTTTTAATGTTTACCGGTTGGATACAGAAAGTGGCGCTCGAGAACCGCTGACGTTCTCCACTGACTCGGGTATGTACGCGGTGGGCTGGTTTCCAGGCGACGACCGATTTTTGTACACCCAGGATGGTAATGGCGACGAGCTCACGCACGTTTATGTGCAAACCTCGATGGGAGAGGCGATTGATTTGACGCCNGGAGAGCAGCTTAAGGCAGGGTTTATGGGCTGGTCAGCTGATAACACTGCTTTTTTCGCGTTCACGAATGAGCGGGACAGCGCGGCTTTTGACGTCTATCGGTATCGCGCTGATGACTACCAAAGGCAGCTGCTTTACACCAACGACGAGGGCCTTGAACTTAACGACGTCAGTGCCGATGGCAGATGGGTCGTTTTAACCCGCAACAACAGTAATACAGACAGCGATCTCTTCTTGGTCGATGTCGCGGCAGAGGAACCTGAGCTGATCAATATCACGCCTCACGAAGCGTCGGTAAGTCATTCAGTATTTGGGTTTTCCCCCGATAGCACAGCGTTGATTTACGCCACCGATCAGTTTGGAGAATTCACTCAGGCCTGGTCTCTGGAGCTTGAGACTGGGGAGAGAACGCTGGAATACGCGGCCGACTGGGACGTGGTATCTGTTGATTTTTCTCACTCTGGTCGCTACCGGGTAGTGGCCATCAATGAAGATGCCAGAACNTCGCTGCGAGTGCTCGACAGGCAAGCAGGGNTAGAAATGCAGATGGGTATGCTTCCCAAAGGCGACATTTCGCAAGTTCGCTTTAGTCGTGATGAAGCGTCGCTCTCTCTTGGTGTTAACAGCGACACCTCCCCAACGGAACTCTTTTTTCTGCCGATCGGTGGCGAACCTCTTCGGCTCACGACAGCGTTAAATGCAGCAATTGATCAAACGCACCTGGTCGCCAGCGAGGTGATTCGATTCCCGAGTTTTGACGGGTTGCAGGTGCCAGGGTTGTTATACAAACCCAAAAAAGCGAGTGCCGATCAGCCGGTGCCCATGATGATCAATGTTCATGGCGGGCCAGGCGGCCAAAGCAGGAAGGGCTACCGCGCTGACATTCAGTACTTACTGAACCATGGATACGCCGTATTCAGCATCAATAATCGCGGATCCAGTGGTTACGGCAAGACGTTTTTCCACTTAGATGACAAGCGGCACGGCGAGGACGATCTCGACGATGTGGTGGCAGCGCATGCGTATCTGGGTGGTTTGGACTGGGTTGATGGCGATCGCATAGGGGTTATGGGCGGATCCTACGGTGGCTATATGGTTGCCGCAGCGCTGGCGTTCAGACCTGACGTATTTCAGGTTGGTATTAACATCTTTGGTGTGACTAACTGGTTGAGAACCCTGACTTCTATTCCCGACTGGTGGGGTTCGTTTCGCACGGCGCTCTATGACGAATTGGGGGATCCGGCAACGGATTCTGATCGCTTGACGCGAATTTCACCGCTCTTTCACGCAGAGAACATTATCAAGCCATTNCTGGTAGTGCAGGGGTCTAATGACCCGCGGGTACTTCAAGTAGAAAGTGATGAACTGGTAGAAAAGGTGCGCGCTAACGGTGTGCCGGTGCGATACGTTCTGTTTGAAGATGAGGGCCACGGCTTTCGCAAGCGCGAAAACCGTATCACTGCTGCCGAGGCTTATTTGGCGTTTCTGGATGAGCACCTGTAATCGATGTCTTGAGCTTACGGGGATTTTGCAGGGGCCGCCTTGGGAATTTCCCGTAACNACTATTTAGNCGGTANTNCNTGGNCNGGGACTTTNNNGCCGCTNTNAAATGTGGCCCAGCTCAGTGCCGACTGACACCAAATCTGAAACCGGGGCATGAACTCATGTCTCTGGCGGCACCCGCCGAGGCGNAGCGACAGTAGGCCTGTGTCATCGGTNTTGCCAGTGTGGACCATGGTGGCGCAACGCCCGCAAAAACTCATGGCTCTGGGGTTGCCACTTTCTGCGATTTTCTCATAAACAGTCAGCGCACCGCTGAGAACGGTGAAGTGATGGCGCGCTACTCTCGCGGTGAACTGAAAAGCCGATCCACCCACGGTTTGACAATCGCTGCAATGGCAGACTCCAACCAGTTCAGGGTCTATAGAGGCCTCCCATTGGATGTCGCCACACAGGCACCGACCGTCGATATCTTCAAGCACCGGCGCGAGCGCTACAGCATTTCCTGTGCAAATAGCTCGAGCACGGCCGGGTCTTGCACACCCAGCAGCATGCTACCCACTTCGCCCCTTTTGCCGGCTTCCTTCCAAGGCTGCAGTCGCTCGATAATCCGCTCGCGCGGGCCAATCAAAGAAACCTCGTCGAGCAGCGCATTGGGCACAAGCGCCTCTGCTTCGGCCTTATTACCGCTGAGGTATCGCTCCTGAATTTGGTCGGCGGCGTCCCCGTAGCCCATGCGCGTGGCATAGCCATGATAAAAGTTTTTATTTTTGGCGCCCATGCCGCCGATATACAGCGCCAGCCATGGCCTCAGTGAGTCATAAGCGGCATCGAGGTCGTCGTTAAGGGCCACCGAAACAAAGGGTGCAACGTCAAAATCTTTGAGGCTTTTGCCATTGCCCGCTTTCTCAAACCCCTCCTCAATAGGATCGCCTAAGACACTGAATTTGTTAGGGTCCATCCATACCGGGAAGACGCCGTCGGCCACTTCGCCTGCGCAGCGGAGCCCCGCGGGGGTGATTGAAGCAGTGTAGATAGGGATATCTTTCGCGGCGGCCAGAATTGACTTGAGTGGCTTGCCGAGGCCCGTGGTTCCCTCGGTTTTATTGGGTAGCTGATACATGCTGCCATCGAGCTCGACGGGGCCGTCGCGCTCAAAGATTTTGCGCATGATCTGGATATATTCCTTGGTTCGGGTTACTGGCTTGCCGTAAGGCACACCGTGCCAGCCCTCAACGACTTGCGGACCTGATGCGCCGAGGCCGGCAATAAATCGCCCACCCGAGAGCTGATCAAGGGACATCGCAGTCATCGCACACATTGCAGGAGTCCTTGCGGGCATCTGCATAATGGCGGTACCGACGCGGATCTTNCTGGTATTTGCCAGTACCCATGTGGCCGAGGTCACCGCGTCATTACCGTAAGCCTCTGCCGTCCACACCGAGTCATAACCCATCGATTCTGCTTGCTTGATGAGATCTAGGGGGATGTGGATGTGCTTGCCTGAGTAGCCAAGAAGAAAGCCTAGTTTCATACTGCAGTGCTCCGTGGGGTGTTGTGGTGTCTTATACGCAATCAAGGGGCCGATCAGTTTAAGTGCTGAATTGGTGTCCGGACACCCCAAATTGCTTTATGTCGCGTTTTGGGGNCCTAGATAGTCATCCAGCGTCAGATGGAAGCGCCGGATGCGCGCTTCCTGGTAGTTGCCTAGCGTGATGCCCTTGCGGGTGGTTTTAAGCCCCTGTTGTTGCCGCAGCAAATTGCCCGTGTCTTGATCATAAACGGCCCCCAACCATGCAAGCTCGTCTATTTCGGTGTAGGACTGCTCAGCAGTGAGATATACAGGTTCCGGTGGGTCTGGGTGTGTGGCGCCATCGGGGAGCGGCTCCAACATTACAATCTCGAATANNCAGCGATCAACATCATCACCGAGGGGCCTGAATCGATAAGCCATGGAGATCAGCATGCCGGGAAAGAAAAACGCGTTAGGAAATAGGTGATACTCGATCGAGTCGAGCATTTCGCTGTCGGATACAGTCGAGAAGTCCCTACCCAATTGAGCGCCCATCGCGTCGCGCAGCATTTTTGCTCCCACGGTCCGAGCGGTTTCTTCAGCCGACAGTGGTCTTTGTTCCACGGGCAAACTGGCGAAAAGCTCCTGTTCCGTCAGCGCGGGTTTGCGCCACTTGTCCCCGGGGTAGTCCGANAGCGCCTCGGGCGAGTAGTGTCCGATATTATGAATAAAGCGGCTCACATGGGGGCCAAAAATATCGTACTGAGTATTGGCTCCGGTGGGNGAGTCGTGGGTGGTGAAGTTGTGGTAGGCCTCCATGAAGGCTTCCTGTGCCGCCTTCCAGTTTGCAGGAAGCTCTTTTTGCACGTGCAAACGAATACGCCGATTGGCCAAAGGAAACTGCGCAAAGTGCTCGGGCAGCACATCGAGTTGACCGACCAGGGGCGAGGCATTGGGATCGAGATTAATAAACACAAAGCCCTCCCAAGCTTCACACGCCACGCCCTGGAGCGAGTGTGTGGCCTCACAAACATGCGGAAAGTCCCAGCGCCCCGGCACGTCCTTTAGCCGGCCGTCGAGATGCCAAGACCAACCGTGGAACGGACAACTGAAGCCCTGAGCAAAACCGGCACCCTCTTCTCCAAGTATTCGGGTACCCCGGTGAGTGCAGCTGTTAATGAAGGCTTTGATTTCACTCTCTCCGGTCCGCGCTATGATGACCGAGTAGGGGCCAATGTCGTACACGTAGTGATCGCCAACGCCCTGAATGTGTTCCTCTCGACACGCCCATTGCCAGCATTGCGACCACATGCCCGTCAGTTCTTCATTAAAAAAAAGAGGGCTGGTGTAGCGGCTCGCGGGGAGGTCGGCATCTCCTAAAAAGGCATATTGAGAAGCAGTAAGCGGCGCTGGTGGAGGGTGCGTATCCGACGCCAGCACATCCGCAACGGATGTGCCCTGTGCGCGAGCCTCGCCTTTGGGTCCAGATGTTTCAGTCATGCACACGCCAGCGCCGTTGTGTCAGCAGATCTTGCATGGCCCGAGTATGCGCAGGCCTTCCTGAGACCACAAGAGCATCGACCAAGTCTGTGGGCAGCCCTGAACCGGTTCCGCTGTGAATAGCGGCAGCCATGCGTNCAATAGTTGATCTCCAAGGTAATGTGGATAACGATGACATCAGTATTGTTTTCCGCAAAATAAGGGGGCCCACATCGTGGAGCAGGCATGGCAACTGCTATTGGATAAACAGAGTCTGTATGAGCTCTCTTGCAAATACATGCGCGGGCTGGATCGTCTCGACGCTACATTATTGCAATCCGTATTTTGGGGAGACGCTTACTGCGAGTATGGGTTCATGGATGGGGGCGCGGCGGCGTTCATCGACTTTGCTCTGGGTGCACTGAGCGGGCATGTGTCCAACCAGCATATGATTGGCAATGCCTTGTTTGAGGTGGAGGGCGATGAGGCGTTTGGTGAGATCTACTTTCACGCCTATCACAAGGTGAAGTCAGAGACGGGATTTGATGACCTCATTGTGGCGGGGCGCTATCTGGATAGATACGAGCGCCGAGATGGTGAGTGGAAGATGGCTTATCGCTCCGAGCGTGTAGATTGGAGTCGTACGACGCCCACGCAGGACCCCTATTACCAAATGATGCCCGATTCGCTTTTNGGGGGCCGTCTTGATGACGCAGTTTATGATCGGGAGGCGCGGCGAAAGCGTGTCTGATTCAGGTTTATTCTGATTGAAAAGCGCGGCATTGCTTTACTGAAACCCGCCTCGTCCGAATTCATCCCAAGGCCCGGTCCCCCGGGGGCGTGTCGATATACCCCTCAACAATGATAATGCCGCCTGTGGGATCGTAATGTCGGTTTCAGGTGATGCGACGTCGGCGACGTCGATTTTTATCCGTCTGTGCAGCCACCTTCTCGGCAGGAGGCGCAATGTGGGTGAACAGGTTGGGAAACGCATCGCTCTGATGGGGTAGTCCCATAGCGCCCACAAAGTGAGCCTGAAAATCATCCGCCAAAGCCGTCTCGATACGCTCTGCTTTGGCAATGGTGTCGGCAATTTCAAGCCGCGCGTTGCGATCTAGCAGTGCCATTCGCGCGCCGGCACCCGCGGCGTTTCCCGCTGAGGTNACCTGTTCAAGGTCGCAATCGGGGATGAGCCCCAGCACCATGGCATGGCTGACGCTGATATGGCTGCCAAAGGCNCCCGCCAGACGAATACGATCCACAGTGGTGACGCCCATCTCGTCCATCAACAGCCTGATGCCGGCGTAGAGTGCCGCCTTGGCCAGCTGTATCTGGCGCACATCCGTCTGCGTGATCACTACATCGGAGGTCTCTGGGCTATCCGCCTCGTGTAAAACATAAGACCAGGTCCGCCCGTCTTTTTTGATCCGGCTCGTTTGCCCTTCGAGGGCACCATCGACCACGCCATCAGTAGACACAATGCCGGCGAGGTACATCTCGGCGACAACCTCGATAATTCCTGAGCCGCAAATGCCTGTCACACCGGTATCCGAGAGGGTCTCGGCGAAACTGGGCTCGTCTGACCACAGTTCGGAGCCGATACATTTGAAGCGGGGTTCAAGCGTGTCACGGTCAATCCGCACGCGCTCGATGGCGCCGATAGTCGCCCGCTGTCCGGCGCTGATTTGAGCGCCTTCAAACGCGGGTCCGGTCGGGCTCGAGCACACCAGCAATCGCTGGTTGTTCGCGAGCACAATCTCGGCATTGGTGCCGACGTCGACGACCAATGTCATCGCTTCACTGCGATCGGGCGCTTCAGCAAGGATCACCCCGGCCGCATCGGCACCGACGTGGCCTGCGATGCAGGGCAGGCAGTAAAGGCGGGCCTCGGGATGAGCGGTCAGGCCGACTTCCGCAGCACGGGTATCAACCGCATCGCTCGTGGTGAGTGCAAAAGGCGCCGTGCCCAGATTCACCGGGTTAATGCCCAGCAGGATGTGATGCATGATCGGGTTGGCGACCAGCGCAATCTCGAGAATGTCCTCGATCTGACTCGAGGCTTCTCCTGAGAGTTCAATAAACAGCCCGTTGATCGCCTCGCGAATGGCATCGGTGAGGAGTTCGGCGCCTTCTGGATGCATCATCACATACGAGACTCGGCTCATCAGGTCCTCGCCGTATCGTATCTGCGGGTTCATCACCCCCGCTGAGGCCACGACCTCGCCGGAGTTCAGGTCGCATAGATGTGCCGCAACGGTCGTGGAGCCCACATCAATCGCGATGCCGCGCGGCTGGTCGAAGAGTCCCGGCCATACACCGGTAATCAGGTGCTCCTGATAGACGGCAACGGT
Organism: Halieaceae bacterium; assembly: GCA_002683335.1. Classification (GTDB taxonomy): domain Bacteria; phylum Pseudomonadota; class Gammaproteobacteria; order Pseudomonadales; family Halieaceae; genus Luminiphilus. Next base: position 39,014 of record NYTE01000001.1, read on the forward strand.
CACACCGCGGTCTTCGCGGGTCAGCGCTGTCTGCAGTGCGCGCAGCTGGGAGTGGGCGAGGGTGACCCCGGTAACACTCCACTCTCGATCGAGGGCTTCGAGCAGAAACTGCACCTCACCTCGCGCGTCATCCAGGCTGGGTTCCTCTATCTGAACGTAGTAAAGCCGCGTAGCGGTATCGAGGNGGATGTCTCTCGATTCCATTTCTTTCCGCACAATCTGGCGATGCACTTGGCTTTCGGCAGGTACATCGATCANGGCATCATCGAGCAGTGTCGTGTGGCAACTCAGGCGTCTGCCANGTTTAAGCGGGCCCTTTCGTTCTTCAAATTTTTCTTCGGTCTGACTAAAGGGAGAGAGGTGATCGACGTCGGAATCGATCTGGTGTTTGGCAAAAGAGCCGGCCACGCAGCTGATCTGGCATCGGCCGCAGAGACCGCGACCCCCGCAGACCGAGTCAATGTCGACACCTAGGCTGCGAGCCGCCTCGAGTAGAGGGGTGCCGCGCGGGAAGAACCCGCGCCGACCCGAGGGCATAAACAGGACTTTGACGTCATCCTCAGTCAATGATCAGGCACTCCTGCGACGCCCGCCNCGACGTCCCCGGCCCTCGCCTTCGGCGGTGGGTTCTCTATAGGCGCGTATCCAGCGACGGCAATCTGGATCATGCCCCATCATCACGTCGCCACCGCGCACTGCCTGCATCACTTCGGGGTGCAGTGGACTGGTGATAGCGGAGGTCATGCCGGCCCCCATCGCCATGGTGAGAAAGGCAGAATTGATGCCATTTCGATTTGGCAGACCAAAGCTCACGTTGGAGGCGCCGCAGGTGGTGTTCACCTTNAGCTCTTCCCTGAGCCGTCTCACCAGTGCCATGACCTGAAGGCCCGCGGTGTTGATGGCGCCAATTGGCATCACCAGTGGGTCGACCACGATATCGCTGCAGGGGATGCCATAATCTGCGGCGCGCTCAACAATCTTTTTAGCCACGGCAAAGCGCACGTCGGGATCCTCGGAAATACCTGTTTCATCATTGGAAATCGCCACTACGGCAGCTTTGTATTTGGCCACTAGCGGTAAGACGCGTTCTAATACTTCGTCTTCACCAGTGACCGAGTTTACCAGTGCTTTGCCCTGATAGACCGACAGGCCNGACTCGAGCGCTTCAACAATCGAAGAGTCGATACTGAGCGGAACATCGGTGATCGACTGCACCAGCTGCACGGCTTCTGCGAGGATGCGGGGCTCATCAGCGAGCGGGATGCCTGCATTGACATCCAGCATGTGCGCACCGGCCGCAACCTGCGCCAGGGCATCGGCTTCAACACGGCTGTAGTCACCGTTTTTCATTTCTTCGGCTAGAATTTTTCGGCCAGTTGGATTAATGCGCTCGCCAATAATGACAAATGGTTGATCAAAACCGATGTGAACTTCACGGGTCGCGGAGCTAATAGTTGTTGTGGTCATGAGTGTTACTCGATGAATAGTAAGTGTATTGGGACAGNGTTACGCCGCAAGGCGCCAGGGTTCTCGGCCATTCAAAGCGTTGGACCGCGACACGATCTCACCGATGCGGTCTTCCATGCGGTAAGCCATGATGTGAACGCCGCTCACACCTTCGACCTCGCGCATCTCTTCAATGAGGTCGACACACAGAGCGACTCCCTCCTGCTTTTGATCTTCTGCNCCCGTCGTCGGGGATATGCACGCCAACGAGCATTGCGTAACGACCACAAGNACACCGATTTCATGGCGAGATCTCGGCAAAGCCATTCTGTTTGACCATAACGGCCAGCTGCTCGTCGGAGAAGCCTGTCTCAATTTCGCGACCCAGTTGNTCGGCTATTTCCGCAAGTGCACCCTCAGCTTCGATAGTGGTGCTCACTCGCCGCCACTCATCAAGGTAAGCGTCGCTGCCTCCCTTGCCGGCGCGCATGGCGGCGCGATCAATCGCTTCTTGAAAGCGTGCACTCAGCATGTATTTACCGCGATCGCGGCCGCGCTTAACCAACACCTGTGAGGGGATGTCGCGCCATAAAATATCAATACGCTGCATGACGTGCCTCCGGGATGTTCGCAAAACGCAGTACTTGCTCAGCCAGTGATGTTTCCAGCAAGCCCATACCTGATTGAATGATCTCGAGGGGTAACGCGAGTTGAGCGGCTGCAGTGGCGGCCTGTTCGCGCAAGCCAGCGTTATCGGTCTGTGCCAGATAGACCACCCGGGTGTAGTGCCCGAAGATCATGTCTCGTAACTCGGGATGACAATCCAGTTTGAGTGCTTCTATCACCAGACGATCAAAATGACGCACCAGAAAATCAGTGAGATAAAAAGTGCCGGGTTCTGCCTGAGCCATCGGATGAAAGATCTCTGGTGTGGCGAAGAATTCGTAGCAATGTGCACCGGGCAATCGAGCAACATGCCATTTCGCCAGCACTGCATCGAGTCGACCGCCCGTGCCGCAATCGGCATAGGCGACAAACCGCTGTTCGTACTGATGGGCGGTTTGCTCCAGAATTGCCTCTATTCGGGCGGGAATGGCGTCGGGTGTGTTATGCAATGCCGCATCGACACACTTTAAGTGCAGGTGTTGCCACCCATTCACTTGTTTCAGGGTTTCGATTTCCCGCGCGAGAGCACCGCAGGCGATGACCAGGATGTTATCCGGCATCGCCGAGAAGGTCAGGCGCTCTGCGCCAGTCGGCGCGACCCGACCAGACGCACGGCGGTGGTTGAGGCTTCAGCGGCGTCACGACAGTAGGCATCGGCACCCACCGCCTGACCAAACTCCTCGTTTAGCGGGGCACCGCCGACCAGCACGATGTATTTATCACGCAGGCCTTTTTCTACCAGCGTATCGATGACCACCTTCATATAGGGCATGGTCGTGGTCAGGAGCGCCGACATACCCAAAATATCGGGCTGATGCTCCTCCAGTGCCGCGAGGTAATCTTCGACCGCGTTGTTGATACCGATATCATGGACGTCAAAACCGGCGCCCTCCAACATCATGGCCACCAGATTTTTGCCGATATCGTGAATGTCGCCTTTNACGGTGCCGATAACCATAGTGCCCACCGGTTTTGCGCCGGTCTCTGCGAGCAGAGGCCGCAGAATTGCCATGCCGCCCTTCATGGCATTGGCGGCCAGTAGTACCTCGGGGACGAAGAGGATGCCGTCGCGGAAATCGATACCAACAATGGTCATGCCGTCGACTAGCGCCTTGCCCAGCAAATCTTCAGGCGACCAGCCGCGGGCGAGCAAAATGTTTGTGCCTTCTTCTATTTCTTCCGTCAGACCATCGTACAGGTCGTCATGCATCTGTTGGACGAGATCTTCATCCGACAACTCCGACAGTACGATATCTTCTTCTTCGTCTGACATGCCAAAATCTCCCTAGTCTCAATAATCGCGATCGGCGAAAGACGCCTTTTTTTCTGTCATGAATGCCGCTAACGCTTCATCGATNGCTGGATCCAGCGAGGGTGCTTCGTAATCAGCGAGCATTTGCTTCCAAATTTTGTTTGCGCGTTGCGCAGTATCCAGACTGCCTTCTGCAGACCACTGCTCATAGCTATTGTTGTCGGCGACGGTGGATCGATAAAACGCAGTCTCGAAATTACTCAAAGTGTGAGCNGACCCAAGAAAATGTTTACCGGGACCCACTTCCTCAAAGGCTGTCATTGCCTGACCATTCTCTGATAGGTCCATGCCGCCGAGCAGTACGTTGATCATGCTCGCTTGATCACAGTCCATGATGAACTTTTCGTAGCCCATAGCCAGACCGCCCTCGAGCCATCCCGCGGTGTGTAACATAAAATTGACGCCCGCAAGTGCTGCGGTTTGCAATGTATTGGCGGCTTCGTAGGCGGCCTGCGCGTCGGGCAACTTGGAACCGCATAATCCGCCNCCACTTCGGAACGGCACGCCCAGACGCCGGGCGAGGGCGGCGGCGGTGTAGATCACCATGCTCGGCTCTGGTGTGCCAAAGGTCGGTGCGCCAGTTGCCATGGAGACAGCAGCAGCAAAAGTGCCAAAAATCACGGGGCATCCTGGCCGAATCAATTGGGTTAGCGCTATGCCCGCCATCGCCTCGGCAAGAATCTGAGTGACCGTGCCCGCNACGGTGACCGGCGACATGGCACCGGCGAGAATAAACGGTGACACAACAGTAGATTGATTATTGCGGGCGTAGACCTTGAGCGAGCCGAGCATGGTGCCGTCAAAAACCAGTGGTGAATTGACGTTGATAAGACTGGTCAACACGCAGTGCTGATCGACGAAGTCGTCACCAAATACAATTTTTGCCATGTCGACGGTATCTTGCGCACGACGCCAGTGAGTTACCGAGCCCATCAGCGGTTTATCGCTGTATTTAAAGTGGCTATAGACCATGTCGTAATGGCGCTTGTTCACCGGGAGATCGACTGGCTCGCACACCGTNCCGCCTGAGTGATGCAAGCCTGGAGATAGGTACGTTAGTTTGACGAAATTCTGAAAATCTTCGATGGTCGCGTAGCGCCGACCTTTATCGATATCATGGACAAAGGGCGAGCCGTAGGCGGGCACTAGCACAGTGCGTTTTCCGCCGATCGTGACGTTACGCTCCGGGTTACGGGCGTGCTGCACATATTCCGCGGGCGCGGTTGCTTGAATGATTTGTCGACACATACCGGCGGGAAAGCGCACCCGGGTGCCGTCAACGTTGGCACCGGCCTCTCGAAACAGATCAAGTACTTCAGGATCATCGAGAAAGTCGACGCCGATTTCTGACAGCAGACGGTCAGCATTGTGCTCTATCAGCTCAAGGCCTTCTTCGCTGAGAATTTCGACGTAGGGGATATTACGTTCAATGAAAGGCGCNGCCGCCGCGGTAGGAGTGCCCCGAGCCTCACGTCGTCCAGCCCGACCCCCGCCTTTTCGTCTGCTCGCACGTTCACTCATCGCGCTACTTCCATCACGAGGTGCTTCTCACCTCTAGCCTTTTTTCCGGTCTGATCAAGTCGCCCAATACGGCATTACCACTCGACTGTACCGGGCCAAGACGATCCCCGAAAGCGTCCGTTCATGTTACCGATAAAGCCGGTAAAACGGTGCTTTTTTCGCCGTAGAGCGAGCTCCACNCATTGGCGCTACTGTGGAGCGGTTGGCGGTTTGAGGGTTGGACTAAACCGACACTCATAGGACCAAAAGCGACATCAAAAACTGAAAAATTTGGCGCTTCGGTTGGGGCAGTCGCCGGAGCACGTCTTTGCAGATGCGGACACATCTGCGCAAATAGATTGACGGTTTTTCACGAGGAGAGTTAGGCTCTTGAGCACAAGAAAGGGGGGCGTGTTATGTCGATCGATTCTCAAGCTCGGATCGTAATCGTCGGGGGCGGCATCATGGGCGTGGCGCTGGCCTATCATCTTGCCGAGGAAGGCGAGACCAATGTGATGCTGATCGAGAAGGGCGAGCTGACCTCGGGCTCGACCTGGCACGCAGCGGGTCAGTGTCCGAGTCTTGTGAGCGACTATAACCTTGCCAAGATTCATGATTACGGTAATCGCCTTTATCCCACCCTCGAGGAGAAAACCGGCCAATACGTGAGCTGGCATGCCTCCGGTGGCATCCGTATCGCCCGTCAGCAAGCTGACCTCGATTGGTTTCATTCCATGAAGGGCATTGCCGACAATGTGGGCTTTCGGATGGAAATCATCGATCCTGCCAAAATTAAGGCACTGAACCCTTTCTACGATGTTGACGGAGTGATCGCAGGCGCTTGGACTCTGGATGACGGGCACGCTGACCCCTCGGGTCTGACCAACGCGATGGCGCGCGGCGCGACCGATCAGGGTGTGAAGATTGTTCGCCACAACCGTGTGATCGATATCAACCGGATGGCATCAGGGGAATGGGAAGTTGATACCGAGCTGGGAAAAGTCANCTGCGAGGTTGTGGTCAATGCGGCGGGTAGCTTCGCTCGACAGGTGTCCCAGATGGTTGGCACCGATCTGCCCATTTGCAACATGGAACACCATTACATTGTGACCGGCGCGATTCAGGAATTTATTGACCGGGATGAAGAGTTTCCGGTCATGCGTGATCCCTATGCGTCGGCCTATATTCGTCAGGAACAAAAGTCGGGGTTGATCGGTATTTATGAATCGGCAGGACTCATGGAGGCCTGGGGCCCCGACGGGCTGCCGCCGTGGTCCTCGGATAGCGAGCTCTTTCCAGATGACCTCGACCGCCTGATGCCCTGGTTGGAGCGCGCCATGAACTGCATGCCGCCGATGCTGGACGCGGGTATTAAACGCATTGTAAACGGCGCTATTCCTCATTCTGCCGACGGACCGCCGCTGCTGGGACCCGTCGCGGGAGTCGATAACTTTTGGCTATGTTGCGGCTCTTCTTTTGGTATCGCTCAGGGAGCTGGCTGCGGCAAGTACCTGGCCCAATGGATGCTTCACGGGGATGCCGAGATTAATATGACCGGCTTTGACCCGCGCCGGTTCGGGGGTTTTGCAGGCCGCGATTACATGCGCGCCAAGGGATTTCAGGATTACGGTCTGACCTACGCGACGCCCCTTCCGGGAGAGGAGTTCCCGGCCGCGCGCGATTGCCGCTTGAGCTCACTGCACCAGACGCTGAAGGAGAAGGGCGCGGTGTTTACCCAAACCTTTGGTTGGGAACGTCCCAAATGGTTTTCTCTTGATGGTCGCGAAGAGGAGCACAGTTACCGACGTAACAANGTGTTTGATGTGGTGCGTGACGAATGCCGCGCGGTGCGCGAGCGGGTGGGGGTGATCGACCTCACAGGCTTCGCAAAATACGATGTTACCGGTGTCGACGCCGAGGTGTTTCTGAACCGCGTGCTCGCCAACCGGATGCCGCGCCGCGACGGCGGTATCGCGCTGGCGCATTTTCTATCTAAAAACGGTCGTATCCTCGGTGAGGCGACCGTCACGCGACGCTCGAGCAGTCATTTTTACTTGCTCTCTGCGGCCAGCGCNGAACTCAGGGATCTGGATCACTTGTCACAGCAGGTGCAGGCCGGTGAGCAGGTCGAAATTCGCAACGCGACCGAAGAACGCGGGGTTATTGTCTTNGCGGGGCCGCGGGCGCGCGACGTGTTGGGNAGTCTGACGAACGCGTCGCTGGACAGTGCTGATTTTCCCTGGCGCAGCGCGCAAGAGATCGACATTGCGGGGATCGCCACACTGGCACTGCGCATCAACTACGTGGGCGAGCTAGGGTGGGAACTTCACCCGGCTATTGCCGATCTGCCGTCGCTGTATGCGGCTATCTGGGCCGCTGGTGAAGCACACGGTATTGCCGACTTTGGTCTGTATGCGCTGAACAGCCTGCGTATGGAGAAGGCCTACCGGGGTTGGGGTGCCGAGCTCACCAATGAGGTAACGATGCTCGAGGCCGACATGGCCCGATTTTTTGGCAATGCCAAGGAAGACTTCATCGGTAAAACGGCAACCGAGACCGGGGANGCCGGACCGCTGCGCCTGGTGTACTTCGAGGTCGATGCNAAGAATGCTGATGTGCGAGGCGGAGAACCGATTTTTCTGAATGATACCTGTATCGGTGTGACCACTTCCGGCGGCTACGGCTATACCGTCGAAAAAAGCCTGGGCTTTGGTTATGTCCCCTCGGCGCAGTCTGTGCCGGGCTCGGTAATCGATATTGGGTTACTGGATGCACGGTGTCGGGCGACGGTACTTGCGGAGCCGATCTATGACCCTGCCAATGAGCGGTTGGCCAGCTAGTGGCGGCGTTGCCGGATCGTTGTGAGGTCGTTGTTGTAGGTGGCGGCGTCATTGGCGTTTCGGTGGCTTATCACCTGGCCGAGGCGGGCATTCAAGATGTGGTGTTGCTTGAACGCAAAGAGCTGACCAGCGGCACGACATGGCATGCTGCCGGGCTCGTGGGCCAATTGCGGACCTCGATCAACATGACCAAGCTGGCGCGTTATACCAGCGAGTTGTACCGGGGCCTTGAGGCCGAGACCGGCCAGGCGACGGGGTACCGGCAATGCGGCTCGATGTCGATCGCCGCGACCGCCGAACGTTTCGAGGAGTTAAAAAGAAGTGCCTCCATGGCCAAGGTATTTGGGCTCGAGGTCAATGTATTGTCGGTGCCCGAGATCGCTGAGCGATACCCACTGATCCAGACCGATGACCTCTACGGTGGCATTCATATCCCCTCCGATGGCTATGCTAACGCCGTAGACATCNCTCANGCGTTGGCCAAAGGTGCCAAGCAACGGGGCGCGCGTCTGTTTACCCATACCAAGGTCGAGGCCGTTCTCCAGGAGGGTGGCCGTGTGACAGGCGTGCGCACCGCACAGGGGGAGATTCGCGCTAGGTACGTGGTGATTTGCGGTGGCATGTGGTCTAGAGATTTGGCCTCATCAGTGGGCGTGAATCTGCCACTCCATGCCTGTGAGCACTACTACGTTTTGTTTGACTCGGTGGACGGACTCAGTCCGGATCTGCCGGTATTGCGTGACTACGACGCCTGCACTTACTACAAATACGATGCGGGGAAATTGTTGTTGGGTGCCTTTGAGCCTAATGCGAAACCCTGGGGGATGGGGGGTATTTCTGAAGATTTTTGTTTCGACGAGATCGCGGGAGACTTCGATCACTTCGAACCAGTATTGCACGATGCAATGAAGCGCTTGCCCGCACTTGAACGGGCAGGGATCCAGAAGTTTTTCTGTGGTCCGGANAGCTTTACGCCTGACGTCCGCTACCATCTCGGCGAAACGCCCGAACTGAAGAATTGCTTTGTCGCAGCCGGGTTGAATTCCATCGGGCTGCAGTCGGCCGGTGGCGTGGGTAAGGTGACCGCTGAATGGATTCGCGATGGTAGGCCTCCCGTTGATTTGTGGGAGGTGGACGTTCGCCGGAATATGCCTTTCCAGCGCAATCGCCAGTACCTGCAATCGCGAGTGAGTGAGAGCTTGGGATTGCTCTATGCCACGCATTTCCCGTTTCGTCAGTATGAGACTGGCCGAGGCGTGCGAAAATCCGCTATCCATGACCGCCTGGTCGCTGCCGGTGCCTGTCACGGTGAAGCATTCGGTTGGGAGCGCCCCAATTGGTATGCCCCTAAGGGGGTCGAGCCGGTCTACGAATACAGTTATGACAGGCAGAACTGGTTTGAACACTCTGCTGCCGAGCACCGTGCTGTGCGAGAAGGTGTGGCCTTATTCGATCAGTCTTCCTTCGCTAAATTCCGGCTGGAAGGTCGCGACGCTGCCCGCGTACTGAGCCCGGTATGTGCCAACGATATTGATGTGGCACCGGGTCGGGTGGTCTATACCCAGTGGCTGAATGAGCGCGGTGGTATCGAGGCGGATCTCACCGTGACCCGGCTCGGCGCGGATGTGTTCATGATTGTGTCGGCCGCCGAGACAGAGGTCAGGGATTTTTATTGGCTCAAAAGACACATACCCGATGACGCACATTGCGTCCTGACCAATGTCACTTCGGCAATGGGCGTGATATCGATCATGGGTCCCCATTCCCGAGAATTACTGCAATCAATTACGCCGGATGACCTGAGTCACGCGGGCTTTCCCTTNGCCACCAGCCGCGAAATCGAGATGGGGTTTTGCTACGTGCGTGCCTCTCGCATCACCTTCGTCGGCGAGTTGGGTTGGGAACTCTATATTCCCACCGAGTTCCTGCAGGATATCTATGACCGTATTGTGGTGGCGGGCGCAGAACAGGGGTTGGTGCACGCCGGTTATCACGCTCTGAATTCATTGCGCATGGAAAAAGCTTACCGCCACTGGAGTCACGATATTACTGACGAGGACTCGCCCTTGGAGGCGGGGTTGGGCTTTGTCATCAAGTTCGATAANGCGGGGGGGNTTATTGGTCGGGAGGCATTGCTCGCGCAGCGCGAGCGGGGTCTGTCACGGCGATTGTTGCAGCTGTGTCTCAACGACCCAGTGCCGCTGATCTACCATAATGAACCTATCTGGCGGGACGGCGAGTTGGTGGGGCATATTACCTCTGGAGCATACGGTCATATTCTGGGTGGTGCTGTGGGCCTTGGCTATGTTTCATCGGAGCCGGGGGCCTCTGACGAGGCGGTGCTCAGTGGGCAGTATGAGGTCGAAGTCGCGTGTGAACGTTTCCCCGCCCAGGTATCTCTGCGACCCCTCTACGACCCCGACAACGCACAGATCAGACGCTAGCGACACCCCTTACCGCCCCTGATAACACGCCCGCTGGCCAACTCAGTCGAGTTGATCGTTCAGTTCGGCGTTCCTGAGCCGAGTCGGTAGCCCCGCTGACTTGATGATCAGGCGCTTTGTTGGAGATCTTCTGTGATCAGCCGGATCGGAAACTTGGCGCGGATCTCAGCGTCTACNTCGGGGCTAATGTGACTTGGCACGTAGGTCGACAAAATGTGGTCGCGAGTACGAACGGCGTTATCAATCGCGATCGACTTGTCGGAGGCCTCCCATACATTGGGACTGAACCGGTTGCCGACTTTGGGGTAGAGGTACTCGCTCTGCATCACTGCTAGGGTGTGATCGGATCCAAGATAGTGCCCCTTGTCACCCAAACAAACCTGAGCCAGATCATCGAAACCCAGGGTGCGTTCATTGACTTCGATGCCGCGCACTGCCCGGAGCGTCGCCCCGAGGACGTCGTTATCCAAAATCAAACTTTCGGGGCAGACTCCCAGTAGGCTCGAATACATTCCCGCAGACTCATAGATCACATTGGCGCCCGAAAGCGCGGGCGGCATCAGCGTATGGGCCCGTTCCGCGCCCGCCTGAAAGTCAGGCATGTTGGCATCGGTCATGCCGCAAGCGGTGCCGAAGGGTAAATCAAAATGCAGGCCGAGCTGGGCGCACCCACTCGAGATTAAACCTTGCTCGGGTGAACCCCCGCTCATGGCGCCCGTGCGTAAATCTGACACAAACGGCCACGCGCCAATGATTGCCGGAGCCCCCGGCTCGATGGCATTCACGTACACNAAACCGCCGATACATTCGGCCCAGGCTTGACTCACTGCGCCGGCCAATGTGGCAGGGGTAGTAGCGCCTGCTTGCCCGGCTGAGAGCAGCAGCACGGGCATCCCGCCCTCTACGGCGACCCTCAGGCACTCGAGGGCATCCTGCGCAAATTTCATGGGCGGCACGACAAAGCAGTTGGATTGGCTGACGAAAGGGCGCTCCCGCCATTGGGCCTCACCACCGGCAATAATATGCAGCATCTCCAGCGCTTTGCTCAAGTGATTGCAGTTACTCCAACTAGCCCCCACGTGTTTGCGCGTTCCTGCAACGCAGCAATAGGTGGTGTTGAGGTCCATCTCATAGGTGTCCTCGAGGTCTCTTAAAACGCACATACGCTGGAACATATGGATGTGTTCGCAGTTGTCTGCGATGCGGGCAAGGTCGTAGAGATCGCGGGTAGTGGAATCGCGGTATTCGTTTTTTACCGAGTCGGCGATCATCACGGCTGCGCCGCCAGTGGCAAAGTGCACCCGCGATCCGGAGAGGTCTAGATCAAACGCNGGGTCCTGAGCGTGCAGCGTGAGGTTTCTTTTGGCTCTGCTGAGAGCGTCCTCCGCCACCTGACGCGGGATGCGTAGGCGTCCGTCGTNGCCCATGACGGCACCCACGGCGGTGCAGGTTTCGATGCAGTGTGGTGTTGCGTCCTTAAAGCCGACTTCTTCGAGAATGCGGAAGATATTGTTGACGATCGCTCCGAGGGCCTCGTCTGAAAAGGGCTTGTAGCGGCCACCGCTTTCGCCAGGCCGCACGGGCTTCATCGTTTCTTCCAACGGCGCGGCCCTTTGTGCATGCCGCGCTTGTCTGCCTCCCGCACGTCTNGCCATCGTCAGATCCCCCTAGCATCGCTCGTCAGTGCCAAACAATTCGAATAGTGTCACCCGAAAAAGGGGGATCGCGCCACTATTAAAAATGACCGAGGCCCGCCGCCACTGCAGTCGCTAGCTGCTGGCTTATTGCGAAGCGCACAGTGTGTTGTTTCCTATTCCCCGCCGCCACCGCCGCCATCGCCGCCGCCATCACCGCCGCCATCAGCGAATGCCCCTCCGGCATCACCGGTATAGCCACCGTCTTNATCAAATTGGCCGGAACCGCCGCTAGCCCACATTACCGACCCATCGGACTCTACTTTGCCTTTCAACTGGCGATCGCCGCATGTTCTACACACGATGTAGGCGTCACCCGATTCAAAGTCCGCTTGTTTGTCAGACTTGAAGCCATGGGCAAGACTGCCACAGGCGGGGCATCGGTTTACCAGTGCAATTATGAGTGTCACACCGGCTGCGACTGCGAGACCAATTGCCAAAATAACGAGTAGGTCAGAATCCACAGAGTTCTCCTTCATAGGGATCTCAAAGCACCCTACAGTGTCTGATGGGAGAGATAAATCCGGACAAATGTAGAGGCGTTACAATCTTATGCCCGCAATGAAATTCCCAACTTGAAAGNAAACACCCTCTGCGGGTATTAGCGTGAGTTCTGCTGCAACCGANCCGATCACGCCGGAGGAGATTCCGATGGGCCTACCTATCTGGCTCNTCTATCAGGCAACGCAATAGGCACCTGAAAAGCGCCCATGCGCACCGCGGGGCTGACGGTCGGGATAGGTGACATTGACACCCAGCGTCTAGCTAGCGTCTGCCGATGCTCTCCCGCAGGGAACATCATAAGTGGTCAATCTAACGAGCATCGCGATGAGACAGAGACTGGCCTTCTTCTGACTACTGATCAGTGTGCCTCGGCGAACGCCAGGTTAGCGTCAGCGTGGCCTTGCTCGTCAGCCCTCACACAACGAATCATGTCCGANANTTTNGCGTCAGNGGNTAGGTCGTAGTAGTCGATGGCAAGTCGNGGNGCTGGGNNGTCNNCTATCTCNCCAGCNTCTATCTGNTCTAGNTANCTNGTGTANCTCNTGACNGCNTCNTCCTCNAAGTAGTGGATCATCTTGTGTGCTGTACTGGGCGACACGATGTAGAGGATGAAGTAGTACGTCATAAACACTAGTTGAGCCAACAGTATCAACGATCGCTCGAACCAGTTGGGCTTTGCGATGTCGATAAAGAACATCAGGTGCATACGCTCGTTCTCAGCTTCAGCCAGTAGCTCACGTATGAGCGGTCCGTAACCTGTCTTGGCTTGCCGCAGGCTCTTAAGATGAACCCACATACCCGCGACCATCCCCGGCACTCCCGCGACTGTCTCAAGGACAACAGCGCGGTGTCCGTATCGTTTGGCAAAGAACGCGTCGGCGAAGAAGCGGAAGAACGCCGTCATGCTTCGTGCGAACAAGTCACTCATTGTTGATCTCCTATTCCCGAGGCACTGCACAATAGCGAACCTGTGAGGGCCAATGCAGTGGGTATTGGTTTGGGCCTTCCTTTTAATTCCAGAAGTGCCTTTGGTTCAGCCTGATGGGAGGCCGAGCGGGTGACGGAGGGTTGGATTGGTTTCTGTTCATCTCAGAGACTACACCCTCTGGCGGGCTTTTCATTTAGGCACGGAGCATCAGGGATGTGGTACCCGCTGGACACGTCCGAAAGCCATTGATTTATATCGCTTCATTTTTATGGCAAGATTCTGTGAGACATGCGTTCATGTATATAAATAATTGATTATATTAAATATATCTGTGATTACGGGCTAGTTTGGAACGGTACACAACGCAAGGTACTGATGAGCTAGAACTCAATTCTCCTCGCCGCAAGTGGCAGTAGCATCTCCAGTATTCGCGTGGTCTAACGGGGGCTCGGGGGCACCCATAATCCTTAGCGATTAGCCCGGGACCCCGTGCGAAAGAGAAGAGGTAGTTGTCTAGGGGGCTTACGTAAGCCGAGTGGCTCACTGGGGCTGGATAGTACGGAAGTTTGTACGTTAGTGCGATTCAGATCGACAGTATCACTAGGCTTCAGAGGGTCTAAAAGGGGTGTTGGTGCGGGACTCCGGCTCTTCCAGATGCGCTGACGGTTCAATAGATGTGGCAGAAGGCGCCGTCAGAGAGCGTATCTCCCTCGCACCATTCAAGCAGTCAATTCCCATCACATACTGAGCATCCGCCCGCTCACCGAACAGCAATGCATTGTCCAGGAGTAACGCGGCGGCAATACCACTCGTACTTATGAAGAGCCATGACTCATTCCGCCAGCGCTCTAGGCTACTACAGCTATGGGCGGCCATATCGTATTGGTCGCTGTACCATCCACTTTCGCCAAGGCAGAAATCACTGACCCATTATTTTGAGAGCGATGTATGGTGCAATTGCGAATATGAGAGTTAAAGTTTGATAATTTGATAAGTATCTGAAATAGATTGTCGGCAGCTCTTCTTCAGGGACGCTGAATAGTTTGCTGTGCACACCTGTGACGAATGTCTTCATTCCAATCAGTACAAAACCAGCGAAAAGCAGCATCCCAATATTTAGTGTTGATACCCACCCGAGAAACTCTGTTAATTGTGAAAGCGTAATCATAATTTAATTATCTCGCTCCATTGAATCTCAGACCTGAACGTTGAAAGTGCTTCGGCCAATCTCCAGCCCATCAGCAAACGCGACGGCCGTGTGCTCTGCAGTTCCCAGATTCGACATGTTGTAAAGCAAGCCGAAGCCATTGTCAGAGTCTCCACAGATGCTCACGGTGTCGCCCCTATCGGTGCCATAAGCGGCCTTTTGACCACTGCCGCCGTCAACAACAATCTCAATCAGCTCAGCGTCACACGCCCAGCCAGAAAACATGTAGATACTCCTGGTATATGAACCTTGTGAAGGATTCTCCAGAGTGCCCTTGGTCTGGCCGAACGCACTGATAGAAATCAAAAGTAAAGTCGCCACGAATCCAACGATCAAAAGATTGGTCAACAGTGCTTCTATTAGCCTCATGAATAGCTCCAGTAATGTATTTGAGTGAGCTTCTTGCTTTTTGCTTTGACCTAGCTGAAGTAATAGCTAGGGTAGCCGTAGTACCCGATGTGAAATGATCCTCGGTGGTCTATGTGGCATCTTTTCTTGGAATTAATTGCCCAAACCAAAAGACCCAACAGAGGCCGAGGCTTGCTGGGTCGATTAGGCTAACTAACGCTTAGTCGTCGAAGTGCTCACTGTCGCCACAGCGCCACCTGATCGAACTCTTAACGCTGTCCGGTGAAGTGCTCCCGCGTTTACATGGACTGATGATAGAAGTGCTCCGTTTCGGTTCCTTCTAGGTTCTATTCGCCCGCTTCTTGCTTTCTCGACTTGTCCTCGCATCGTTCTGCCCTCAAGTAAGTGGTGCCGTCCGTGGCATACGGGATCTTCCGTGACAGTCACAGTGTCGCTCTGAGGCAGTCAGAAGGATTGGCAGGGTGCGCCAAGGGGTTGGCAGAAGACGCCATTAGCCTAGGGGCTGATGTTTCAGATTCCTTCTTTACAAATGGCAGTGCCACCCCTTCGAAGCCGTCGCCTCAACAGCCCCCCCGCCCCCCTTGATGTCCCGACGATTAGTAACCCGCAGTGGAGATTGCTTGAAGAAGCGAAGCACTGTGCAAAGACTCGTTAGTACCATACGAAGTACCAAATCGGACATAACCAGCGACAGAGTACGGTAGAAAGTACGGTAGAATCGTCAGAGGGGTGCTACAGATTGACGGTATTACTACGTTTCAGAGAGGATAAATAGGGTNNTGGCGCGGAATGCAGGAGTCGAACCTGCGACCTTCGGTTTCGTAGACCGACGCTCTATCCAGCTGAGCTAATTCCGCGCAGTGCCGGGCGGGTAGGCTCCCGCCGCGGCGNGTAGTATACACACTTGTCGGAGGCAGACCAGCTGTGCTGNCAGTGAGNNAACACNGCTGNCAAGCGGTCGTANGGCCGGNGGNGAATNNGTTCGATACNGNCNGGNNAGGGTGAAGAGATGCAGATTTTGGTAGACGCGGACGCCTGTCCAGTTGTGATCCGAGAGATTCTCTATCGCGCAGCGCAAAAGCGTGGGACCAAACTGACTTTGTTCGCAAATCAGTCTTTTCAGGTGCCCGCCTCACCCTTGATCAGTCTCTATCAGGTTGCCAAAGGGCCAGACATGGCAGATCACGAGATTGCCGCGCGGGTGACCTGCGGAGACCTTGTTATAACGGCAGATATTCCTCTCGCCAGTGAAGTTCTGGAAAAGGGCGCACTGGTAGTGACGCCCAGAGGTGAGCGCTACACCGCGAACAATATTCGCCAGCGCTTACAAATGCGCGATTTTATGGAAACGATGCGTGCCTCAGGCCAGCATGCGGGNGGACCACCACCCCTCGATCAGAGCGACCGAAAGACCTTCGCNGATCAATTGGATCGCCTGCTGACGCTGGCCGAAAAATCGGTCTGAGAANTTAGTTGCCGGCGCTGGTGCCGCTGTTGACGACGGGTTGCGCTGCGCGGTCGCTACAGAGAATGACCAGGAGATTGCTTACCAGCGTCGCCTTACTGTGGGCATCCAGTTCGAGGATCTGTCGCGCTGACAGCTGTTGCAGTGCGGCGTCTACCATGCCCACTGCGCCTTCGACGATTTTACCCCGCGCCGCGACAATGGCTGAGGCTTGCTGCCGCTGAAGCATGGCGCTGGCAATTTCCGGTGCGTAGGCGAGGTGGCTGATTCTGGCTTCCAGCACTTCTACCCCCGCTTTGCCCAGACGCTCCTGCACTTCGACCTTGAGGATCTCACCGATTTCATTGGCGCTTCCGCGTAGGGTAATGGACTCTCCCTCGTGGTCGTCATAGGGGTAACTGGTTGCCATGTTGCGAATGGCGGCTTCGCTTTGGATCGCGACGTAGTCTTCGTAATCGTCAACTTCGAAGACGGCTTCTGCAGTGTCAACTACTCGCCAGACGACCACGGCGGCNATCTCTATTGGATTGCCGGCAGAATCNTTGACCTTGAGTTGACCACTCTCGAAATTACGAATTCTCAGCGAAACCCGTCGTTTGCTGTAAAAGGGGTTTGCCCAACGGAGACCCAGCGCCCGGTCGGTCCCGACATACTGTCCAAACAGCTGCAGCACCCGGCCCTCATTGGGTGCGACCATATAGAACCCCGCAAGGCAGATGCCCGCCAACGCTGCAAAGAGTAATCCCAAAGCTTTGAGAGCGAATCCCCCAAGCAGAACTGCGCTGGCGATACCGGTGGCGATAGAGACGGGCAGTACAACCAGCATCGGGTATCCCGACGTGGTACTGGCTTGCTTTTCGTCTTGCATACGGTGCTCTCCTNAAGTCATCTTTATTTCGGTCGCCGGCTCTTCGGCCACTCGANGGCTGGTAGAGCTGGTCGCTCAGTCACTAGGCTATCAGAAGGGGGTGGGTTTGCCAGCAATACTGAGCTGGCACTCCACTCTGCAAAATTGCAGCGAGTGGGTGAGTTTGGTCAGGGCATTGCACTTACCATGAAAAAAGGGAGCTCTGAGTCAGGCGTCAACCCATTCAATGATCTCTGCCTCAAGGTTATCCATATCGACGGTCTCCTCGCTCACCGCCCAACCGGTCACCGCGATACCTGCGGCCCGCGTTGACTTAGCGTCACCAGTGATTAACGGATGCCATTGCGGCAGTGGCTGGTACTCATGAATTAGCCTGTACGCGCAGGTTTTTGGCATCCAGCCGAGTTCTGAGGACGTCATGCTGCGAACATCGAGGCAATCTTTTACCTTGGTNAAGCGNTTTGNATAGTNNGTGCAGNGNGCGNTTTGGGTATNCAANAGCGAACAGGCGACNCGAGTATAAAAAATCTCCGCCGTCTCCTCATTGACCANCTTGTGTAANCAACACTGTCCGCAGCCGTCACANAGTGANTCCCACTCGGTGTCGGTCATTTCATCCAGTGTTTTACATTCCCAAAATGGCGCGTTAGACATACTGTTTTTTCGTTTTATCGTGTGNGGCCTGCCTTCGAGACTTTGGATAGTACATCATTGCGATCACTGCGCTGTCGTGTCTGGACCGCTCGAGNNAGGGATTGAGATACCTCCGGCACTGAATATCACGCNAGCGGTGTTCTCGATGCCCATTTGCGCACGTTGCTATTTACAACAGCATGCCCGTATGACGGATAATCACCATCAACAGAATGGATAGGTAGGTAAATATGGATCTGGGTATCAAGGGTCGGCGGGCGCTCATATGTGCCTCTTCCAAAGGGTTAGGTAAAGGTTGTGCAGAGGCACTGGCGGCTGAAGGCGTTGATCTGGTCCTCAATGCCAGAGGCAGCGAGGCATTGGAAGCCACGGCCGATCGGTTGCGCAGTCAATACGGCGTGCATGTCACAGCAGTGGCTGCAGATGTCACCAGCGAGTCTGGACAGCTGGCNGTCCTCGATGCTGCGGGTGATATTGATATTCTTGTGACCAATGCCGGTGGGCCTCCGCCCGGCATGTGGTCTGACTGGACAAGAGACGATTTTATCGCCGCGTTTGACGCAAACCTGCTCACGCCGATTACTTTCATTAAGGCACTGCTACCCGGTATGACAGCGCGCGGCTGGGGCCGTATCGTCAACATCACCAGTGTCGCGGTGAAAGCACCGATTCCCGTGCTCGGGCTCTCCAATACGGCTCGCGCCGGCTTGACGGGGTACGTTGCGGGCGTGTCAAGACAGGTTGCAGGGACCGGCGTCACCATCAATAACCTGCTGCCCGGTCTGCACGATACGGACAGACTGGCCATGCTAGACAAGGTCGACGCTGAGGCTCGTGGGGTTACGCTCGAAGCAGCCAGAGCCGCCAGAATGGCGACGGTACCCGCGGGGCGGTTTGGCACCTCTGAGGANTTTGGCGCCGCGTGCGCTTGGTTGTGCTCGAGTCAGGCAGGGTTTGTCATTGGTCAGAATATTCTGCTCGATGGTGGTGCTTTTCCCGGCGCGATGTAGTCAAAATGAATTGCGGTGCCGAGTGCAGGCTGTTACCGCGGTTGGCTCAGGCACTCCTTTTCTGCGCGCGCAGCCGCTGGATCAGACTCGAGGTGTCCCAGCGGTTGCCCCCCATGGCTTGCACCTCAGCATAAAATGCGTCGACCAGCTCGGTGACGGGTAAATCTATGTCGGCCGCCCGTGCCGCCTCGATGACAATACTCAAGTCTTTTCGCATCCAGTCTACGGCGAAACCGAAGTCAAATTCTCNNGCGATCATTGTGCTGGCGCGGTTATCCATTTGCCAGGATTGGGCCGCGCCTTGAGCGATAACCTTCANGGCATCCTCGACATCGAGACCTGCGCGCTCGGCGAAATGGATNCCCTCCGATAATCCTTGCAGNAGCCCCGCAATGCANATTTGGTTGACCATTTTGGTAAGCTGNCCNGTCCCTGTTTTGCCCATTCNGCGGATGCTTTTNGCGTAGCACTCGATCANCGGTAGCGCTGCGTTGTAAGCAGCCTCCTCACCGCCGATCATGACCGTCAGAGCGCCACGCTCGGCCCCGATCTGACCGCCCGATACTGGCGCGTCGAGAAATGTGACCCCCGATTGCGCAGCGGCAGCAGAGAGGGAGATTGCGAGCGTCTCGGAGGTGGTGGTGTGATCGATCAATAGTGCACCTTCGGGGAGGGTTTTTAGCAATCCGTTAGGGCCAGTGGTGACTTGTCGGACATCATCGTCGTTGCCGACACAGATCATCACCGCGTGTTGATCTGCGGCGGCTTCAGCGGGAGTGAAGGCAATCTGCCCGTCGAATGTGTTTTGCCATTCCTGCGCGCGCGTTTGTGTTCGATTAAAGACGGTGACCACGTGGCCCGCTCGTGCGAGATGCCCAGCCATGGGGTAGCCCATGGCGCCCAGTCCAATGAAAGCGATGCGCTTGCTTGAAGTCATCTGTTGTTGATTCCCGCCGTAAGAACAAGGGCGACAGCGTAACTCAATCGAAGTCTGTCCGTGGGGAGGCAAGAATGATGGAGAGTCAAAAGCTAGATGTTGTCATGGGTGCAGGAAGCGGGATTGGTCGCGCCCTCATCCAACGCTGGAACGATGCAGCAGAGAGGCCTATTTTGGCGGTGGCTCGGTCTGCTTCATCACTTGCTCCGGTCGATCCACTCGCATCGGTGAGCACGCGATTATGTGATTACAGCGATGCAGCCCTCATTTCATTCAGCGAGCAGCTGAATGAGCAGAGGGTAGATATCGCACGCCTCATCATCTGCAACGGTGTGCTCCAAGGCGAGGGTTATCGTCCGGAACGCGCGTTGAATCAATTGACCTTAAGTGCTTTGCAGCAGGTTTTTGAGATCAATACATTTTTGCCAATGCGCATACTAGGAGCATTGACGAGCGCTTTGAAACAGAGCTCTGCACCCCGGATCGCCGTTTTGTCTGCGCGGGTCGGAAGTATCGGAGATAACCGGAGAGGTGGCTGGTATAGCTATCGGGGTAGCAAAGCTGCGTTGAACATGATGTTGAAATGTGCAGCGCTCGAGCTTTATCGGAGCAATACGGCCGCAAAACTGATGGCTTACCATCCAGGTACAGTAGATACGCCGTTGTCAAAACCGTTTCAGGCGGGTATTGCACAGGGAAATTTGTTCAGTCCGGAGCGCGCCGCTGAGGCCTTGGATTACGCGGTAACGCGTTTCGAGACAGAAGGCGACTTGGCTTATCTCGATTGGCAAGGCGAAGCAATCCCCTGGTAGCCTGACGTTGTTAGCCCGTCGTCACCGGCATTCCCGAGACAATGGTTGATGCACTTTCCTTGTGACTGTCACCTAATGCACTCGTTTTATCTGTACTTTCTTGTCGGTTGGGTTAGCCTCTTGTGGTGAATAGAAGGAGAAAGTTTCCGATGAGAACGCTACTAGTTTCATTGTTGGCTGTTTTTGCACTAGCCGCCCAACCCGTGCTTGCTGACGACATCAGTACCGCAATTGATAATTTTCGCGAGGCCGGCGCTGGTGATTTTATCGATGATTCATATGGTTATGCCGTCTTCCCCAGTATCGGTAAAGGCGGTATTGGCATCGGTGGCGCTCATGGTAAGGGCGAGGTCTACGTGGGCGGAAAACGCGTTGGTCAAACCAAAATGAACCAGATCACTTACGGTTTGCAGTTGGGGGGTCAAGTTTATAGCCAGATGATTTTTTTCCGAGATAAACGGGCATTTGAAGATTTTTCCTCAGGTAATTTCGAGTTTGGAGCCCAGGCGACAGCGGTCGCGCTAACAGCGGGTGCACAGGCGTCGACTTCGACTGGCGGCGGCGGCAATGCGTCTGCCGGCACGGACGCAGATTCGAGCACGGTGAGTTCCAGCGAGCGCCAGTATGACGGTCGCAGCGGGATGGCCATTTTCACCATTACCAAGGGCGGGTTGATGTATGAAGCAACCTTGGGTGGGCAGAAGTTTAAATACGAGCCGACCTAAAACAATACACTAGCGTCGCGCAAGCCGCTTTCGGGCGGCTTTTTTGTGTTTGCGTACGAATCAGCAGGTCAATGATGCCCCTCTCCGAGAGACGCGCCGATCCCTTCGTTATCCAATGGAGGCGGCTTCGCTACTCAGTCATCCTCGACCACTGAAAAATGAATGTCCACGTCAGGCAGCCGCCCAAGAAGGGCGTCACCCAGCGCGCTAGCGGGCGTCCAGATACCGCCGCCTACCGCCAGTGCATCACGTGATAAACATAAGCCGGCTTGCGCCAACATTCTCGATGTTGCGCCATAGCCTGGATCGCGCTGTCCCGACACCTTTACTCTGAGATGATGAGAGCCGTCGGTACCATGTGCCCAAAACTCAAAAAATCCATTATTGCGCGTCGCCTCATCCGGACCCTCTCCAGGATTGGGCAGCAATTTCTTCAGCACGGCACGCGTGGGGGAGAAGAAGGTGCCTGCCATTACCGCGCCCAATCCACCGGCGCTCAGCAACGCCTTGGTGCGATTGCTGCAGAGTTGGGACTCGTCATATCTGAAATCTGCTCCGTAGGGCAGTCCGGCGAGGGCATGCGACCGGCGCACGACCTTGGTATTGATCGCCGCCATGACGAATGGACCTGTCCAGGACTCAAAATTCTCGTCCCAGGCAATGCCGGCCTGATCTGACACGTCGTTACCCGGGGCCACAGCAGCTGGGTAAAGAGCATAAGGATCCATGACCGTGTCTCGAATACTCGTATCCTTTGAGGCTTGTTCGGCAACAAACATCAAACTCGCCACGGTGCCACCGCTGACACCACCTGCCGCGCGACCCATGCGCCCGGAAATGTGGCTGGCATAGTGTCCGTATCGCTTCTTGAACTCCTGCTGCAAGAAGTAGACTGATAGATCAGAGGGAATGGAGTCGAAGCCGCAGCAATGTACTAGGCGGGCGCCACTCGCCTGTGCCATCGGGTTGATCTGCTCAAAGACCCCAGCCATCCACTGGGCTTCCCCGGTGAGATCACAATAGTGCGTTCCTTTTTTGGCGCAGGCCTCAAGGAGTGGCGTGCCATACTGGGCATAAGGGCCCACGGTGCTGATTACGGTTCTCGCCTGGCCAGCCATGGCAGCAAGTTCTTCTGTCTCGTGGCTGTCGGCAATGATGATGGGAAGGTCGGGCAGCATCAGCTTGTCCCGGATGTGCTCGAGTTTTTGGCGGTTACGTCCGGCGATGGCCCACCTCAGATCGCCATGTTCTGCGGCGAGGTATTCGGCAACCAGCTGGCCGGTAAAGCCCGATGCGCCATAAAGTATTATCTCGAAGGCTCTCTCTGACATGTTGCGTTGCCCGCTTAACAAAGACTCTGCAAGGGTAGCAAGTCTCGCTGGCTGTCCGGATGAAGGATGGTGGTATTTCTTTGCAACACCGGCTGACTGACATCAATTTTATGTTGAGCGATTTCATCCTGAATAACGGAGATACTGGTAAATCCCATCACCACTGTTTGACCTATCAACGACCATGAGTTGCGACATATCCACATAGAGTCGGAAGAGTGCGCGCGTTACAATATATGCGCAGGTTTCGGACCATTCTTTTCTGCAAAGTGAAAGGCGGGTTTTCTCTGTGGAGCCGTATAATTATTGCGCCGCATTTTGTGCGCTATTTTCATGGAGAGAAGCGATGAGTCCGACCCTGATAATTTCGCCTAATAGGCAAGACACCACGGATGGTGGCCGTTATGGCCAGTCGCAGGGGTTTTTCCTCGCGGTGGCGTGACGGCAAGACCAAGGAGACCAGTATGTTCACTCAACTTCGCCGCGCGGCTTGGCCTATTGGCATTGGCCTTGCTGGGATAGCAGTATTTAGCTTACTGCAGATCACAAAACCGCGACCGGCGCCAAAAGTCGATGTGCCGCGACCAACTGTTGTCGAGGTCGTTCCCGCTATTCGCGCAACTTCTCGTCCGACGGTGGTGGCTTACGGTGAAGTGCGCCCAGATGTCCGCACACAGCTCGTGGCTCAGGTTGGGGGGCGTATTACAGCGATCGCATCGTCTTTTATCGAGGGGGGTGCATTTGCACCGGGGGAAGTTTTACTCAGTATCGAAGATACTGATTACCGGGCTGCAGTCGATGAGCAGCGAGCGCGGCTTGCGGCAGCTCGCGTTGACCACGAACAGGCACTGGCCGATGCAGATGTTGCGAAAAGACAACTGGCGGGACAAAAAAACCCGTCGCCGCTGGCGTTGAAAAAACCCCAGGTGGCGCGGGCTGAATCGTCGCTGAGAGCGGCGGAAACCGCCTTGTCTCTTGCACAAACCAATCTCGGGCGAACGCAAATCAGTCTACCGTTCCACGGCCGGGTACAGAGCCAGTCGGCAGATTTGGGGCAATTCGTCACTCCAGGAAAACAATTGGGTACGGTATTTGGCACTGATGTGGCCGAGGTGCGACTTGCATTCACGGACAATCAGTTGTCGGCACTTGGAATTCCTATTGGTTTTTTGGGTGAGGGTGATAAGGGGTTAGCGACGACGCTTTCTGCGGTTGTCGGCGGGGAGATATATCAATGGCAAGGGAGATTGGCAGGGCTCGATGCAGCCATAGACCCCACTACGCGAACCGTCTACGGCACGGTGCGAATTGACAAGCCTTATGACGTAGAGGCATGGAATGGGGCGCCACTGGCCGTTGGACTCTATGTTGACGCTGAGGTCGAGGGCAGGCTGGCGTTGGATGCAATCCAGATTGCTAGCGAGGGTCTTCGAGCGGGTGATGAGGTTTTTGTGCTTACTGGTGAAGGACTGCTTGATGTGCGAGAGGTGAAGGTGTTGCATCGTAATCGGAACACAGTGCTACTGGCGTCGGGTGTTGACGCAGGGGACCGAATTATTGTTTCTGCAATCCGTAATCCAATAAGCGGTATGCGACTTCAGAGTGTTGGCGACGCAGGCCTAGCCGAAAGTCAGGGCGCTACCGAGCAAGCTCCAGACGACAACGAAGTCTGAGGTCCGAGGCATGGAAAATCTGATCCGGTGGTGGGTTCGCAATCCTGTTGCGGCGAATTTGTTAATGCTGATTATCGTCACAGCTGGCTGGCTGGGGCTAAGAGATATCAATAAAGAAGCATTCCCTTCGGTCCAGCCAGATATCGTACAGGTGGAATTGATCTGGCCCGGAGCGTCTCCTAAGGAGGTCGAGCAGCAGGTTATTCAGCGCGTTGAGGAAGCCTTAAAAAACGTCTCCAACGTTTATCGCATTACTTCCGAAGCGAGAGAGGGTTTTGGTTCTGTGACGGTAGAGACGTTTCCCTCGATTGATTTGAATGCATTTCTAAATGACGTGAAGAATGCAGTTGACTCTGTGACGTCGTTTCCAAGGGATATCGAAAATCCTAGAGTGAGACGACTGGAATGGCGTCAGGATATGATTCGTGTCGCAGTAGTCGGCGATATTGGTGAAAAGGCATTGACTCGTTTGGCGCATCGGCTGCGCAATGAAATGGCCGGGCTGCCTTATCTCTCTCAGGTGGAATTATTTGGTTCGCGCAGAGAAGAGGTCACTGTTGAGCTATCCGAGCGTGCACTGCGAAATTATGGTCTGAGTTTTTCTGATGTCGCCGCGGCCATTCGCCGTGACTCAATGAATGTATCGGTGGGTGAAGTGCGCACCCGTACAGGGGATATCCAGCTGCGAGCAGAGAATCTGGCGGATACCCAAACAGACTTTGAGCAAATAGTGATTCGTCAGACTGCAGATGGCGCCAAGATTCGGGTCATCGATGTTTCAACAGTAATTGACGGGTTCGAGCAGAACGAGATTCTCGCCACTCTGAATGGTCAGCCTGCCGTATTGCTGCAGGTTCAGTCCACGGACAACATGCAGGTGGTTAAAGCTAGTGAGGCGGTCAAAAAATGGATTGAAAAAACAGGCCCCATACTCCCGGTGGGGGTGGGGCTTGAACTTTGGTCAGATACAGCAGACATCTACAACAACCGCATGGAATTGATTGCAGAGTCCTCCATCATAGGATTGATTCTGGTATTCATTATTTTAATTCTAACCCTCGAGCTCAAGGTGGCGTTGTGGGTCACAGTCGGTATCGGAGTGAGTTTTCTAGGTGCGTTCGCGCTTCTTCCCGCCAATGACGTCTCCCTGAACTTATTGTCGACATTTGCCTTCCTGTTGGTACTTGGCATTGTGGTCGACGATGCCATCGTGGTGGGAGAGAGTGTTCACCACCATGTTCATCACAAGGGGCTGCAGGGTGAAACTGCAGCAATCACAGGTGCTTTCGCAGTTGCTCGTCCCGTGATATTTGCGGTGTTAACTACGATCGTTGCGTTTGCTCCATGGCTATTTTTGAGCGGCGTGCAGGCGCAGTTCACCCGGCAACTATCGGTGGTGATCACTTTGGCGCTGACTTTTTCATTGATTGAGGCGTTTCTGATACTGCCCAGCCACCTCAGGCAACTGGACGTCGATCCACCCAAGGGAAAGTGGCGTCGTCGGCAACAAGCTATTGCGGATAGCATTGTGCGGTTTGCTGAGCAAACTTACCGGCCTTTTCTCGAGAAATGCCTCGCTCGTCGCTACACCACTGCGATGGTGTTCTTCTCATTGTTTCTGGTTTCATTGGGTCTGTTTACAAGTGGCTGGGTGAAGTTTTTCTTTTCTCCGCAAGTGGAGAGTGAAGAGATTTATATTAATGTCCGATTACCCCCCGGCACGCCCTACAATCGATCAATGGAAGTGCTGGCTCAGCTGCAGCAGGCCCAAAATCAGCTAGCAAGTGAAATCAATGCCGAAGCCGATGAAGGGCAAGGCTCAGGAGAGCTTATTGAAAGCTGGTATACCCGGGCGCGCCGCGGAAGTGTCATTGCGATTTTGCAACTCGCTCCACCCGGAGTCAGACATTTGAGCGCACGGGAGACGGCGGAGCGTTTTTCTGATCTCGCGGGTGACATCCCAGATGCCGACGAGGTGGACGTCGGATATACCCTTGGCGACAATGAGGCCAGTATTACTTTTCTGCTGCAGCATGAAGATCTTGATACGCTGAACGCCGCCAGCATGACCTTGCGGCAACATCTTGGTGGATACGAAAAGGCCTATTTTGTTCGCGATGATCAATGGGGGTCCATGCCCGAGATGCGGTTTCATCTAAAGCCCGGGGCAGAGAAGTTGGGGGTTGGGTTAAGCGATGTTTCCACGCAGGTTCGACAGGCGTTTTACGGCGAGGAGGTGCAGCGACTGCCGCGTCCAGATGGAGACGTGCGGGTGATGGTGCGATATCCCGTGGAGGCGCGCGAATCGCTGGCCTCTTTTGAAGAGGTACGGATTCGCACTGTTGACGGGCGTCTTGTGCCACTGCTGTCTGTGGTAGAGGTAGAGGTCGGGCAGGCTACGCGTCGTATTACGCGTCGCAACGGAGAGAGAGTCGTGACGGTTCGCGCAACGGTGGATCCCGAGTCCCTAGGCGAAATTAACCGAGCGGTTGAGAGTGACTACTTGCCAGAGCTTTTAGCGATGTATCCTGGCTTGAAGGTGCTTAAGGGCGGGTCGCAGGAAGCAGAGGCGGATTTTTTCAGTGAAATTACGGCGCTATATACCATTGCGCTTTTTGTCATTTACGCGTTAATCGCAGTGGCATTTCGCTCCTATAGCTTGCCAATACTGATCATGATGGCAATGCCCTTTAGCTTCATGGGCGCGGTCTTTGGTCATCTCATGTTCGATCTGCCGATGGCGCTGTTCTCTTATTTTGGAATTGGTGCGGCAGCAGGGGTTGTTATTAACGATAATCTCGTGCTGGTTGATTATGTTCGCCGTCTTGAGCGCGAGGGCAAGGCCTCGCCAGAAGCGATGGTGATCTCAGCGGTCAGTCGCTTTCGGCCTATTTTTCTGACCACACTGACCACCTTCGTCGGATTGATTCCCATCATGGCAGAGCAATCTACTGGTGCGCAATTCCTCAAACCCGCTGTCCTGTCGCTTGCCTTCGGGGTGTTTTTCGCTTTGTTCGTGAGCTTGCTGTTAGTGCCCGCGATGTATCTGATTGGCGACGATTGGAAGCAGTGGCGTCTTGTTAAAAAGACGTCGGCAGCCGAGCCACAGAGGGCCGTATCGGCATCAAGTTGACTACCTTACTCCGTGCATCATGCGTTTAAGCAGCGGAGACAAGACCAGTAGCACTACTGCGCCCGAGAGCCCGATATATAAAAGTTGTCTGAAGAGATCGGTGTAACCCGCGGCCACACCCATGGCGCCCTCGCTGGCGGGTCGCGTCGCAATCGCGGCGATTTGTGCCGCTACATAGGACGAATAGGCAGAAGCCAAAAACCAGGTGCCCATCATGACTCCGACAACGCTGGGTACCGCAAGTTTCGTCACTGCTGAAAGCCCTACGGGACTGAGGCACAACTCGCCGGTCGTGTGCAGAAGATAGGCCAGTATGAGCCACCAGGCCGACACCACGCCCGCCTGATCAGGGAATTGTGCGCCATAGACCAGCGCACCGAAGCCGAGGCCACCCTGGGCAATCCCAAAGGAAAATTTGACCGGGGTGCTGGGCTCCCATCCTTTTTTCGCCAGTCGCGTCCATAACAAGGCGAAAAACGGGGCCAGCGTAAAGATAAAAAACGCGTTGGCGGCGCCGAATTGTGCCGCTGTTAGCGAGACACCAAAAAGCATTTTGTCGGTTGCGCGATCGGCATAAAGTGTCATCGAGCCGGCTGCTTGCTCAAAGAGCGCCCAAAATACGACTGTAGACAGCGTGAGCACAATCAGTACGAACATCCGCTCCCGCTCAACCTTGTCGCAGCGTGTAATCAGAAACCACGCAAGTCCGGTTAGTACGGCGAGCGAAATCGCGTCAAGTAGCGCACCCACCGTATCGGTGAGTTGAACTAGCTGCCACACAATCGCCACCATGATGAAACTGCCGAGATAAATAGCGCCTTCAATAGTCAGTCCAGGCAAGCCCAGATTCTGCTTCAGCCGAGCTGGCTCAGTCGGCTCTCCGTGGCCCGCCAGAAATTTTTGTCCCCACTGGAAGAACACCAGCCCAAAAAGCATACCGATACCCGCCGCACCGAACCCCCAAGACCAGCCGTAGACTTCCCCAAGCCATCCACATAACAGGGTCGCGGTAAAAGCCCCAATGTTGATACCCATGTAAAATATGGTGAACCCCGAATCCCGTCGTGGATCTCCATCGGGATACAGTTTGCCCACGACGGTGGAAATGTTGGGCTTGAGGAATCCGACGCCGACAACGATTAATGCTAGGGACAGATAGAACACTGAAAGTGCACTCTCGTCGCGCACGATCCCGTCAGCGGTTTGACGAGCTGCCTCGCCTTCGAAGGCCATTCCCAAATGCCCGGCAACCAACAGAATGCCGCCAAATGTTACCGCTTTGCTCATGCCGATAAATCGGTCCGCGACAAGGCCACCCAGCACCGGCATCGCGTAGACCAAAGATGCATAACTCCCGAGCACGCCAAGACCTGCCGCATCCGAGAAAAGATGGTATTTGGTCAGATACAGCAGCAGTAGATATTTCATGCCGTAAAAAGAGAAGCGTTCCCAGAGCTCGGTGGCAAAACAAATATAAAGTCCCTTTGGGTGACCCCAGAGGTCGTCTATGTGCGTTGCGGATGAATGCATAAATATTTGTCCTGTGGGCTCCCGGTGGGGTGCTATCCGATGCTGTTAGCGCACTGCGCCGCAGCTTGTCAGCTTACGTTGTCGCTACCCATAGTGTCACGCCGCTTGCACCCAGTGGCTCTCACCGAGGGCAGTCGCCATCGCGTTGGGGTCTGTCACGCGCTTCACTTTAGCGAACAGCGCGCCCGCCTGCGGGTAATAGAATTTAAGATACACCAGCCATTGCTTCACAGGGTTGACAGCGTAGCGCGGGTCGTACTGGCTGCGGTTTTGCTCGAGAAAATAGATCAGCAGTTGCTTCACCTGCTCCCAATCAAAGGGCACGGGCTCAGCGGCCTGATGGGCGGCTTGAATGGCGGCACCTAAATCGGGTCTGCAGAGCGAGCCGCGCGCCAACATAAAGGCCGCGCAGCCACTCGCAGTCGCGCAGCGGCTGACATCCGACGGACTCCACAATTCTCCATTGGCAATAATGGGGAAGGGCAAGCTCGCTCTCGCTTGACGTAACCGATGCCAGTGCGCCGGTGGGCGATATCCCTGACGACGGGTTCGAGCATGAATGGTCAATTCGGTCAGCGGCGCGAGCTCTAGAGCACGGAGGATACCTTCCAATTCCGAATCGCTATCAAACCCCAATCGAATCTTGGCTGTTACAGGGGTGTGGGCCGGGACACTGTCCCTGACGGCGACACAAATGGATCTGATCAGATCAGGGGTTCGTAGCAACGATGCGCCACCATGAGAGCGGTTTACGGTCTTGGCGGGACAACCGAAGTTAAGGTCAATACCGGGCGCGCCCATCATCGCCACTCTGCGCGCATTGGCGGCCATCAGCTCTGGGTCCGACCCTAGTAGTTGCACGTAGACTGGGACGCCCGAGGCAGTGAAGCCATCTGAAAGTAGTTCGGGGGCATAGCGGTAAAACACTCTCTTGGGGAGCACAGTTTGAGAAACGCGAACGAATTCTGTGACGCATCGCGCATACCCGCCTATTTCGGTCAACAACGCGCGCATGATGGCGTCCATAACGCCTTCCATGGGTGCGAGTATCAATCTGGGTGCGGACTTCACTGGAGCGCTCATGCGCGGCAGAGTAACCAGATAACGGGCTTTTTAACAGGGGGCGTGACCTTGCGCCGTACCCTTTGTAAACTCGCGACTCTGACAGTTGTCACGTTGAATCGTGGCTTTGGACGCCCACTATGAATCCCAATTATCTCGACTTTGAGCAGCCCATTGCAGAGCTCGAAATGAAAATCGAGGAACTACAGGGCGTCGGAGATGATGCCGAGCTGAATCTTGCTGAGGAAATTGGGCGCTTGCGAGAAAAATCGACTGCGCTGACAGAGAAAATCTATTCGAACCTTAGTGCCTGGGACATTGTGCGGGTGGCGCGGCACCCTTTACGGCCATACTCCTTGGACTACATTCCCGAAATTTTCACCGAATTTGATGAGTTGCATGGGGATCGTCAGTTCGGCGACGATAAAGCCATCATCGGAGGCGTGGCGCGACTGGACGGCAAACCTGTGATGGTTGTCGGCCAGGAGAAGGGCAGAGCCGTTAAAGATAAGGTTTATCGTAATTTTGGTATGCCCAAACCCGAGGGTTATCGTAAGGCGATGCGGCTGATGGAAATGGCTGAGCGCTTCAAGATGCCCGTCGTTACTTTGATTGATACGCCTGGGGCGTATCCGGGCATCGATTCCGAAGAACGGGGTATCTCTGAGGCCATCGCACAAAACCTTGCGGTGATGTCTCGCTTGAGGACGCCGCTGGTGTGTATTGTGATTGGAGAGGGCTCTTCTGGCGGTGCTCTGGGTATTGGCGTCGGGGACCACTTGGCGATGCTGCAGTACTCCACGTATTTTGTGATCTCGCCAGAGGGTTGTGCAAACATTATCTGGAAGAGCTCGGAGTTCGCGCCCGATGCCGCTGCGGCGATGGGGGTAACGTCCTCTAAACTCGAGGAACTGGGCATTGTTGACGCGACCATCCCTGAGCCGTTGGGCGGAGCACACCGTAATCCCAAAGAAATGGCCGTTCGCGTCAAGCGTCACCTTGTGAATCAGATTGACCGGTTGTCCTCGATGGAGACGGAAGCCATGCTCGAAGCACGTTATCGGCGGCTCATGTCCTACGGGAACTGACCCAAGGTCAGGGCCAGTTGCGCGAATTTCTCTCACCTTTTCCCGACAACGTAATCCGCGCTTCCCACTGGTGGGTGGCGCTTTCGGGAGGCGCCGACAGCGTTGCACTCTTATACGCTTTGCACGCCTTCCGAGAGGAGATCGATGGTCCATCGGTTTCTGCCATACACGTTAATCACGGGCTCCATCCAGACGCCAAGATTTGGGCCGATCTTTGTCAACGACATTGCGATGCACTGAATACCCCCCTCCGCATACATTACGCCGAGGTGCTTCCTTCAGGTCGTGGCCTGGAGGCCGCTGCCAGAGACGCGCGATATCACGCCTTCGAGAGCGTGTTGAATGAGGGCGATGTGCTGTTTAGTGCCCACCACGCGGACGACATGGTAGAGACGGTAATGTTACGTCTGTTTCGCGGTGCCGGACCGAGAGGGCTTGCGGGTATTCCCCAGCAACGATCCTGCGGCAGAGGCATCATTTTCAGACCGTTTCTCGAGGCTCGAGGCGAGGCTCTCCGCGACGCGGTAGAGAAGGTCGAGCTCGAGTACGTCACGGATCCCAGTAATCTCGAGGTGGAACAGGATCGAAATTATTTACGGCACGTAGTTATCCCGGCGGTGGAGGCGCGTTGGCCCGGCTATCGAAATACCGTGCAGCGTGCCGCTCAGCTACAGGCTCAGGTGCAGCGCCGACTGGCCACGCTGCCGTTGCCGGTCACTCAAACAGCCCTGGGGGAGCCCGCGTTGAAGGTAGATCGCGAGGTCGACCCGGAGCTTTTGGCAGCACAGATTCACCAATGGCTCAGCGAAATGTCGGAATCAACCCCCGGCCAGCGCCGTTTAGTGGAGTTTGCTCGTCAGGCCTTGACTGCCCAGCCTGACCGATTGCCAGAGTTAAAATGGAATGGCCAGTGTTTCAGAGTGTGGCGACAGCAGATTATCGCGGTGTCTGAACTGGTGTATGACCCATGGTTACCAAACACTATTGTCGTGGGCGAGGCGCTATCAGGCAGTTGGGGTGAGCTGCGATGGACGGCCGAAGAACCTGGAGTAACCCTTTGTCAAGGGGTATCACTGAAAGTGCTCCCCAGCCAGAGCGTTTCCTCACTGGCCTCCCCAGGCCGAACGCGCAAGTCGACCCAAAAGTGGCTGCGAGAGAGGAATATACCTCCCTGGTGGAGATCTCAACTCCCTGTTTTATATGATAATACTGGCCCCGTTTGGATTTTGCCATCGGGGCCGCTCGAAGGTATTGCTGCGCATAACCAGCACTGCAATGGTCGCGGTCTGCGACCGGTCTGGCGTCCTTTTTCAGCGCTTTGAATTGAGCCTTACGCGGCTTCCTGTTAGACTAATCGTCCATTGGAGAGACGTTCCCGAGAGGCGCCCAAACAGGTGTCCGGGTTCACTCTTGCTTTGGTGGAATCCATGACGAAATATGTATTCGTTACTGGTGGTGTGGTGTCCTCGCTTGGTAAGGGGATAGCCGCCGCCTCACTCGCCGCGTTGCTTGAAGCCCGTGGTCTGAAAGTAACCCTCCTAAAACTTGATCCTTACATCAACGTTGATCCCGGCACTATGAGCCCATTTCAGCATGGCGAAGTGTATGTGACTGACGATGGCGCAGAGACCGACCTTGACCTTGGGCATTACGAACGGTTCACCCGCGCCACGATGAGCCGCGCCAACAATTTTACCGCCGGCCGGGTATACGATGAGGTGCTGCGCAAGGAACGCCGGGGAGACTACCTTGGTGGCACCGTGCAGGTGATTCCGCACATTACCGACGAGATCAAGCGCAGAGTGATTGACGGTGCGGGTGATGCACAGGTGGCCGTGGTAGAGGTGGGCGGCACCGCGGGGGATATAGAGAGTCAGCCCTTTCTCGAAGCTGTGCGTCAGTTGAAGCTGGAACTGGGAGGGGCTAACGCACTGCTAATGCATTTGACGCTCATTCCGTACATCCCTACCGCCGGAGAGATCAAAACGAAGCCCACCCAGCATTCGGTGAAGGAGCTGCGGTCAATCGGCTTGCAACCGGAGGTATTGCTCTGTCGTTGTTCGGTTGATGTGGATGAGAGTGCGCGGCGAAAGATATCCCTGTTTACCAATGTAGAGGAGCGCGCCGTGATCCCACTGCTGGATGCAGACTCCATCTACCAAATTCCTGGGCACCTGAATGCCAGTGGCCTTGACACTTACATTCTAGAACGATTTGGGCTCGACCAGCCTGCCGCTGATTTGTCTGAATGGGAGGACGTTGTAAGAAGAGAGTTCAGTCAGCGTCAAGGTACCGTCAAAGTCGGCATGGTGGGAAAGTATGTTGATCTGGTGGATGCGTATAAATCGCTGAATGAAGCGCTTGACCACGCCGGGTTGCAAACCGATACCCGGGTGCAGATCTCTTATATCGATGCTGAGGATATTGAAGCAAAGGGCGTCGGGATGTTGAAAGAGTTGGACGCAATACTGGTGCCAGGAGGATTTGGTGACCGCGGTATACAGGGCAAAATCGATGCAGTGCGTTTTGCCAGAGAGCAGGGTATTCCCTTTCTGGGGATTTGCCTTGGCATGCACATGGCGTTGATTGAATACGCGCGCCATGTATGTGGGTTAGAGGGGGCTCATTCAACCGAAATGCAGGCGGACACGCCACATCCGATTATCGCGCTCATTACAGAGTGGCAGAGTGCTGATGGCAGTGTTGAGCAGCGCTCCGAAACCTCTGATCTCGGCGGAACTATGCGACTCGGCGCACAACCCTGCCGATTGGTGTCGGGGACACGTACCCGGGAAATATACGACGTTGGAGAGATCTCTGAGCGGCATCGTCATCGATACGAAGTGAACAGTAACTACGTCGCGATGCTCGAGGAAGCTGGTATGAAGATGAGTGGCTGGTCACTCGATGACGAGCTGGTAGAAATCATTGAGTTACCTTCGCATCCTTGGTTTGTGGCTTGTCAGTTTCACCCTGAATTCAAGTCCCGCCCCCGCGGAGGCCATCCTCTTTTCACTAGTTATATTGAAGCGGCGCTGTCTGTGTCTAACCTCCGTGGCGATGGCGTATGACGGGCGCTCACCGCAGCGTTGAGGTCGGGCCATGTTGTTTTGCAAATGATAAGCCGTTGGTTTTGATCGGCGGTATCAATGTGCTGGAGAGTCGAGACCTCGCGCTGACTTGCGCAGAGGCATTTGAGCGAAGTGCGCGGTCACTGGGGATCCCCTTCGTGTTTAAAGCGTCTTTTGACAAGGCCAACCGTTCCTCCGTTCATTCATTTCGCGGGCCCGGTCTGCAAGAGGGGCTAAAGCTGCTCTCGGAGGTCAAAAACACTTTTAGTGTGCCCACCATTACCGATGTACATTCCCCGGAGCAAGCGTCTCCAGTGGCAGAGGTGTGCGACATCCTCCAGTTGCCTGCGTTTCTTGCGCGCCAAACCGACCTCGTCGAGGCGATGGCCAGAACGGGTGCGGCCATTAATATCAAGAAACCACAATTTCTGAGTCCAGAACAAATGGCAAATGTGGTTAACAAGTTTCGCGAATGTGGTAATGACCGATTAATGATTTGTGAGCGGGGCAGCAATTTCGGGTACGACAATCTTGTGGTAGATATGCTGGGGTTTGACGTAATGCGTGACGTGACCGGCGGCTGCCCACTGATTTTTGACGTAACGCATGCGCTGCAGCGACGCGACCCAGGTGACGCAGCCTCCGGCGGGCGACGCTCGCAGGTTCTCAGTCTGGCCAAAGCGGGCGTGGCGGTTGGCGTTGCGGGGTTGTTTCTTGAGGCGCACCCGGACCCTGATGCCGCATTATGTGATGGGCCGAGCGCGCTCCCGCTGGCGCAGTTGGAACCGTTTTTAGCTCAGGTGAAGGCGATTGATGACCTGGTCAAAGCACAGCCCCCGCTGGTTGTCAGCTAAACCCTATTTAACAGGAGCCCTTTGTGAGTGAGATCGTCGATGTGCGTGCGTTCGAGGTGCTGGATTCTCGTGGGAATCCCACCGTTATGGCCGAGGTCACGTTGCAAGACGAGAATGTGGGCAGTGCTTGTGCCCCTTCAGGCGCGAGCACAGGCACCCGGGAGGCGTTGGAACTGCGTGACGGAGACCCCGCCCGCTATCTCGGCAAGGGTGTTCTGACCGCAGTTGGGCACGCTAATGGCCACATCAGGGAATTATTGCTGGGCCACGACGCGCTGGATCAGTCGGGTATTGATCAACGGATGATTGAGGCCGACGGCACCGAAAACAAAGCGCGTTTTGGCGCTAACGCGATTCTTGCCGTGTCTTTAGCTGTCGCCAAAGCGGCAGCAAAGTCTGCCGGTAAACCTCTGTACCAGCACGTAGCGGATCTGGCCGGAGTCACCAACTTGTCTTTGCCGGTTCCCATGATGAATATTCTCAATGGTGGCGAGCACGCAGATAATAACGTCGACATTCAGGAATTTATGATTCAGCCGGTTTCCGCACCGAATTTTGCCGAGGCATTGCGCATGGGAGCGGAGGTTTTCCACCACCTCAAGGCGACGTTATCTTCAAGAGGGCTCGCGACGGCGGTCGGAGACGAGGGGGGATTTGCACCAGACTTGCCCTCAAACGCCGCTGCATTGGAGATGATTGCCGAGGCAGTGGAGAGTGCTGGCTATGCGCTCGGTGAGGACATCACCCTTGCACTGGATTGCGCGGCTTCCGAGTTTTATCGCGATGGGCGATATCATCTGACAGGGGACGGTCGTGATTTCGATAGCAGCGGTTTTGCGGATTATCTCTCGGGACTGGTTGACCTTCATCCGATTGTTTCTATTGAGGACGGGTTAGATGAGTCCGATTGGGCGGGATGGCGAGTACTGACTCAAAAGCTCGGCGAGCGGGTGCAGTTGGTGGGAGATGATTTATTCGTCACCAATACCGAAATCCTGAAGCGGGGTATTGATGAGGATATCGCCAACTCCATCCTGATTAAGTTCAATCAGATAGGCTCCTTGACCGAGACCCTTAACGCGATCGCGATGGCCAAAGAGGGCGGGTACACCGCAGTCATTTCTCATCGCTCTGGCGAGACCGAAGATGCCACTATTGCCGACTTGGCGGTGGGTACGGGAGCTGGCCAGATTAAGACGGGATCTCTTTGCCGATCCGATCGGGTTGCCAAGTACAACCGCCTGCTTCGTATCGAGTCGGAGTTGGGATTGACTGCCCCTTATCCGGGTCGGAATATCCTGATGGGCCGCTAATGCGCTGGCTTATCTTCAGCTTGTCAGGGCTCTTCTTATTACTGCAATACCGACTTTGGTTTGCGGAGGGTGGTTTGGCCGAAGCAGATCGCTTGCAGACCCAGCTCGCGCAGGCTGAGCAAGAGAACCAAAAGCTGATTGAGCGCAATGCCGCACTGACCAGCGAAGTTGTGGCGCTTCAGAACGGAGATGAGGCGGTCGAAAAAAATGCTCGGGAGAACCTGGGTCTAATTAAGGACGGCGAGGTTTACTATCAGTTCGTCGAGGGACAAGAGAGCCCGTGAACAGCATTTGGGGGGTCATTCCTGCCGCAGGTGCGGGGCGTCGCCTCGGGGGGGAAATTCCAAAGCAATATCGAGAGATAGCGAGCGCCCCGCTACTGGAGCACACCTTGCGAGCATTATTACGATCTCCCGATATTCGCGGGATAGTGGTGGCATTGGATCCTTCGGATCGTCGCGCCGATGCAATTCAAAGCTTGGCCGATGTGCGAGTGCAGACAATTCCAGGGGGGGCGGAGCGAGTGGCATCGGTATTCGCGGGTCTTGAAGCCCTCGCCGACAGAGTAACGGATGATGATTGGGTGTTGGTGCATGACGCTGCAAGGCCGTGCCTCGATTACCCATCGCTTTCTGCGTTGATCGAGCGTGCTCGTGCATGTGGTGAGGGGGTCATTCTCGCGGAGCCCGTGGCGGACACACTGAAACGTGTCGATGGGACGGGCGGCATTAGTGCCACAGTAGAGCGGGCAGATCTATGGCGGG
Organism: Halieaceae bacterium; assembly: GCA_002683335.1. Classification (GTDB taxonomy): domain Bacteria; phylum Pseudomonadota; class Gammaproteobacteria; order Pseudomonadales; family Halieaceae; genus Luminiphilus. Next base: position 76,214 of record NYTE01000001.1, read on the forward strand.
CGCAAACCCCTCAGCTATTCCCGTTTATGCAGCTGTATCAAGCCCTCGGAGCCTGTCTGGATGAGGGAGTGAACATTACTGATGAGGCAATGGCTGTCGAGCGGGCAGGTGGGCGCGTGCACGTGCTGGCAGGCCCTTCGAGTAATATCAAAGTGACGGTCGAGGCGGATCTGGCTTTCGCAGAGCTTTTGTTGCTCCAGCAAAATAGGGAGGGAGCGTGATGCGGGTTGGACATGGATTTGATGTTCATGCATTCGGATCCGGCGATCATATTGTGCTGGGCGGAGTCCGGATCGACGGTGATCGCGGCCTGGAGGCCCACTCCGATGGAGATGTGGCGCTGCACGCGCTTTGTGATGCGTTACTGGGTGCCGCGGGGCTTGGCGATATCGGACAGCATTTTCCCGACACGGATCCGACGTTTCGCGATGTGGATAGCCGGGTACTTCTTCGATCGGTAATGGATAAAATCAAGCAGTCGGGATGGCGGGTAAATAACATCGACGTGACCATCGTTGCACAAACACCCAGACTCAGTGATCACTTGTGCGCCATGCGCGCCTGTGTTGCCAGCGATTGCTCAGTGAACGAGGGACAGGTTAATTTTAAGGCTACGACGACTGAGCGTCTTGGCTATGTGGGTCGTGAAGAGGGGATCGCCTGTCACGCCGTTGTTCTGATCGAGTGCGTAGAGTCAACTCCGTGAGCGACGTGGGAATTGGTATGACCTCCCAGCGGACGCGAGAACGACTGATTCAGAGGCTGATGGAGCAGGGTATTACTCACTTTGAGGTGCTAGAGGCTATTCGCAGCATGCCGAGGCACTTATTTGTTGATGAAGCGCTGGCGCACCGTTCCTATGAAGATACCGCACTGCCGATTGGTTATGGGCAAACTCTGTCGCAGCCTTACATGGTGGCGAAAATGAGTGAATTAGCGCTTGCTGCGGGCCGCCCGAAGAAAGTGCTTGAGCTGGGAAGTGGCTCGGGCTATCAGACAGCGATTCTGGCCTCCCTGGTGGATGAGGTTTGTGCGATTGAGCGGATCAAGCCATTGTTGGATCGCGCTCGAAAACAGTTGCGCTCGCTCAAAATTCGTAACGTTCGTTGGCGACACGCCGATGGACTGGAGGGCTGGACCGCCGAGGCGCCTTTCGATTTGATTTTGGGTGCCGCGGCGCCCGAGCACTTGCCGCAAACTTTGCTGGAGCAGTTGGCGCCGGGTGGCCGGTTAATCTTGCCCGTTGGCGGATGCAGACAGCAACTGATGATGGTGACTGCAACGGAGGAAGGCTTTCTTGAGGAAGCTGTAGAGCAGGTAAATTTTGTACCCATGGTCAGTGGCGTCTCACGATAGTGCGGCATCCTGTTGGCATATTTCTTCGCGGGTTGGCGATGGGTGCTGCCGACGTGGTGCCAGGAGTTTCTGGCGGCACCGTCGCCCTGATCACGGGTATCTATGAACGACTCATCAGCGCCTTGGTGGCTGCTGACAAGGAAGCCCTCATTCTCCTTCTGAAGGGTCGGTGGAGAGCGCTTTGGTATCGTCTTGATGGCCCTTTTTTAGCGCTCTTGTTAGCCGGTATTATCACGGCCGTATTTTCTCTGGCATCTGGCGTGCATTGGTTGCTTGAGTATTACCCACAACCGCTCTGGTCGTTTTTTTCGGGCCTGATTTTAGTCAGCGGAATCGGATTAGTTCAGGAGGAAACTAATGTGGCTCAGCCTGATCAGGTCCTGCTGTTTAGCTTGGGAGTGGCGCTCGCAGTAGGCATTGCGATCATGCCACCGGCAAGTTTTTTGACCGGGTTGTCAGGACTATTCTTTGCCGGAGCGATTGCGATTTGTGCCATGATTTTGCCGGGTATCTCGGGTAGCTTTATTCTTTTGTTGCTTGGCATGTACACGCCAGTGCTGGCCGCCGTTAGGGAGCTTCAATTTACCGAGTTGGCAGTATTTGCCTTGGGCTGCGCGGTCGGATTACTGTCTTTTACGCGGTTGTTGGGTTGGCTGCTAAGGTATGCGCGCCTTCGGTTAATGGCGTGTCTTAGCGGTATCTTGCTGGGTTCTTTACTGACTGTATGGCCTTGGCAAGCGTCTGTAGGATTCGTCGCCGGTGATGATCTAAATCAATGGACTCGGGCAGTCTTGCCGACCCATCCTGTGATCGTAGATCCGCAATGGGCATTGTGCGGCAGCAGTTTTGCCCTCGGAGTGGTTGTTGTGTGGACCTTACACAGCTTGTCGCGGCATGAGCGTCGCTGACCGATCAAAAGAACGCATCGCACTACCGCTATTGTGCTGCGTGGTTGCCTTGGGTTGTGCGGAGCACCCTCCCGCGGTGATCGAGGATCGCTCGATCGCCGTTGAGAAGACTGAACCGGAGATCAGACGCGCGACACAAATAGCCATGAGCGACCGAGGCGAATTGCCGACGGGGCCAGATTACATCGTACAGCCGGGAGATACGCTTTATGCCATTGCCTTCCGGCTGGGCATCGATTACCGCTCGCTGGCGGCGCTCAACCAGATTGAAACGCCGTATGTCATTTTGGCGGGGCAGTCGTTATTAACGGAGGCACCAGAGAGTGTGGCGAAAGCCACACCGAGAGATCCACAAGTCAGTGCCGTCGATGCCACTGAGGTGATGCAACCCGCGGCGCATTCTAAAAGTCAGGGCTCTGCTGGTGGCGCGTCCGCCGCGACCTCTGTGCCAGCTGACTCGCCTCTCCCACCCTCGAAAAAAGTGAAGCCCTTGGAACCTCCGCCGCCTGCGCGAGTCTCAGGTACAGGAGGCCAATCAAAGCCGGTGGCTCAGCCAAAAGCGAAACCTGCGGCTGTGCCTCAGCCAAAATCAAAACCGAAGCCTGCGCCATTGCCTAATGCACCTGTAGACCGGTGGGGATGGCCGGCCAAGGGGCGCATCATTCGGGCGTACGCTGAAGATGTTCACAAGGGCATCGACCTAATCGGTTCCCGGGGGGATCCCGTGCGCGCAAGCGCAGCGGGTGTGGTCGTTTATGCAGGCACGGGGGTGACAGGTTACGGTGCGCTAATTATCGTCAAACACAACGACACCTATCTCAGTGCCTATGGCCATAACGACGCGCTTCTTGCTGCTGAAGGGGAGCCGGTGTCAGCAGGGAAGCTTATTGCGCGAATGGGAAGTTCAGGCACAGACTCAGTGAAACTGCACTTTGAAATTCGTCGCAATGGACGTCCCATTAATCCTGCTAGTTTGTTGCCATCGCGCTAGAGGAGTCTGTCACTGCGCGAGCTGCGAGACTTAGCGCTCCAGTAGCTCAAGCTTGCCGGGTTTGCCAGCCCAGTCCTCTGCGTCTGCGGGGGGTTCTTTGCGCTCGGTGATATTGGGCCATATTTCTGCCAGCTCCGTATTGAGCTGAAGGAATTCTTCCTGATCGGCGGGCAGCTCGTCTTCAGAAAAAATCGCATCAACAGGGCACTCCGGCTCGCAAAGAGCGCAGTCGATACACTCGTCGGGATGTATGACCAGAAAATTCGGGCCCTCATAAAAGCAGTCTACGGGGCACACCTCTACACAATCAGTGTGCTTGCATTTGATGCAATCTTCACCAACGACAAACGTCATATTGATACCTCTCTCATCCCACGGCGAAGGATACTGGTTAGTGGGAATTTTGAAAACCGCTCAGCTTTCGTCTTCAAGCTTTTGTTTCATTGCGTAGATCCAGTTCAGTGCATCTCGCGCATTGATGGCGTCTGGGTCCAGCGCGGTCAATGCGTCCACAATGCGAGAGTGGACAACAGGAGGCGATGCCGTGAACAATTCAACCTGAGCAGGCGCCGGCCCGGATATTTCGCCACTCTCGAGTTCGCGCAGCTTTTCCTGCGCGGTGCTGAGGACGGCGCTGGGTATGCCAGCAAGTTTGGCGACCTGGATTCCAAAACTGCGGTTGGCAGGGCCCTCCTGAATCTGGTGTAAAAACACGACGTGTTCTTCGTGTTCCGTCGCGTCGAGATGAACATTCGCCATAGCGCGATGTCGATCGGGCAGCGCTGTCAGCTCGAAATAATGTGTGGCAAAAAATGTCAGGGCGCGAATGTCGTTGGCCAGCGCGAGCGCCGTTGCCCAGGCGATACTCAGCCCGTCAAAGGTGCTGGTTCCCCTGCCAATCTCGTCCATGATCACCAGACTGCGTTCACTGGCGTTATGCAGGATATTGGCGGTTTCGGTCATCTCGACCATGAACGTTGAGCGGCCAGTTGCGAGATCATCCGATGAACCTATCCGGGTGAAGATGCGGTCAAGGCAAGACAAGGTCACGGCCTGAGCAGGCACAAAGGCGCCCACATGTGCCAGCAAAGCGATCAGCGCATTTTGCCGCATGTAGGTAGATTTGCCGCCCATATTGGGACCAGTAATCAGCAGCATGCGTCGTTTATGATCAAGATGGGTGTCGTTTGCGATGAAGGGAGTATCACGCGCGGCTTCGACGACCAGATGTCTACCGCCCTCTATTTTCAAGAGGGTCGTGTCACTGAACTGAGGACGACAAAGTGCCATCATGCCGGCGCGCTCCGCAAAACACGTCAATACGTCAAGATCGCACAGGGCCAATGCGGTAGCTTGAAGGTCGCTGAGGGATTGCGCGATTTTGCTTACCAGCGCTTCGTAAAGATGCTTCTCGCGGGACAGCGCACGGCTTTTACTTGAGAGCGCTTTGTCCTCGAATGTTTTGAGTTCAGGGGTGATAAAGCGCTCGACATTTTTCAGGGTCTGGCGGCGCTGGTAGGTATCGGGTGCTTTTTCAGATTGTGCCCTGCTGATTTCAATGTAGTAACCGTGCACGCGGTTATAGCCAACCTTGAGTGTCGATAGCTCGGTTGCATTGCGCTCTCGTTGTTCAAGGTCGAGCAGGTAGCCACCCGCGTTTTCACTGATGCTACGTAATTCATCGAGCTCGGCGTCATAGCCCTCGGCGATAACGCCGCCATCACGGATCAATACTGGCGGGTTATCGACAATGGCTCTGTCAATGAGCTGGGCGAGTTCTTCGTAATCGGGGAGTGATTCGGCGAGCTGGTCAATGAGATAGGAGCCATCTGGCATCCGACTGCGAATCAGGGGCAATTGAATAAGACTGCTCCCCAAGCGGCTGAGATCTCTGGGTCTTGCCGAACCCAGTGCGACTCTCGATAAAATACGTTCGAGGTCTGCTATGTCCTTCAGTGCGTCGCGGATCGGTTCGAAGCGGTAGTCATCGATAAGTCGTTGCACCGCATCGAGTCTTTTTTCCAGGACCTGCCGATCATTGATCGGGCGGTGCAGCCAGCGCCTGAGGTGGCGCGCTCCCATGGCGGTGACGGTGCTGTCATATACCGCATACAGTGTGTGCTCTTCTCCCCCACTTAGCGTGACATCGATCTCGAGGTTACGCCGCGTCGCGGCATCGAGTGTGACTGCATCGGTCTGTGATTCAGGACGAATGGCACGGATATGGGGGAGTTCGCCGCGTTGCGTATCCTTCACATAGCTTAGCAGTGCCCCTGCCGCCGTCACCGCTAGACCCATGTCAGCGCAACCAAATCCTTCGAGGTTGTGTGCTTGGAACTGCCTTTGCAGATCCTCTCTCGCATTGGTTTCATCGAAATGCCAATCGGCCTGGCGGCGCACTGCGCCGGGCCAGGTTCCGTCTGATAATGTACTGGATTCAGGAATCAGAATTTCTGCCGGAGCCAGACGCGCCAGCTCGGCGTCAAGCGCGATGTCATCGGCGATTTCGGCAAGCAGGAACCGGCCGCTGCTGACATCCAGCCACGCAAGTCCGTAGCCGGTTTTTGAGATTGCGATGGCGAGAATAAGAGCGTCTTGCCGGGCGTCAAGCAGTGACTCCTCCGTGAGAGTGCCAGGCGTGACGATGCGTACAACTTCGCGCGCTACCGGACCTTTGCTTGTGGCCGGATCACCCGTTTGCTCGGCAATCGCCACAGACTGACCGGCTTTGACCAGCCGCGCCAAATAGCCCTCTGCAGCGTGGTAGGGAACCCCAGCCATAGGGATAGCCTCGCCCGCTGACTTGCCGCGGCTAGTGAGGGTGATGTCGAGTAGCCGTGAGGCCAGCTCGGCATCATCGTAGAACAGCTCGTAAAAATCCCCCATACGATAGAACAGCAGCTCACCTGGATGTGCTCGCTTGATCTTCAGATACTGCTGCATCATCGGTGTATGCGGGTTTTCATCAATCGGCGCAGTCATGCGGTTGTAGTCCCAAATGACGTCATTTTATGCGGCTTGCAGGCCGGTTGGATTGTGTTTGTCATTCGCCTTAAGTTCTTATCGATTTCCCTGTATCAACCTACAAGGGGTAGGTGAGAGAGTAGGTTGAGAATCGTAAATCAACCGTGGCTGCCGCTTTCTCCTGGCCACAGAGACAGGCAACTGTCTAATGGAAAAACGAATCCTAACGCAAAGCATGCATTGAGGCGTAAAAAAAGAGCTCGCAGGATTCAAAGACCTCAAACCGTTAAAGACCGGCGAGAGGAATGTCCTCGTTGGTGACAATGAGTAATTGCTTGTCACTCGGACAACAAATGGTTTCCGCTAAGGGTGTCGGCAGCGCTTTTGGATACGCGAGAAAAAAAGTACGTCAAGGGCCCTAGCCAAGAGATGTGCAATCACATATTCGGGGCAGACCCTGCCCCCATGAATGTCATCTGCGAGGGATGGATATCCCATTCAGGGCATTAATTTTCTCTGAACAGGAAAAGAACGCCAAAGCTTGTGATGAACAGAATCCAAAGGAGAATGACATTGTCTATGCCCGTATTGGGGGCGTATGCCCCATAGATCAGGAAAGCTAAAAAGACCCACAACGAGGTCCAGCGTCTCTTGATTGGAGGGCGCGGAGGTGACGTGCGGGTCAGATTCGGGTCCGCATCGATCGTCTGCCGGGGAAAGTCGTGTGAGTGGGCCTCTATTAAAAACCCGATAGCTTTTTTATAGTAGTCAGTCGCGCGTCATGCCCCATGAGGTGATTGTTAATGAGCGACTTAGACGAATTTGAAATCCAGCTTGTAGAGGGATTCGAAGACTGCCTGCTCGGCTGCATCTATCAGGAGGATGGTACTCCCGTACCTTGTTACAGCAGCGCACTGGTCATATCGAAACTGAAAGCGCGTGGCATGTCAGAGGATGAGGCGGTGAGCGAATTGAATACGCTCACCGCCGGCGTCACCATGCTTTGGGTCCATCCACTCGAGATGGCTTAGAAATAGACCTTTATCCTATGACGTTATGCGCCCTAAAACGCGAGGATTATTGAGACACAGCCTCTACGACACAGTACTGGGCGAAGTCGGCAACTTCTTGTGTAGTCCACTCACTTTTGGGCTTTCCTTTTAGATCATCACACCAAGCTTCGCTGCCGATGGTAGTGCTCTCAATCACGCAATGGGTTGCATAGGTTTTGGCATCAGAGCCCGTCCAGTCACTTTTATTTTTCTCGCCTTGGGCCTCGCACCATCCCTCACTACCGGGCTTGTCCGCGCATGCCGAAAGCATGCCCGAAGCGGCCAGCAAGAATACGACCTTCAGGAAAGAATTGATTGATAGACGCTGCATGATTGGATTATCCCGTTAAAAATGAATCGGCTGAGGGTAGCAGGGATTTTATTTTGAATGTGTGCAAATCACGACGGCTTTTTTTACGTGTGTCGTAGGGGAACGAGCGCCAGATATCAGCGCATTTACCTAGACCTGTGTGCCAGACGTTTTTTCTATATTGCTGTGCCTGCTAACTGATAGGTTTAAGGTAGTATCGCCAGTGGGTTGTGCGCCGCGCGCCCGCTTTTACAGTTTATTTCTAAGAGGATGATCATGATGAGAAAATGGGTGGTTGCTGCTGTCGCAGCGTTCTGGGCGTCGTTCACGTTAGCGCAGGACCTTAATTATGGAGAAGGCGAGTTCGTAGCGAATTTTGATATCGACTCCGCCCACACTACCGATGGGACTAACTATAAGATTTCCGCTTCGGGCGAGGCTGGACCTTACGGGCGCGTGTGGCTGTCTTACGAATTCACCGACAAGCTGGGCATGGGCGATGCGGGAGAGTTCACAGGCTTTGCATGGACTCAAAATGGTGAAGAGTTTGCCAAGGCCACCTTGCAGGGCGTATATCGTCGACAAGGAGCCATTTTTCAGATGTACTCCCTCGACATGGTGTCGGATGGCGTCGTTAATATTGTCTCGGGCGAGGCAGATTTTGTTGGCAAAACCATGACTTTCAAAGTGTCGCCTCTTAAGTAGGCGCGAGCGCCGCAGTGTTCCACCAGCGCTTGATTTTGAGGACGCGCTCCGGTCGCAAAAAAAGGGGGCGTGAGCCCCCTTTCTATGACATTGCACAGAAAACTGAACGTCAGCTGTTATCCCATTGGGCAAACAGAAAAACGTAGACGGTCAGGGCAAAGTTAATCACTACTTGCACCAACGATAATGCCATCATCCAGCCAGGCGGGTTGATGGTCTCTCCAATCGGCAGATTGGCGCCATTGAGAAAGTCAGCAGCGACCTCTGAACCGTTCCCAGCCATTTCACTGAGCGTCGTCAGCATCATAAAAAATGTATTTTGCGCGCCCATGGTAAAGAAAGTCAGCATGACTACGCCGATGAGCGCAGATACCATTGCTGCTCCCCTAATCGTGGTTGAGAAGCTTTTGAAAAGATAGGCCACTATCACCACCGATAGCGGCATCAGTACGCCACACAAAAACAGTGTGGAAAAAACAGATCGATTGACTCCAATGAAGCCGAAAACGTCGAGTTCAGACATCTTTTTCTCCTAGGTTGTTATGCTTTCGCCCATGTGCAGAAGACAAATTACTCCCAAGGGGGAGTAAGATTCAAGTCATCGGATCGCAGACGAAGGCTCTGCGGCCATCACAGTGGTTATGTCACCTATGTGCCGACAGAAAAATGATAGGTGCTCGTGGAGGAAGCCTTTATGACGACGGTTCGTTCGATGATCATCTTGCTGGTATGCCTGACCGGGTATCAGCCAAAGGCACAGCAAGCCATTACTGAGGATGGGGCAATAGCCGCACTGCGGGGGTTCTTTACTGCCTTTTCGGTAGAAAACTATCCAGACCCACAAATGAAGGACTGGATAACTGACGATTTTCTGATTTTTGAAATGGGAAAAGCTTTCAGTTGGGAGCACTTTCAAGATTTTCTCGATGACGCTGGGTATAGCGGCTGGACCTCTACTGAGTGGCGATTCTCTGAGGCTCGAGTGAGCCTGTCTGGGAGTTCGGCTCACGTCAGCTACGTCAACACTGGCGAGTTCGTCTACCCAGATCCTGACAGCCCAGGGCAAGCACTGCTGGAGCATAACGTTTGGCTAGAGAGCGCATACCTGGTGCTTGAGGAGGGTAGGCTTAAGCTCAAATTTCTGCAATCCGATAACGTCAGCCGCGAGATTGAAGCGATACCCTAAAAATAGCGCGCACTTTCCCGTCGATGCGACTCGCGTATGACAGCACTAACGCTGAATGGCGAGTTCCTTCCGGTTTTTATCGAGATCTCCAATGAGGTTACGCGCACCTAACCACAAAAAGTAAACGCCTACAAAACTGATCGTGAGTGCGGTCGCCATCGCATAACGCAAGTTATTTTCCCCAAATGGTTCAGCATAAACGTCGCTTAGTATGCCTACAGTGAGGGGCCCCAGGCCGAGGCCGATGAGATTTAGCACGAAAAAGAGAATGGCGGAGGCCATGGCCCGCATGCCTGGTGAAACGAGATTGTGGCAGGTTGCGATACAGGGCCCAAGATACAGTGCGCTGAGGATCTGCGAGGGAATCATAGCCGCTACAATGAGGACCGTGTTCCCCCCGAATAAGGTGTAATAGGCGGGGATCATTGCCGAGAGGCCACCGAGAATGGGGATCCAGACGTACCACCGCATGTCGCGTGCTGCCATCCGGTCTGCGAGAAAACCGCCCAGAAAGGTCCCGGTAGCGCCGGACAATCCTGAGATAAGCCCCAGAATCACGCCGACATCTGCGAGTGAAAGCCCGTGATTTCGCATCAGAAAGGAGGGCATGAAATTGCCATTCCCGTATGCGACAAAAGAAGTGAAGGCGCAACCGACGGACAAATACCAAAAGGTGGGGCGACTCCTTAGCCCCGCCAGTGTCTCAGATAAACTTGATTGGGCGAGTGCCGCAGCTTGGTCGTACTGGCCGCGTCTGGGCTCTTTTACTACCCACAGTACCGCGACTGCATAGAGAATGCCCGGTATCCCGATGACAAAGAACGCATTCCGCCAGCCAAAATTCTCCGCAATCCAACCGCCCGCCGCGAACCCAAACAAAATGCCAATGTAGATGCCCATACTGTAGAACGAAAGCGCGGTGCCGCGGTTGCTGAGAGGAAAGTAATCACTGATCATAGAGTGCGAGGGGGGGGAGCCGCCGGCCTCTCCAATGCCAACCCCCAGTCTTGCGGCAAGTAATTGCCCGTAGTTCTGTACAAGCCCCGACAATGCTGTCATCAAGCTCCAGAACGCCAAAGAAGCTACGACGATATTGCGGCGATTGGCACGATCGGCCAGCCAGGCGATGGGGATACCCGCTGTGACGTAGACCAGCGCGAAGCTAAAACCTGTTAGCAACCCCAGTTGTGCATCGCTGAGACCCAGATCGGCTTTGATGGGCTCCTGAAGAATGACCAAGATTTGTCGATCAATAAAGTTGAATGTGTAAACCAGAGTCAGCATGATCAAGACCGTCCATCGGTAGCGCGTGCTTTCTGCCACAGGTGGTTCCTGAGTCATGGCTTGTTCAGCTCTCTCTGTTTTATTGGTGCATCATGACAGCTTGTGCCGTTTACCGCACCGGAGTGTTAGCATTGGAGCATGCCAGAACAAACCGATCGCCTGACACATCTCGATGACGCGGGTCAGGCGCACATTGTCGACGTTACCGAGAAAATCGTTTCTGCTCGTGAAGCAACGGCCGAGTCGTGCGTACGGATGCAATCGTCTACCCTTGAAGCAATAGCTGACAACGTGATGCCGAAGGGTGACGTCATTGCAGTTGCGCGCATTGCCGGGATTCAAGCGGCAAAGAAGTGCGCCGAGTTGATCCCGCTGTGCCATCCATTGCCCTTGTCTTCGGTAAAGGTTGAGTTAGTGCCAGACAGGGAATTGCCCGGATTCCGAATCGAGGCAACCTGCAAAGTCACGGGTCAAACCGGTGTCGAAATGGAAGCGCTGACGGCCGCCTCAGTGGCGGCGTTAACACTCTATGATATGTGTAAGGCAATCGATCGTGGGATGACGATTGAGCACACACGGCTAATGCGTAAAGTGGGTGGTGCAAGTGGAGAATGGCAACGTGAGCATCACGATTAAGCTGTTTGCCTCGCTGCGTGAGGCGTTGGGCGAGTCAGAGTTCCAATTGGAGCTGGGTGCAATCCCTGTCGAAAATGAAGTCAGCAGCGTGATCACTGTGGCATCGATCAAGGCCGCTTTGTCTGCGCGGGGGAGTCAATGGCACGATGCGCTGAATCAGCCCAATCTGGTGCACGCCCTGAATCATAAGGTGGTATACGTTGATGCAATAGTGGCAGACGGCGATGAGCTGGCGTTGTTCCCGCCTATGACGGGCGGATGACGTGACTGTATCGCTGCAAACAGAGCCGATCGATGTGGTGGCAGAGTACGCAGCGTTGGTGGGTGAGGCCCCAGGCGCAGCCGTAGCCACTTTCACAGGGTATGTTCGTAATTACACCGGAGAAGATCCGGTGGGTGCATTGGAGTTGGAACATTATCCTGAGATGGCGCTCAGTGTACTCGAGGAATTGGGACAACAGGCGGCAGAGCGTTTTGGGCTGCTTCGTTGGCGTATTGTGCACCGATTCGGTGTATTGCCTGTCAGCGAGACGATCGTCTGGGTGGGCGCGATGGCTGATCATCGTGGAGAGGCGATCAGCGCCTGCGAATGTATGATGGATACGCTTAAAACCGATGCGCCTTTCTGGAAGCGAGAGCAGGGACCCAGTGGCGCTCGGTGGGTGGCTAGCTGTGAGCACGATGGTCAGCGCAGGGAGCGCTGGAAGCGGAGCGAAGAACGCACATGAAATTTTGTAACCAGTGTGGCGCCACGGTGAGTTTGCAGGTGCCCGTGGATGATGATCGTGAGCGTCATGTTTGTAGCGCATGCGAGACGATCCACTATCTCAATCCAAAGGTGATTGTGGGGTGTCTGCCTGTGGTAGGAGATCGGATCCTACTTTGCCGACGTGCTATAGAGCCCCGATACGGTAAGTGGACTCTACCCGCCGGTTTTATGGAGAACGGTGAATCCTCGGCGGAAGGTGCTGCGCGAGAGACATGGGAAGAGGCCGCTGCCAAGGCGATCGATCAGGCTTTATACCGGATTTTTGATGTGCCCCATATTAATCAGGTGTATCTCTTTTACCGATGCCACCTCGAAAATAATGCTTACGGCATTGGCCCTGAATCGCTGGAGAGCGCTTTATTTACCGAGGAGGAAATTCCTTGGGATGAGCTCGCGTTCCCGGTTGTGCGAGAAATGCTTCAGGAGTATTTTGTGGATAGAAAAACAAACGAGTTTCCTATCCGCAATACGGTCATAGCATACGGGCGCAAACCACCTACCGAACTGTGACGATCTGCCTTAGCGTCCCTCGTTTGATCCTCCGCAATACGTCGCTCGTAGGTAATTCAGTATTTAACCCAGCATAAAGAGGTTGTTATGGCATTCCCCAAGGTGGGCAATTTGGCACCCAAGTTTTCACTGCATGACCACGAGGGCAACATGGTGTCGCTCTCGGACTACAAGGGAAAGTCGGCCGTGGTGGTGTACTTTTATCCCAAGGCAATGACACCCGGGTGCACCGTGCAGGCTCAGGGGTTGCGGGATTCGGCGAAAGCGCTGAAAGGCCTTAAGACGGTGGTGCTCGGTATCAGCCCAGATCCGGTGACCAAGCTTGCCAAGTTCGTCGATCGGGATGGGCTTAATTTTCAGCTACTGAGCGACGAGGATCACGCAACAGCGGACAAGTACGGCGCCTGGGGCCCAAAGAAGTTCATGGGGAGAGAGTTCGACGGCATCCTCCGCACGACTTTTATCGTTGGGAAGGATGGAAAACTGAAGGCGGTGATGGACAAGTTTAAAACCAAGAACCATCACAGCGAATTACTTGCCACCCTGAAAGCTCTGGATTTAGGCTAACCATCGGTTTCGTGCGGTTGTACAATGACCCGTTGTGCCGCGGCCCGCTGCGGGTGTAGTTCAATGGTAGAACGAAAGCTTCCCAAGCTTTAGACGTGGGTTCGATTCCCATCACCCGCTCCAAACCAACCGAACAGGGCGCCGCAACCGGCCTTTTTTTCCTGCAATATCAAGCGCACAAGACATGTGATCGGCTAATACTTTTTGTCGGGCGATTGAAAAATCGAGTTTGCGCGGATACGGTGAGAGCCATGGGAATCAAGAGATAGCGATGGCGATAAAAAAATCGTGTGAGTGCGGGGAGGTGACTTTTTCTAGCCCGGCCCGCACACGCAATTCGCGCTATTGCCGCCTTCTGCACATCGCCCTCGGCAGCAGCATGCACTATGACCGCTTGCCGCCGGTGCAAATCCAGTGATT
>NYTE01000064.1 GCA_002683335.1 Halieaceae bacterium
CTCTAGCCAGTATCCATCTGCTGCCAATCATTTCAGTTGTGGTGGCAGTTGTTGCCAGAGGCGGGCGGTCAAAATGTCGATTGCTCAGGGCAGCGTGAATAAATCTTCCACCTGGCAATCGAGCGTTCTAGCGATTTTCAGTGCCAAAACCGTTGATGGAACGTAAACGCCATTTTCGATTGCATTGATACTCTTTCTTGAAACTTCAGCGGCCTCTGAAAGCTGCCGTTGAGTGAGCCCTGTAGACTTCCTCAACGCTTCAAGGCGGTTTAAAAGTTTGTCGTGATGCCTGCCCAAAAGCTACTTCTCCTCAAACCGTTCAACCGCATCTGTTAGTTCTTCACTGGTATTGGGGTACAGATACCCCGCTATGGTAACGCCTACCCCTATCGCACCCACCAATAGGCCAATGCCTCTAAAAAGCGAGCCGAGAAAGACAAGCCCTAACAGGTATATTCCAACGCCAACAAACAGAGTAATCACGCCCCCTCTGCGATAATCGATGGGCTCTTTTTTACGTTCGTCGAATAAGGTCAGGAGCTCTTCGATCTTCAAGGGGTCCTCAAGGTGCTTTGCTATCTCCACTGCGGCTTCTCGCTTATTTTTCTCATCGTGGTACAGCCAAATAAATACTGAAACCGGAACAATGATGCTTGTAAGTATCCCTAAGATTGGAACCAATTCGCCTAGCATAGTAAAACCCTACTTGCGTGTGATGTAACGTAAACGTATCATCCTGAGTTAGAGAAGTAAAGGTTACAACATATTCGCTGGTGGTAAGGCGCGTGCTGAGCACTTATTCGCCAACCCGAATCATTTCGCGACATCCGACGCCGCATCACTACGCCAAAGACCCTAAGTTCAGCCTCCCATCATCGGGTCTAAAGCTAATCGGTTAATGTGGACGCTACTGAGGAAAGCCACACCTGTCGTCACCATAGTGTGGGCTGACGACTTTGCATGAGGTGACAGTGGCGGGCACTGGGCTCGCCAAGAGAGTATAGTCATGTCAGATCAACGACAATTCACATTATCTACTGCCACACACCCGTGGGGAAAGAGTTGGAGACTGGTATGACCGGCCAATTTATTTTATTAATCTTATGTTTCATTACTGGCATCCTACTTTTCAACGGCTGGTTAATGAGGCGGAATCTTCAGGCAATTGAAACCGAAATCAGACTCGTTTCTGACGTTTTGCAGCTTGAGATTCATGCTATCCGAGATGTTATCGAGGAGGTTGAAGAACGGCGGCGGGAAAAAATGTAGCGCTAACATTTAGATAATCGCCTGCAGGCCTAAAATTACCCGACTGAACAACTTGACCCGCTTTGGGTGACACCACTCCGTAGGAGACGCCCGTCCCTATTCTTGTTTCTATGAAATAAAACGACTCATGTAGAAATCACTGAGTAGTGACGCGGCCAATTTAATGTCCTGCTTCAGCTCATGTTCGGGATAATCCTCAAAGCGTTCATCAAAGAGCTGATCCCTTTGAAAATAGAGGTTGGCTAGGCGGTTATTACCCTCTCTAAAGTATTCATAAAACGAAAGGGCACGAGAGCGGGAGGGTTTGCCATCAGAGCCGGGGGCGACTTCCTCGAGATATTTCGCCAGCTCTCGTCGCTGTTTGGCGACGTGAAAGCGCGACTCCAACCCCATGGCTTGGTTGAACATCAGAAGGGCCATCTGTGCACTTAGGCTTAACGATATATTCGAGATTGCATGGTCGGCTTGCTTCAGAGGTACCCCTAACTGAGTTTCAGCAAAATCTGTGACGATGCTGCCGCCCGTCAACGCTGATCGCTCGAAGATCCTCAGTTTCATGGCCGATTCACCGAACGCCAGTGACCATCGATTGATCAGCGCTTGATAATCGTAAAGGGGGGGCAGAGCACCATCTTCTTTTACAGTAGGAAACGATCGTTGCGGGAAGCCAGCTCGCAATCGCTCATTGATTCGACTGGTCGCCATCAAGTCTTGCCGTCTGAGATAGCAAACCACGCGAATATCCTCGAATTCTGCACGTAAATACTCAGCCAAATCAGCCACGTTCGCGTCTCGCATGACTCTTGAAGAAAAATGTTCTGAAGAGAGTATGTAGCTATTGCACCCGTCTCTAGCGGTGGTGATCTCTTGCCTTATCTCACCAAGAAGTTTTCGCCTCCACTCAGCGAATTTCTCAGGCTCGGTTAATCCGAATTTAAGTATGTAGTCGTCTTGATTCCCGGGCGAAGTGAAGGCTGCTGCTAGGCTTCGACAGTTGAAATCACCGGGGGCCTTCGCGTACCACACGCCATTGCGTGAGAGATGTGTTCTCTGGCTGCTGAGAGCGGCTTGGAGTGCCGTAGTGCCGGTTTTCTCAGTGCCGATGTGAAGGATACATCGCATCAGTAGCTCGATTAAGCGCCTATCGTTAAAAGGATACTGTACCTGAGTAATGGAACGCGCAGAAATTCGTGTTGGTGTCACCGATCTCCGGCCTAGCTCTAGCGATATCGCTTGGTAAATATATAAAGAGCCTATGTGCCGGCATATCTATGCCTCACTTTGTATCGTTGCAGTAGCCAAAAAAAAGCGTGACTCACGTCGGGCTCGTCTTTGATAGCACATATCCTACAGCGCAAGCTTGATACGTCCGTACCAAATTTGCCCTCGTGGATCATGATGCTTGGGATCGTAGCTAAAGTTAGCTGCATCAAAGACCTGAGGTGCGTCCTCGTCAGTAATATTCTTACCGCCCAAAGTGATCATCGCTTCCGTACTGCCCAGCTTGAAGCTAAAGGAGTATTGCAGATCAAGGGTCATCCAAGAGTCAATATCTTGTGAGTAACCGCGATCAAGCAGGGCATCGGGAACTGCACGCGTTGTTTCATACTCCGAGGTATAAAATGCCAGCAAAGCCACTTTATGATTGCCGCTACGCCAGTCAGCGGTAACGTTGACCTTCGTCTCAGGGATAGAGCGTGCAAAGTTGTCGTAGTTAAAGTAACCCGCAACATCCTGCACGCCGTTATTGCCGGTACATCCCCGATCATTGGCTGCGGTACAGGGTATTTCGTAACTCAGAAACTGCGTGGCCGACAAGTGCAACCCAAATTCACCCACATCTGAAGGCACCATCCAGTCTGCTGTCACATCAATGCCATCGGTGGTCACTTCTTGGGCGTTGCCGTACACCACGTTAACGCCTGATAGCGTGCCGGCCGAATCGCGAATAATGTCGGCGCCATTGGGGTTGTCATTGAGTTTGCCCTGGGCGTTTTCAACAGTAATAACGTCTTCGTATTCGAAGCGCCAGTAGTCCATCCTAAAGGTCAGGTAGTCGGTAGGCGTGAAAACTGCGCCCATATTAAAGTTGGTTGAGGTTTCGGGTTCGAGAGCGGTGCTTCCCTGTGAATTCACACGCACAAACAGCGCACTACTGGAGCCGCTCGCTGGATCAACAAGCCCCTGTAGCGATGTCTCCTGGTTATAAACTTGTACCAGTGACGGTTCGCGGAACGCAGAAGACGCCGAGGCCCTAAGTACAAGCCATTCAGCAGCCTGCCAACGCAGCGATACCTTGGGGTCGAGGCTGCTGTCAGAACTCAGATCTTCGTATCGCACCGCAAGATTAGCCTCTAGCGATGAAGTGAGCGGGAACATGGCTTCCGCAAACACAGCATAGGAATCTCTGGACACATCAACAGGAAGGCCGCCTCCTAAAAAGATCAAGTCAACTGGAATTGTCGCGCCAGTATTGGGGTCAATCGACTGTGTATACAGCTCGTTACGACTAGCGGAGTAACTCTCCTCGCGCCATTGGGCGCCTGCGGCAAAGCCGACAGGTCCGGCACTCATTTCGAATAGATCACCACTCACCACAAAATCAGCGACCGTGAGATCAGTCTTTTTGTTGGTAAAGGTTTGATAGCTCAGCCATTCGATGAGTTCTGGTGAGTTTGAACTGGGGTCGAAGGGGCTGAATGATTCGGTGCCGCTGGTACCACCTGTTCCACTCAATGCCGCACTTAACCTCGAATTGATGGTATCAGGCTGATAGACCTCGCGGTCATTCTCGGAGTAGGTTAACGCGCCCATCCAGCTCCAACCGCTGTTGAATTCGCCGTCAAGCTGCAATGACGCCCGGAAAGTGTCACTTTCACGCGGTGCCAGCGGAGAGGGCGCTTCTGCACCTAAAGGTCTTCCGTACCATCGCACAGGAACACTAAACGGGCTGCCCGCCGTACCTGGCAAAATGGTAGGAAAGCTTAGCGCAGGATAAGAGGGCGATTGTGGATTATCTTTAACTTCATGATGCGTCCAACCCAACTCGGCGACTAATGAAAGAGTATCAGACAAGTCGTGGGCGACATTACCGTATAGCTGGTGCTTTTCTTCCTTGTTAACTATGTTGAAGCGCGGGCCATAGAAGAACCCACACTTATCACCGCCACCAGTGCCGGGACCAAATGCGCCTTCGGGTACGAATGGTGTGCCGGGTGCGCCACCATTGGCGGTGCAAGCTGCGTCAGGAACGGTCTCGAGGAAACCATAGCTACCGGCATAATCGCCTGTGCCCACGCCGCCAGGCGCCAATGTCAGAAAACTGCGTCCCAAAGTAGAGACAGCGTTCTCTGTGGTGTAAGGACGCTCTGCAGAGCTCAAAGGGTCCTGACTAACCAAGGAGCCCGCCAATGTGACGTGAGTGCGGTCATTACCAAAACCAGCCAGTAGGTTTAGGTCATACTTGCCCGCACCGCCATCACTGATTTCCTCGTAGCCAGTTGAAAACTCGACCCCTTCAAAATCGTTACGCAGAATGAAGTTGACCACCCCGGCGACGGCATCAGAACCATAGGTGGCGGTTGCGCCTTCCTTTAAAATTTCGACTCGCTCAAGGGCAGCCATAGGAATTGTGCTGGTATCAACAAACACACTGCCGTCGTTGGCGGTGGCTGCGGTGATTGTTTGGCGTTTGCCATTGACGAGAACCAGTGTGGAGGTGAGTCCTAATCCGCGCAGGTTCACATTGCTGGTGCCTTGGGTTTCACCCGAGGTAAATGCGTCCGGGTTATTCTCTGTGCCTGAACTCACAGATAATTTGCTCGTTAATTCGCCAACATCAACAGCCCCAGAGTTGACGATATAATCGTCGGAAAGCACCTCAACCGGCGACGCTTCATCTTGACTCGTAGATCGAATATAGCTGCCAGTGACCATAACTTCTTCAATCACAGCTTCGTCTTGCTGCGCAAGGGCGCTATTGGTTACGGCTAGGCTTAGCAGTAACATTGCAAAGCCTACTAGTTGGCTTTGCAATGTTACTGTTGTGGGGTTGTTGTGATTCAAAGCAGACCCTCCTTGGGAAGCTACAGGCATAAAAAACCCGATAAACCTTTATTGTACGTGGTTTACCGGGTCATGGAGGCTTCTCAAAGAACCCCGTGTTGTTGGAGGCGGCGGGAGTTGAACCGATATTCGCCAACCGATAGAAATCAACTACATGCGACGCTGTATCACTCCGCTTGAACCTCAGTGTGTAGCACCGTCAAAACGGGGAGGCAGGTGACCATGCCCCCTCCCGGTATGTATAGGCCTAGTTGGACTAGATCGGGTGTTGAAGGTGTAAAGTAGAGGTGTAAGAGGGATAGGAATGGCCGAGTTTCAGGAACTTCGTTGCAATCCAATCCAAACCGATTCACGAATACGCAGAGAATTAACATATGTCGTCAGTCCTTGACGTGTTTTTGGCTCTACTTCTCCAAGTTCAAAACCTGGGTCAATCGGCTGCCAATGATGATGCCACGTCGCATGACGTCGTTGTGGTTGGAGCCGGTGCCGCGGGGCTCTACGCTGCTAAAACACTTCAGAGTTTCGGATACGAGGTCCTCATAATAGAAGCCACGGATCGAATTGGAGGAAGAATAAAGAGCGAAACACTAGGCGATATGCGTGTGGAACTTGGCGCAGAAGAGCATTATTTGGCAGAAGGCGATAATCCAATCTGGAACGCTATGATCGCTGAGTTCGGCAATAAGATCTATGTTCAGCCGCACCAGGGGTCCAGCGCGTTCTCGATGGACAACGGTGCAGGGACGTGTTGGACAGAGACGTTCGCGATGAATCCATGTGCAAATGACTCAGACGTCATGGCGGTGGATGATTTTTGGGATTGGTACCAACTTCTCGAGGCGCATCAGAACCCCAATTCAACTTTGGCTGATGATGTTTTTAGTGAGTATGGCGTGGGTGCTGGTCACCGGGCGTATCACCTGTATGACGCAGGCATTGCAGGAGCAACTTTCGCTACCAACTTAGATCAACTCGGTGCTAGAAGCCTTGCGCTAGAGAGCAATGAGTGGGTTTTATCTGACACCGTAAGGGCAATAGCGGACAAAGATCTTGGGTATTCCGATGCGCTGGCGCGGTTGTGGTGGGATGAAGTCGCGTCGGCTAGTGATATTTTGTTAAGTACACCGGTTGAGGTAATAGACACAACTGGTGACCAGGTGCTGGTTCTCGATGCAAATGGTGGAAGGCACTTGGCTAGACAGGTAATTGTCACCGTTTCAATCGGCGTCCTGCAATCGGGTGCCATTGAGTTCAAACCAGAATTGCCCGCCGCTACGATTGAAGCTTATATGGGAATTGGATTTGACAGCGGAATGAAAGTCGCCGTTCGTTTCTCCAGCCCATGGTGGGAGACAGAGGGGGAGCCACTAGCGTGGCTCGTCACGGAGGGTGTTGCAGGGGTGTGCTGGGTTCCAAGCGACTACAAGGAAAACTCAACCTCCCATATTCTCATGTGTTACCCAATGGGCGATAACAGTCGTGCACTCAGGGCCCTGGCCGGCAATGGCAATTCGTCGGCAATAGTGAATGCCGTACTGAGCGATTTGGACAACACATTTCCTCAGGCCCCCAATGCTGCTTCTGAGCACTACATTGAAGCGCTGGTAGAAGACTGGGGAGCTGACCCATTTACAAGAGGGGCGTATTCTTATCCCAAGATTGAGACAGTCCTCTCGATAGAACTTGACAATAAACGCCGTGATCTCAAGATCCCCGTGGCAGGCGATAGAATTTTTTTTGCTGGAGAGGCGACACATGAAACGCACCCGGCCACTGTTGTTGGGGCCATTCATGAGGGAGAGCGGGCCGCATTGGAGGTCCATTCAGTGAACGGGTCACCTGGAAAGCCGCCAAAAAGCCGTCGATCAAATGATGATCAAGAATAGGGTCGCCATCTGCAAAAAACGAGGTACATGGGGACGGTAGCTCACAGATCGCCGGAGCCCCCTCTCTTGGTGAAAAATTCGACGCTTGTGGATTGTAGGCCGGATGAATGTCTTGGTTTTAGAAACGCAGAAAGCGTGATAAAAATTCACAGGATCGCTCGACGAGAGCAGGCCAGTGCCCATCTGAATCTTTGAAGACAGCTTGTCCAGTTCGTCTGCCATCTCAATGACTGCTTACCGCGCCACTTTCAGATCATGTGTATCCAGTGAGCCCATTATTTCGCGGCGACCGCCAAAAATCTAATGTTCAGATGTACTACTCTTCTGAAATAGAAGACACCGCCGCGGCAAGTCAGATAAGCAATTGTGTTCAAAATGTATCACCCGATGTAGCAAATTGATGTTTTTGGGTGATACAAAATCAGCCGCACCGCACATAACTCGTTGAAAGTTATGGCGATGCCCTGAATATGGTGGAGGCGGCGGGAGTTGAACCCGCGTCCGCCAGCACTCTGCCTTTGGCTCTACATGCTTAGTTTCCGTTAATTGATTTAACGGACAACA
>NYTE01000065.1 GCA_002683335.1 Halieaceae bacterium
CAAGACTGGAGTATCGAAGCTTTGTTGGAAAGCAACCTCGTCGAAGATGTTGCGACCGTAGGCCATGATTTCCCAATTATCGGCGCTCACACCGATGCGCGCATTGACCTTCGTATAGGCATCAATCACGTCATAGGGGTCAGCATCGCCTGCAGAATCAAACTCATCTCGGTAATTGACGTCAACGCCACCAAACCACTCCAAGTTACCCATCGGGATTCGAACATCAACAAAGGCGTTGCCGCTCCACTCAGAAGCATACAGCGTACGATTGCCCGTCAGATCATTGCCAGTGGCGCCCGCAGGCGTGCCACATGCCGCATCGATGTCCAACTGAATCGCCGAACACGGCCCGTCCTTGAAGTCTCCATAGGAGGCGTCGAGGTAAGCAGCATTAACACCAACCCTGATCGCATCAGTCATCTGGAACAGCCAATCAATCTCCAAGCCCTCCACTTCAGACGACGCAGCGTTCTTCACCGAGAAGCCTACCCCCTTGAAGATAGTGGTCTGGAGATTGTCATACTCAGAGTAAAACGCGGCCCAGTTCAATCGCATACGGCCATCCATGAACTCGTGCTTACCGCCGATCTCAATGGACTCCACGGACTCATCGTCAAACTCGAAGTCCTCGTTCGGGACTGTCGAAACAAAGCTGTTGGCCTGGAAGCCATTGTCGACAACGGGCGGAATCGGTGGCACACCGACCGGGATATTGCCCGGTTCGCCATCGTCCGCAGCACTGAAACCTCCAGACTTAAAGCCCTCTGAGTAGGTCACGTAGAGCATGGTGTTGTCACTGACGTCCCACTGCAGATTCACCGAGGGTGAGAAGTCATCAGTTTTGCGGCTCCCAGTCCAGTACTTCTGGTAGGTATTAAAGTTGGAGGAGTACACTACCGCCAACCAATTGTTGTAGGCAGCACATTGCCCCATGGTGCCGCCCTCTAGATTACCGGTAAGACCGCAAAGGCTGTCGCCAAGCTTCTGATCACTGACAGCGTCCTTTTCTTCCTCGGTGTAGCGCACACCAACGGTCAACCGCAGCGCATCAGTCAGGTCATAGGTGCCCTGCGCAAACAGCGCCCAAGAGTCAGTATCTTGAGAAAACGCGTGATTGCGCGCGGCCTGGTTCGCCGTATAGACGCCATAACCCGGTATACCGTTCAAAGGGCTGTTAGCGGTCAAAGACGTCATCAGGTTCTGCGGCATCGCTGCCGCCGCTTCTGGAGGCAGACCGTTAGCTAAGGCGACAAACGCTGGGAAAAGGCCGTCAAAATTAGTGTCGATCACCACCTGGCCCTGCATGTCGAGCTCGTTCTGATCGATATAGCCACCTACCGTATAGGTAAAGCGATCGCCGATATCGGCGGCCCAGCGGATCTCCTGGCTGAATTGCTCAAAATCGTGGATATCTGAGCGGTCGATAAACTGTAACGGTAACCAGTCTACGTCAACGTCGTCGAAATACTCATAAGCCGCAAAACCAGTAACGGAGGTCAAAGTGCCGCCGCCAAGCTCCCAGGTCAGCGTCAGTGACATGTTCTCCACTTCATCTTCACTACTGTCCGGACGCAGTCCAATGCCAATGCCATCATCTTTACTGAGACCGTAGTTGTTGTCCTTGTAGGTCGTGAAATCTTGTCCGGCAATGCCCGGGAAGTCAGGGAAAAAGACGTCCATGATCGAGTAGGCTGTATTGGCGAAAGCACTTCGATTGGGTACTTGCGAGTTCCGCTCCGCGGGGCTCAAATAACGCCAGGTCGCGCTGTTTGCGCCATCACGATCGCGCTCCATATAGGTGTACTTGAAGTTTGCCGAGAATGTATCGCTAGGCTCCCAGAGTAATGTAAGGCGGCCGCCAAACTCTTCGATCGCGCCCTCGTCCTCATCCAGGTAAGCGTTGTATACATAACCGTCCGTCTCACGGCTGCGCAGGGCAACGCGCGCGGCAAAGGTCTCACCGCCACCCTGAATAAAGCCCTCGGCGATGCTGCCACCATTTTCTTCGATGGAGACGTTGACCTCACCCGAGGCGCCCTCACCGATAACGGGCGAGGCACTGGTGATGTTGATGGCACCCGCTACAGTGTTCTTACCGAACAGCGTGCCCTGAGGCCCGCGCAGTACCTCCACACGCTCGACGTCTAGGAGTGCAGAACGGTACTGGCGGCCTCGACCGAGATAAACGCCATCAAGATACATACCCACCGACTGCTCAAAGCCACGGTTATTACCGGAGCCAATACCGCGCATGTAGATGTTTGTATTAACGGAAGCCTCAGCAATGTGAAGGCTGGGAATAAAATCAGCCAACGCAGAAAAATTAAGTATGGTGTTGTCCTGAATCTTTTCACCGCTCACCGTACTGATAGAAATCGGCACGTCCTGAAGACTCTCTGCCCGCTTCTGGGCCGTCACAATCACTTCTTCCAATTGCGCCTGCGCGGTTAATGTCATCGGCAAGCAGGCTGCCGCGACAAATTGGTATAACTTATTAGGGGAACGCTTCATCTGTTATATCTCTCTTATCGTTTGTATATAAGTAACACTCTTGGTAACGCGTCCAGTGGCTGTGGACCGACACCGTTGGGAATCTTCATTAATGGACTGGTGGCCTCAACTTGGCTACCGAGATCGCTATTATTTATGAAGGTAATATAATCGCAAAAACAGCAGTTTACTGATCTGTAGTGGCCTTGGAAGCACCTCTTGCCCGCAAAAATACTGATCAAAAAACCCGCTTGTTGCAAAAAAGGGGCTTTTGATCACAACGCTACTTTGCCGTCAGCGGTTTACTCTTCTGCGCTGGTCTCGGCACTCTCATCTTCTACGTCTGGCTGAGGACGATCCACTAATTCCACATATGCCATAGGGGCTTTATCGCCTGTGCGATAGCCGCATTTGAGAATGCGGATATAGCCACCGGGGCGCTCCTGATAACGAGGGCCCAGCTCTTCGAATAACTTACCCACTGCGGCTTTTGAGCGAGTGCGATCGAATGCCAACCGGCGATTCGCAACACTGTCATTTTTCGCGAGCGTGATAAGCGGCTCCGCATAGCTCCTGAGCTCTTTTGCTTTGGGAACAGTCGTCTTAATCAGCTCGTGCTCCACCAAAGACACCGCCATGTTACGAAACATAGCTTTTCGGTGTGAACTGTTGCGATTCAACTGTCGTCCGCTGTGACGATGTCGCATGGCTCTTTTCCTTACAAATCGTGCCTGACAATCATTGCCAGGCGTTATTTATTTCAGACGCTCAACAGGCGCTCATCATTTTTAAGACTCGCCGGTGGCCATGCCTCAAGACGCATACCCAACGACAAACCACGGGATGCCAACACATCTTTAATCTCTGTCAAAGACTTCTTGCCAAGGTTAGGCGTTTTCAACAGCTCCACCTCAGTGCGTTGCACCAAATCGCCGATGTAATAGATGTTTTCAGCCTTCAAGCAATTCGCTGAGCGGACCGTCAGCTCAAGGTCATCAACCGGTCGTAACAAAACAGGATCAACCTCTTCCGCCGCTTCGGTCGCCGCTGCCTGCGCCTCACCCTCGAGGTCGACAAATACCGCCAGCTGCTGCTGTAGGATAGTTGCCGCGCGGCGAATCGCCTCTTCTGGGTCCAAGGTGCCATTAGTTTCCAGGTCAATAATCAACTTATCGAGGTCTGTCCGCTGCTCAACTCGCGCTGAATCCACTACGTAGCTGATGCGACGGATCGGTGAGAACGATGCATCCAGCGGCAACCGGCCGATAGAACGCGTCTCGTCTTCGGGGTTCTCTCGCGCATCTGCAGGCGAGTAACCGCGACCACGCTGCACCATCAATCGAATGGCCACATGCGCCTTGTCGGTGACTGTGCAAATAACGTGGTCAGGATTGGAAATTTCCACATCGTGATCCACCTGAATGTCGGCAGCCGTTACCGTGCAGGGGCCCTGCGCAGAAAGCATTAACTGTGCGGAATCCTTACCGGAAAGCGACAGCGCCACGCCTTTGAGATTAAGTAAAACCTCAATGACATCCTCCTGAACGCCTTCCATCGCGGAGTACTCGTGCTCTACGCCATCTATCTCGACCTCGGTGATCGCACAGCCAGGCATGGAAGACAAGAGAATTCTACGCAGGGCATTGCCCAGCGTATGGCCAAAACCACGCTCCAGTGGTTCCAGCGTAACCGTAGCGCGGGTGGAGGACGCTTCATCAACTTTGATGACGCGGGGTGTCAAAAACTCAGTGACCGAACTTTGCATAAAGCACCTTCGATTAAATCAGGGATTGGGAATAGGTTCAGAGCGAAGCACAATTACTTCGAGTACAACTCCACAATCAGGTTTTCGTTAATTTCGCTGGAGAGATCTTGTCGATCGGGGCGTGACTTAAACGTTCCCTCAAGCTTATCGACATCCACTTCAACCCAAATGGGCTCCCCGCGTTGCTCTGCAATAGCCAGAGAAGATTGCACTCTGAGTTGCTTCTTTGCCTTCTCACGAACTGACACAACGTCGCCCGGTTGCACCTGGTAAGAGGGGATATTGACTACCTTGCCATTCACTAAAATCCCCTTATGGGAGACCAACTGGCGAGACTCAGAACGCGTCGAGCCAAAGCCCATTCGATAAACAACATTATCTAATCTGCTCTCGAGCAGCTGAAGCAGATTCTCACCAGTAGCGCCTTTGAGTCGCGCCGCTTCCTTGTAATAATTCCTAAACTGCTTTTCGAGCACACCGTATATGCGCCGCACCTTCTGCTTTTCACGCAGCTGAACACCGTAATCCGACAGGCGGCCGCGGCGCGCGCCATGTTGGCCGGGCGCGGTTTCCGATTTACACTTTTTATCAAAAGCCGTGACGCCACTCTTGAGTTGCAGGTCTGTACCCTCCCGTCGGGAGAGCTTGCACTTCGGTCCAATATATCGAGCCATTTGCTAAGTCCTCTCTGTGCGCCTTAAACGCGACGCTTCTTGGGTGGGCGACAACCGTTATGGGGAATCGGTGTCACATCGGTGATATTGGTAATCTTGTAGCCGCAACTATTCAATGCGCGCACAGCAGACTCTCGGCCAGGCCCAGGACCCTTTACCTGCACGTCGAGATTACGAAGCCCATACTCTTTGGCGGCCTCCCCCGCGCGCTCAGCCGCCACCTGTGCAGCAAAAGGCGTGGACTTGCGCGACCCGCGAAAACCCGAACCGCCAGAGGTGGCCCAGCTCAGCGTATTACCCTGCCGATCAGTGATGGTAATGATGGTGTTGTTAAACGACGCGTGGACGTGCGCCACACCATCAACGACCTGCTTGGTGATTTTACGTTTGGTTGTCTTGGCGTTTTTTGCCATAAATCTACTCTCTTCAATATCGACGCTACAAAAAGTGATGTAGCTCCACCAAAGTGGTCATCCAGACTCCGGATGACAGCCTTTTTACCTACGAATGGGCTTTCTAGGCCCCTTCCGGGTTCGCGCGTTGGTCTTGGAACGTTGGCCGCGCAAAGGCAGGCCCTTTCGATGACGCAACCCGCGATTACAACCCAAATCCATCAGTCGCTTGATATTCATTGATACCTCGCGACGCAGATCTCCCTCGACATTCATTTCCGAGACCAGAGATCGCAACTGATCCAGCTCACCCTCAGAAAGCTCACCAATCTTGGTGGTCTCTGGAATATTGCTGACTTCACATAGTCGCTTGGCCTGGGTCCGACCAATGCCAAAAATGTGGGTGAGTGAAATCACCGCATGCTTGTGATCTGGAATATTGACTCCGGCGATACGCGCCATCTTTTATCTCCACACCTTTTTCGAGGCACGCCCCATGGCGCACCCTATTGCCGCACCCCAAAAAAGGGCGCGCATATTAATTGCTTGGCCGCAAAGGTTCAAGGATCAACCCTGACGCTGCTTGTGCCGTGGATCTGAGGAACAGATCACTCTCACCACACCGTTACGTCTTACTATCTTGCAGTTGCGGCACATTTTCTTTACCGAAGCTCGCACTTTCATCAGAAACTCCTGATTCCTATCTCACCCGACCTGCAGGGCTCATACTCCCGAGGTTGGCTTTTTTCATCACACCCTCGTATTGGTGGGACATCAGATGACTCTGCACCTGCGCCATGAAATCCATGACCACCACCACAACGATCAACATGGACGTACCGCCGAGGTAAAAAGGGACGTTAAACATCACCACCAGAAACTGAGGTAATAAACATACCAAGGCGATATAAGCTGATCCGAATACCGTCAGGCGAGTGAGCACGCCGTCGATGTAATTAGCTGTCTGTTGTCCCGGACGAATGCCTGGCACAAACGCGCCGGACCGCTTCAAATTGTCGGCCACTTCCTGGGGGTTAAACATCAGGGCCGTGTAAAAGAAGCAGAAAAACACTATAAAGCCAGTAAACAACAAGATATTAAGGGGTTGACCGGGACCAATCGCCACCGCGAGATCTTGCAACCAATCGGCACTGTCACCACTGCCAAACCACTGCGCAACCGACGCCGGGAATAACAAAATAGAGCTGGCAAAAATAGCGGGAATAACGCCTGCCATATTAACCTTGAGAGGTAGATGCGACGCCTGCGCCTGCATCATCCGACGACCCTGCTGTCGCTTGGCGTAATTCACCGTAATACGACGCTGGCCGCGCTCGATAAAGACAACCAAATAAATGACCACCGCCGCCAAAACGAGAATGCCCAGCAAAATCAGAATGCTGATCTCACCCTGCCGCGCCTGCTCAAGCGACTGGCCAATAGCGGCAGGCAAGCCAGCAACAATACCTGCAAAAATCAGCAAGGAGATGCCGTTACCCACGCCGCGCTCGGTGATCTGCTCACCCAACCACATCATGAACACAGCCCCGGTCACCAGTGAGGCCACAGCAGTCACGTAAAAACTCAGGCCTGAGGCATAGGTCAGCCCTTGATTGGCAAGCCCCACGGTCATACCGGTGCCCTGCACAAGGGCCAAAGCAACTGTAAGGTATCGCGTCCATTGAGAGATTTTGCGGCGACCTGCCTCACCTTCTTTCTTTAGCTGCTCTAACTGCGGTGTCACCGCCGTCATCAGCTGCATGATGATCGAGGCAGAGATGTACGGCAGGATACCCAACGCCAAAATACTCATGCGCTCCAGCGCACCACCTGAGAATACATTGGCCAAACCAAGGATCGTGCCCTGATTCTGGTCGAATAATGATGCCAACTGCTCTGGGTCGATACCTGGCACAGGAATATGTGTCC
The DNA here is from genome assembly GCA_002683335.1 of Halieaceae bacterium. Lineage (GTDB taxonomy): Bacteria > Pseudomonadota > Gammaproteobacteria > Pseudomonadales > Halieaceae > Luminiphilus. The sequence continues at coordinate 7,254 of NYTE01000065.1, forward strand.
CGATTCGGTAAATCAAGAGCGCGATCAACACGAAGCGTAGGCGAGCAAATAACTCGCCCATACCGGCTGAATTCATGGATGGCATGCCATTGGCCATGGGTTACGCCTCGACACTCCCGCCAGCAGCTTCAATGGCTGCCTTGGCTCCTTTGGTGACTGTCAATCCGCGCACATTCATCGCACGATTGATTTCGCCAGACAGAAAGACTCGTACGCGTTTTACATCATCTTTGATCAGGTCCGCGGCCTTCAACGATTCCAGATCAGCGATATCGCCGTCAACGCGACTCAACTCATGCAAGCGCACCTCTGCAGTCGTGCGGCCGATGCGAGAGCTAAAACCATACTTGGGCAGTCGCTTCTGAAGCGGCATCTGACCACCCTCAAAGCCGGCTTTCACCGTGCCTCCCGAACGAGACTTCAGTCCCTTGTGGCCACGCCCTGCAGTTTTGCCAGTACCCGAGCCAATCCCACGGCCCACGCGCTTCGCATCACGCTTAGCACCGGGCGCAGGTTTCAAATTATTTAACCGCATATCGTCAGACATTGCTCTCGCCCTCAACGCGCACCAAATAGTTGACCTTATTGATCATGCCGCGCACCGACGGCGTGTCCTCAACCTCAACCGTGTGGCCGATTCGACGAAGACCCAATCCCGCAACACAGGCCTGATGCTTCTTAAGGCGGCCATGAATACTACGTACCTGCGTCACTTTAATCATTGCTTTACTCATTTCTTTAACCCCAATACTCAGCTGAGGATTTCTTCGACGCTCAAACCACGGCGCGCTGCGACGTCCTCTGGGGAACTCATATCCCTGAGGCCTTTGAAAGTGGCACGCACCACGTTCACGGGGTTGGTGGAGCCGTAGCACTTAGCCAAAACATTGTGCACTCCAGCCAATTCCAACACTGAGCGCATCGCACCACCGGCAATGACCCCCGTACCTTCGGAGGCTGGCTGCATGTAAACCTTGGAGGCGCCGTGAGCTGCCTTAACGGGGTACTGCAGCGTGCCGTTCACGAGCTGCACCTGCACCATATTCCGCCGCGCGGCTTCCATTGCCTTCTGAATTGCAACAGGCACTTCTCGCGCCTTGCCACGACCGTAACCCACACGCCCCTTACCATCACCGACCACTGTGAGGGCAGTGAAACTCATGATGCGACCCCCTTTGACGGTTTTGGCAACACGGTTCACCTGGACCAGTTTTTCCTGCAGATCGCCCTCAGTTCGCTGGTCGCCCTGCTGCTTTCTATCTTTCATCGCCATACTTAAAACTCCAGCCCACCTTCGCGTGCGGCTTCAGCGAGCGCCTTGACGCGCCCGTGATATCGAAATCCCGATCGATCGAATGCCACCGAGGTAACACCGGCTGACTTGGCGCGCTCAGCGACCAACTTGCCGACTGCCGCAGCAGCTGTGACGTTTCCGGTTGCGCTTGCGCGCAAATCCTTGTCGAGGGTAGAGGCCTGAGCCAGCACCGTTTTGCTATCCCCGGATATAACCTGAGCATAAATATGCTTGGGGGTTCGGTGCACAGACAAACGCACTGATCCTGCGGTTCGCAGTTTGACTCTGGACTTTCTGGCGCGACGCAAACGCGCCTTGTTCTTGGTATTCATCGCGGTACCCGATTACTTTTTCTTGGCTTCTTTACGCCTGACGTACTCGTCGGCGTAACGGATGCCTTTGCCTTTATAAGGCTCTGGAGGACGGAAGCTTCGAATTTCAGCCGCCGCCTGACCGACCGCTTGCTTGTCGATACCAGAGATCACAATTTCAGTCTGCGTGGGCGTCTCAGCCGATAAACCCTCGCCCAACTCATAATTTACAGGGTGCGAAAGGCCAATGGTCAGGTTAACCGTCTTACCTGACGCCTTGGCTCGATAACCGACACCATTCAACACCAACCGCTTCTCCCACCCCTCGGAAACGCCTTTGACCATATTTGCCAGCAGCGAGCGGGTGGTCCCGGCCATCGCGCGCTGAGCGTCACCATCAAAAGTAATCGTCGCCATACCCTCATCGACATTAACGTCAACGCCTTCGACGAGTGCCATATCAAGGGCACCTTTGCCGCCCTTGACCGAGAGGTTCGTGCCCTCAACTGTGACATCTACCCCTTTGGGCAAATTCACGGGGTTATTCGCTACACGAGACATTTACTTAACGCTCCTGTTTTTTGATCAGAATACGGTGCAGAGGACTTCGCCTCCGACACCCGCAGCGCGCGCCGCGCGATCCGTCATCACGCCGCGCGACGTCGATACAATGGCAACGCCCAACCCACCACGCACTGATGGCAGGTTGTCTTTACCAGAGTAGCGCCGCAAAGAAGGCTTGCTGATGCGCTCGATCTCAGCGATCACGGGCTTACCATCGAAGTATTTTAAATCGATATGCAGGCGGGGCTTTCCGCTGCTCACGTCATAGCGATGCCCGGCAATGTAGCCCTCTTGCTCCAGAACCTTGGCAACCGAAACCTTCAATTTCGAGCCGGGCATATCAACAGTCTGCTTACCTGCCATCTGCGCATTACGCAGACGCGTCAACATATCGCTCAGGGGATCTTGCATGCTCATTCAATCGTTCTCCGTTACCAGCTGGACTTAACCAGCCCCGGCACATCGCCTCGCATTGCTGCTTCTCGCAGTTTGTTGCGACACAAACCAAATTTTCTGTATACGCCGTGAGGCCGCCCGGTCAGTTGACAGCGGCGCTGCTGCCGCACAGGGCTGGCATTGCGAGGGAGCTTCTGCAGCGCGATCTGCGCTTCCCACCGCTCGTCGTCTGACGCGTTGACGTTGGCGATCAGTTCCTTGAGCTCAGCACGCTTGGTAGCAAACTTCGCTACGGTCTTGGCGCGCTTTGCCTCTCGGGCAATCATGGATTTCTTTGCCATACCTTTGTTGCCTCAGCTTCTAAATGGGAAATTAAACGCCGCCAGCAACGCACGGCCCTGCGTGTCATTCGCAGCCGTGGTTGATATCGTGATATCCATACCACGCAGCTTGTCGATCTGGTCGTAGTCAATTTCCGGGAAAATAATCTGCTCGGTCACGCCCATCGCGAAGTTACCGCGACCATCAAACTGCTTTGGACTGATGCCGCGAAAGTCACGAACGCGTGGGATAGCGATATTGATCAGTCGGTCCAAGAACTCATACATACGCTCGTCGCGCAGCGTGACCTTGCAACCGATCGGCCATCCGTCGCGAATCTTGAAGCCGGCGATGGATTTACGTGATTTGGTCACCACAGCTTTTTGGCCCGCAATCTTTTCCATATCACTTACGGCGTGCTCCAAAACCTTTTTATCACCTACCGCCTCTCCTACACCCATGTTCAGTGTGATCTTGGTGATACGGGGCACCGCCATGACGTTATCAAGACCCAACTCCGCCTGAAGCTTGGGAACGATTTCGCTGCGGTACTTTTCTTTAAGCGCTGTCATCTCTCAACTGCCTCTATTCGCCAACGCAGATCAGGCGTCAACCAGATCGCCTGATGGCTTGAAAATGCGAACCTTTTTGCCGTCATCCATCCGGTAACCGACGCGCTCGCCCTTACCAGACTCGCTATTGAAAAGCGCCACATTCGAAGCCTGAATGGGCGCCTCCTGCTCAACAATACCGCCAGCAATACCCGCCTGCGGGTTGGGCTTCGTATGTTTTTTCACCATATTCACACCACTGACAACGACTCGGCCGTTGTCAAGCAGACTGCGCACGGTGCCACGCTTACCCTTATCCTTTCCCGCGATCACGATTACTTCGTCATCACTCTTGAGCTTCGCCATTACCTGACCCTCTTCCTTCCCTGCCTAAATCACTTCCGGTGCGAGGGAAATAATTTTCATAAACTTCTCACCGCGGAGCTCGCGCGTAACCGGCCCGAAAATACGCGTGCCAATAGGCGCATCCTGGTTATTGAGAAGCACCGCGGCGTTCTCATCAAACTTGACCAGAGAACCATCCGGACGCCGAACACCCTTTTTGGTGCGCACTACCACCGCCGTGATCACCTGACCTTTCTTGACCTTGCCACGCGGAATGGCTTCTTTCACCGTCACCTTTATCAGGTCACCCACGCGGGCATATCGACGCTTGGAACCACCTAACACCTTGATACACATCACACGACGTGCGCCGCTGTTATCAGCTACCTCGAGGTACGACTGCGTCTGAATCATTTCTCTTTACTCCACTAGTGGCTCTGCACCACTCGCTCTCGCCAATCGGACCTCAAATCTGGGTCGCGGTCTCCACAATCTCTACCAACTTCCAACTTTTGCTTTTGGAAAAAGGCCGTGACTCTGCAACCACCACTGTGTCACCCAAGCTCGCCTTGTTTTCCTCATCGTGCGCGTGCACTTTCGAGGACCGGGTGATGTACTTACCGTATACTGGATGCTTAACACGGCGCTCAATCTTCACCGTAACGGTCTTGTCCATCTTGTCACTAACCACTCGGCCCTGAAGGGTCCGCGTGCCGGTTTCTGTCGTAGCCATCACTGTTCCGCCTTCTGTTCCAGCACGGTTTTTACGCGCGCGATGTCGCGCTTTGCCTGCTTGAGCAAATGACTTTGCCCTAGCTGGCCAGTCGCCTTCGCCATGCGCAGCTTGAACTGCTCCTCTCGCAAAGAGAGCAGCTGCTTGTTGAGGTCTTCGACCGATTTTTCTCTTAAATCGCTGGCTTTCATCACATCACCGACCGCTTAACAAATGTGGTTTGCACCGGCAGCTTTGCCGCAGCGAGCTCAAAAGCCTCACGCGCAAGTTGCTCTGATACACCTTCCACTTCGTACAAGACACGACCCGGCTGGATCTGCGCCACCCAATATTCAACGTTGCCCTTACCTTTACCCTGCCGCACTTCCAGCGGCTTACCGGTAATGGGCTTATCCGGGAAAATGCGTATCCAAATTTTCCCGCCACGCTTGATATGGCGCGTCATCGCACGACGAGCGGCTTCAATCTGACGGGCAGTGATGCGACCGCGCCCCGTCGATTTCAGCGCGTATTCGCCAAAACTCACCTTGCTTCCACGCTCGGCAAGCCCGCGATTTCGGCCCTTCTGCGTCTTGCGGAACTTGGTCCGTTTCGGTTGCAACATTTTCTACTTCCTTAATCAGATAACTGGTTGAGAAATCGTGGGCGCTTACGCCTCTTCGCCCTCACCAATAACCTCACCCTTAAAAATCCATACTTTCACGCCAATCACACCGTATGTGGTGTGTGCTTCGTATGTCGCGTAGTCGATATCAGCGCGCAAGGTATGCAGCGGCACTCTGCCCTCGCGATACCACTCAGTCCGCGCGATCTCTGCACCGCCCAAACGACCACCGACCTGCACTTTGATGCCCTGGGCACCCTGGCGCATCGCATTTTGAACGACGCGCTTCATAGCCCGACGAAACATGACCCGGCGCTCGAGCTGCTGTGCAACGTTCTGAGCCACTAGCCTCGCATCGACGTCGGGCTTGCGAATTTCTTCAATATTGATGTGCACGGGCACACCCATTTTGTCAGAGAGCTCTTTGCGCAGACCATCCACATCCTCACCCTTCTTGCCGATGACAATGCCTGGACGGGCCGTAAAAATCGTAATGCGCGCGGTCTGAGCAGGTCTTTCAATCTTGACCCGGCTGACGGACGCCGCATCCAGCTTTTTGAGGATGTATTCACGCACCTCAATGTCGTTGATGAGGTTCTGCGCATAACTCTTGCTATCCGCATACCACACCGAATTGTGGTCCTTGACTACGCCCAGGCGGATACCAATTGGATGTACCTTCTGACCCATACGGTCGACTCCTCAGCTCTCGCTATCCGCAACCTTTACCGTGATATGGCAGGTGCGCTTAAAAATCCTGTCACCACGCCCTTTGGCTCGTGCCTTCAGGCGCTTCATGGTGAATCCCTCGTCAACAAATATCGTCGCTACTCGCAATTCATCTACGTCAGCACCTTCATTGTTTTCCGCGTTGGCAATCGCAGAGTTCAGTACCTTTCGGACAATAACGGCGGCCTTTTTATTGCTGAACTCCAGCACATTCAACGCCTCTCCGACGGGCTTGCCGCGCACTTGGTCGGCGACCAGACGCACTTTTTGCGCCGAAATTCGGGCCGCTCTCAACTTGGCTGCTACTTCCATTTCTCTCTCCACCCGGCCTTAGCGCTTGGCCTTCTTGTCCACAATGTGGCCCTTGAAGGTTCGGGTAACGGCAAACTCACCCAGCTTGTGTCCCACCATATCCTCGTTAATCAGGACCGGCACATGCTGGCGACCGTTATGCACTGCAATAGTGAGGCCCACCATATTCGGGGCAACCATGGAACGCCGCGACCAGGTCTTGATCGGTCGGCGGTCATTCGCCTGCACAGCCACCTCTACCTTTTTCATCAGGTGGAGGTCGATAAAGGGGCCTTTCTTCAATGAACGGGGCACTGTATTTATTCTCCTGACCGATTACTTCTTGCCGCGACGGCGAACGATCATGCCGTCGGTGCGCTTATTTTTGCGAGTCTTGTAACCTTTGGTGGGCACACCCCAAGGTGTTACCGGATGTCGTCCACCCGAGGTCTTGCCCTCTCCACCACCGTGGGGATGATCAACCGGATTCATCGCCACACCGCGCACAGTCGGACGCACGCCTCGCCAGCGTGCTGCACCCGCTTTGCCCAATTTGCGCAGGCTATGCTCTGAATTGGACACTTCGCCCAAAGTGGCGCGACAGTCGATAGGCACCTTGCGCATCTCGCCTGAGCGAAGTCGGATCGTGGCGTATTGACCCTCGCGCGCCACCAACTGCACAGACGTCCCGGCAGAACGCGCCAGTTGAGCGCCTTTCCCAGGCTTGAGTTCAATAGCGTGGACAACTGAACCTACAGGAATATTGCGAACAGGGAGGCAGTTCCCTGCCTTGATGGGGGCTGTCGACCCGGAATGAAGCACATCGCCCGCTTGCACGCCCTTGGGGGCAATAATGTATCGACGCTCACCATCTGCATATAAAAGCAGTGCGATGTGTGCGGTGCGATTAGGGTCGTACTCTATACGCTCAACCTTAGCAGCAATGCCGTCCTTGGTGCGCTTAAAATCAACCTTACGATAGTGCTGCTTATGTCCACCACCAATGTGCCGGGTAGTGATTCGACCTCGATTATTTCTGCCGCCAGTCTTGGATTTTTTCTCCAGAAGCGGCGCATAAGGGCTCCCCTTATGGAGCCCCTCGGTGACCACCTTGACATGATGGCGGCGACCGGCCGACGTGGGTTTACTTTTTACAACTGCCATAACTCACCACCTCAGCTAATCGACGCAAAGTCAATTTCTTGTCCTTGCTCTACCCGCACGTAGGCTTTCTTCCACGAGGGGCGTTTGCTCAAACCGTTACGATTGCGCTTGGTCTTACCCTTCACGCGCAACGTCTGAACGTCACTGACCGTCACCTTAAATAGCTGCTCGACAGACTGACGGATCTCATCTTTGGTTGCATCGAGGCACACGCGAAATACGTATTGATTGGCCTGTTCCGCCACAATTGCCGACTTCTCGGAAACATGAGGCCCCAACAGGATCTGGAATACACGCTCCTGATTCATGCCAATGCCTCCTCGAACTTTTTAATGGCATCGACGGTGATCATCACCTTTTCGAAGGCGATCAGGCTTACCGGATCAACGCCCTCTACATCACGCACATCCACTTTGTGGAGGTTGCGGGAGGCCAGATAAAGATTTTTGTCTACGCTATCCGCCACAATCAGCACGTTATCAACGCCGTAAGTCTTGAGAGCCTCCACCAGCAGCTTAGTCTTTGGTTGCTCCACATCCAGCGCTTCTATAACCACCAGGCGATCAGAGCGCGCCAGCTCAGACAGGATGGAACGCATCGCCGCCCGATACATCTTGCGATTCACTTTATGCGAGTGGTCCTGCGGCTTCGCAGCAAAGGTGACCCCGCCAGACCGCCAAATCGGCGAGCGGATCGTGCCCGCACGAGCGCGGCCAGTCCCTTTCTGTCGCCACGGCTTTTTGCCGCCGCCGGCGACCTCTGAGCGTGTCTTTTGCGCACGCGTTCCCTGGCGCGCCCCGGACAGAAATGCTGTCACGACCTGGTGCACCAACGCTTCGTTATATTCGCGGGCGAAGTTAGCCTCGGATACCGCTACGGTACCTGCTGCTTTATTACCCGGCTTGACTACACTTAGTTCCACGTCTCGCCCCCGCTACTCACGACTCGGACGGGCTTACGCCCGCCACTTTGACCGTCGGACGAACAATAACCTCGCCACCAGGTGCGCCCGGAATTGCCCCCTTGATCAACAAAAGGTTGCGCTCCGTATCCACGCGGACAACTTCCAAACCCTGCGTAGTCACGCGCTCGTCGCCCATGTGGCCGGACATCTTTTTGCCCTTAAAAACACGGCCCGGCGTCTGGCACTGACCAATGGAGCCCGGCGCACGGTGCGACAGGGAGTTTCCGTGGGTCGCATCTTGAGTGCTGAAGTTCCAGCGCTTAACAACGCCCTGAAAGCCCTTGCCCTTAGAACGCCCGGCCACATCGACCTTCTGACCCTGCTCAAACCGCTCAACCGTCAACTCACCGCCAATCTCGAAAGCCTCGTCAGAAGCATCAAGCCGGAACTCCCACAGACCCTCGCCCGCAGTCACACCCGCCTTGGCAAAATGCCCGGCCTCTGCCTTGCTGACTTTCGAGGCCTTGCGGCTTCCCGCGGTGACCTGAATCGCCCGATACCCATCAGTCTCGAGCTCTTTGATTTGAGTGACACGGTTTGGAGCAATTTCCACTACGGTCACTGGTATTGATGCGCCGTCTTCGGTAAAGACTCTTGTCATTCCCGATTTTCGGCCGACTAATCCAATAGTCATGGCTTAAACCTCACAGTGTACGGGGCTCAACCCTCTATGGCCGCCCGGTTTGGATATCGCCACCCTTCCCGAACGTTACACACCCGGCTAACCGGGCAGGCTACTTATTACAAATTGTGCTTAACCGAGGCTGATTTGGACTTCTACGCCAGCAGCCAGGTCAAGTTTCATCAATGCATCGACTGTCTTCTCAGTCGGCTCAACGATGTCTAGGAGGCGTTTGTGTGTGCGAATTTCATACTGATCACGCGCATCCTTGTTCACATGAGGAGAAATCAGAATCGTAAATTTCTCTTTCTTAGTGGGCAGAGGAATCGGGCCACGGACCTGAGCGCCAGTGCGCCGGGCAGTCTCCACGATTTCCTGCGTTGATGCGTCAATCAAGCGATGATCAAAAGCCTTTAGACGAATCCGGATACGCTGGTTTTGCACGCTACATCTCCTAAAAAAACAGCCGGTATCCGCGGGGGACCCCGAAAAAAGAGAGCGAAGTCTACGGATGCGCTGGGGGAGTGTCAACCTTAAAACGCCCGATTTTCGGGCGTTTTAAGGGGATGCGACTTTTCTCACAAAGCAGCCCGTTGCAGGCTTAACCAAGATGAACAGGCTGATCCCGCTCGCGTTTCTCGGTGGCAGCGAAAATGGCATTAACGATCGCCGGGGCCACTGGAATCAACGGGACTCACCCAACCCACTCGGGAATGCATCGCTGTCGATGAACACAATGTCCAATGCCCGCACATCCGCCATACGCACTGGCGTATAGCTATCCACATTTCGCTGCTTAACCTGGCCACTCTCAAGCTCTGCTACCTCATGGAGCGCAAGGCTGAGCCCCCATAGGGCAGCACCCTGTGCTTTCGCCATGGCACCTGACTGATTGACTACCGCGCCCACATCAATGCTTTGCCATAATTTTTGCGCAAGGGAGAGCAAGCCCGAAAGTCACGGTGGTAGCTATGAGGCTACCCCGGGCGGCAATGAGACACCTTGGTTTAGCCTAATCAAAGAGACAGGACCTGTTAGTCTGCAATCGGCAAAGTCTATTGATAAAAAAAGCCCGCTAGATGCGGGCTTTTTTTATCCGAGCATGCACTCAGTCGAGGATCTTGGCGACGACGCCGGCTCCCACCGTTCGGCCACCCTCTCGGATCGCAAAACGTAAGCCCTCTTCCATCG